>JBJHDK010000009.1:0-55358 GCA_050486505.1 Fibrobacteria bacterium | reverse complement strand
CGGTGGGCCTGGACACGCTGGGCGCCGCTGTCTCCGAGGAGGCCGACACGATCATGGACGTGTACGAGCCGTACCTGCTGAAGATCGGCTTCATCCAGCGCACGCCTCGGGGGCGGCTGCTGACCCACCTGGGCTACCGCCACCTGGGGATCGAGGTGCCACAGGATCCGCGCCGTGCCGCCCTGGGCCTGCAGGGTGCGCTCCTCGATACGTTCGAAGACGACGAAGACGAGGCTTGATGACCGGGCCTGACCTACAGCTGATCTCCTCCGGCGGGCCGTGGGAGGAGCGCGTGGGCTACTCGCGCGCGGTGCGCGTGTTCGCGAAGGCGCCGATGCGCACGCGGTAGTAGGTGCCCTTGAGTTCGGGCGTGGGGTTCTCGACGGTTGTCACGTAGGCAGGGAAGCCGTCCTTGCGCAGGCGCTCCGCCAGCGCGTCGATGGAGCGCTTCTGGTTCGAGAGGGCCACCTGAAGGACGTAGGGACCGTCCTTGACGATGCCGTAATTCGGTTCGGGTTTTGGTTCGGGTTTTGGTTCGGGCCTTGGTTCGGGTTTGGGGGCCGGGGTGGGGGCCGCAACGGGTTCGGGAGCGGGCTCGATCGCGACGGGATCCATCGGGGGTGGTTCGGGGAGAACGAGTTCGGGCTCGGGGAGGGTTTCCGCTTCGTAACGATCGGCTTGCTGGCCACAACCCGACAGGACCAGAGCGGTCATGCCAAGTGTCAGGGGAATCCATTTCAGCATTTTTCAGGCCCTTTCGGGAAAGAAGTTCGTGTTAAGTATAGTCCAACAGCCTTGTGTTTGAACATTTGACAATGATTTGTTCGGCCCGGATTTGATTTTTTCGGGGGGCCGGAGAGTCCCCCGAGGGGTGGCTGCGCAGGGAATCCCCCCGATTTTCCCTGAAATCGTTTGATATCAAGGTTTTGGGGATTCAGTGTCGTCATTTGAGTGGGTACGGGGCAGCTTGACAGGGGCCCCCAGCTTGATAGATTTGCAACCCCGAACGAGAACATGAACCCTGACTGATTGATACGGAATCGAGGTGAATACAGTATGACAGGCGTAATCGTGCGTCCCGGAGAGTCCTTCGAGAAAGCGCTGCGGCGTTTCACCAAGTCCTGCGAGAAGGCGGGCATTCTTTCCGACGTCAAGAAGAAGCAACGTCATGAGAAGCCGTCCGAAGAGCGCAAGCGTCGCTTGAACACGGCGGTGCGTCGCGCCCTCAAGGAGCGTCTCGAAGCATCCCGCTGATTTTTTCAAGCGGGTCATGAACGACAGGAAAGGTCCCGCTTCGGGGCCTTTTTTGTTTTGTCTTTTTCGCTTTCGGCTTTCGGTTTTTCCCTGTTGTCGGACGGCTTCGTGCCGCGAAAGGAATGCATGAGAACGGCTTGGGCGATCGCCCGCGTGGCGGCATTCATGGTGTACAGCCTGGTGGTCTACGCCTTCGCCGGCCTGCGCGGCGCGGCGGTTCAACGGCGCGTGCTCGACAGGTTGTACGTGCGATGGGCGCGCCTGGCGTTGCGGGCGTTTGGTGCGGAGCTCTCCGTCGAGGGCGCCGGGAATTTGCCTCCGGCCGACGGCGCACCGCGCGTGATTCTTTGCAATCACCAGAGTCAGCTCGACATCCCGTCGCTGGTTGCATCGCTTGGCGAGCGCGTTGGATTCGTGGCCAAGAAGGAACTCGGCGACATCCCGTTGTTGTCGTTCTGGATGCGTCGCGTGGGTTGCGTGTTCATCGACCGCGCCGACAAGGCGGGCGCGCGCAACGCCCTGGCCGCGGCGGCGCAGATGCTGGGCGACCATCCGCTGGTGGTGTTTCCCGAGGGGACGCGCAGCAAGACGGGCGCGCTGTTGCCGGTGAAGTCGGGAGGCATCCGCATGGCGGTGCAGGCGGGGGCGTGGATCGTTCCGGTGCATGTGCGCGATACGCGGGCGGCCTTCGAGGCGCGCACGCGGGGCGGCACCGTGCCGGTGCGGCTGCGCTTCTTCCCTCCGATCGACGGGCGGACGCTTCCTGATGAGAAGGCGTCGTGGCAACAGGTGAAAACGGAACTGGAAGGGTGCTGGGCCGAGGCTGCGAGGTAGCCTCTACGCGAACAACACCGCCGCCGCTTCGTCCGCCTTGTACGACGAACGCACCAGCGGACCCGATTGGCAGACGCGAATCCCCTGCGCCAGCGCGTAATCGCGCAGTTCCGCGAACTCCTCCGGCGGCACGAAGCGCTCCACCGGCAGATGCCCCGGGCCACCCGGCGACAAATACTGCCCGATCGTAAGGATGTCCACCTTCAACTCCGCGATGTGGCGGATCACCGCCTCCAGTTCTTCGCGGGTCTCGCCCACGCCCAGCATCAGGCTCGTCTTCGTGATGAACCCGCGCTCCTTCGCGCGGCGCAGCACCGCCGACGTGTCGCGGAAGTTCGCCTTGCCGCGCACATGCTTTTGCAGGCGTTCCACCGTCTCGAAATTGTGGTTGAGCACATCGGGCGCCGCGTCGAGGATATGATCGACCAGGTCGAGCCGCCCCTGCATGTCGGGGATGAGGATCTCGATGCGCGTGCCTGGGTTCTCGAGTCGCGTCCGCAGAATCGTCTCGTGCCAGATCTCCGCGCCGCCGTCCTTGAGGTCGTCGCGCGCCACCGAGGTGATCACCACGTACTTCAGGTTCATCAGCCGCACCGACTCGGCCACGCGCTCCGGCTCCTCGCCATCGAGCCCGTCGGGACGCCCCTTGGGCACGTCGCAGAAACGGCAACCACGCGTGCAGGTGTTGCCCAGGATCATCACCGTGGCCGTGCCTTCGGACCAGCACTCGCCCAGATTGGGGCAGCTCGCACTCTCGCACACCGTGTGCAGGTTGTGCGATCGCACGTTCTCGCGCAAGGCGGCGTATTCGGCCCCGGAGGGGATTTTGGCCTTCAGCCAGAGGGGTTTGCGGAGCGGCGCGGACGGGGTTGTGGGGCTTGCGGACATGGGGGGAAAGGTAGGAAGGACAGTGGACAGTGGACAGTGGACAGTGGACAGTACAGCAATACAGCAGTACAGCAATAGAACAATGGAAGAATGGAGCGATGAAGCAATATGGCGGCAGGGGGGCGGTGTGCGGGATTCGGTGGAGGGAGTGGTTTTTGTGCGGGATTGATCCAGGTTTATTTTCGGATTGTCAAATGACGTTTGCCTGGATATATTTGATTCGCTTTAGCGAACAACCCAAGTAATCAGGGGGAGACATGAGGTCCTTGCAAGCGTTAACCGGTTTTCTCGCCGCCATCATGCTGGCGCAGTTGGCGGCGGGCTGCTACATGACGGGTTCGGAGAAGACGAAGACGGAGGGTCCGGAAAACGGGCCGGGGAAGGACGGCTGGGTGGAGCTGTTTCCGTTCGGTCCCGGGCCGTTTGATCCGGACAGCGAGGAAATGCCGCCCGAGGTGGGATGGAACGATCTGCATTTTGTCGACGCACAGACGGGTTGGATCGTGGGTGGATACGATTCCGCCTTCGCCCCGCAGTTGAGTCGTCCGGTCAGCGTGATCCTGAAAACCACCGACGGGGGCGAAACCTGGGTGCGCCAGGCGAGCGACATCCAGACGACATTGCATGGGGTTTTCTTCGTGGACAACCTGCGCGGCTGGGCCGTGGGGGCGTCCGGTGGAGTCCGCACGGTGGATGGGGGAGAGACCTGGATCCCCATGGGAACCGATTGGGACGGTGACTTCGAGGGGCAGTCGGGACGATCCGTGTTTTTCCTCGATGCTTTGCACGGGTGGATCGGCGGAGAGGGAGACGGCGCCTATGGAGCCTGGACCACCGACGGCGGGGTGACGTGGAATGTCCGGGAAAACCAGATCGGAACCTTCATCCAGTTCGTGGATCCCGAAACCGGCTGGCGACACACCTCTTCCGGAAACCTGTTCAAGACGTTGGACGGTGGCGCCACCTGGACGGAGCAGCACGCGATGGAGACGGAGGACGAGTTCGTGCGTTCCCCGAGGAATGCGTTTTTCCTGAATGCCTCGACCGGCTGGATGGTTGGACGAAACGGCGTGATTCAAAAAACCACGGACGGCGGCGAGACGTGGATGTCGCAGGAAAGCGGCACAAGCGCGGATTTGACGTCTGTCGGGTTCACCGACGCGAACACGGGCATGGTGACGGGGAGAGGCGCGACCCTGAAGACCTCGGACGGCGGGGCCACCTGGTCCGTCGTGGATACCGTCGCCGACCTGGGCCGTCTGAGCCTGCTGCCCACGGGCAGGGGATATGCCTTGGGGGGCGACAGAATCTTTCGCTGGTAGCTTAGCCCTTGAACCCCGCCGCGTTCCACGCCCGGTAGGTGCGCGCATCCAGGCGGCCGTGCGCGCTGCCTTTGTAGAACCCGGCGGCCTTGAGCCGCCGTTGCAAGGCCCTCACCGCCTCGCCTTCCGAGCCGAAACACAGTCGCGCCTTGCTTCCCGACCCGGACAGGGCGCGGCCGACATCTCGGCCCCCCAACAACAACAACGGAAACTTGCGCTGCGGCGCGGCATAGATGAGGTCGTGCAAGGTTTTCCACGCGCCGGCGTTTTTGTTTTCCCGGGGTCTCGCATCCGGAAGGCGCGCCAGTCTCGGACAATGCGGCCACCCCGCGACGACCACGCATCCCGAACTGCGGAACCCTTCCTGATCGGGGCTCACATTCCATGCGCAATGCAGGTTATCGTACGGGTTCCCGTAGAACAGCGGATCCCGCGTCGTGTAGAGCGGCGCGGCCTTTCGGAACTCCGGGGCGCGACGGTATAACCGGTTGGCAGTCTGCCGCAACGCCGCGTGGCCCTGAGGTTTGCCCTGCAGGTGCTCGCCCTTGGTCAGGTCGGCGTAGAAACCGGGTTCGAGCTGGTTGGTGCCGCGCCCCTTCATCGTGCCTTGGCGCGCCGCGGCCTTGCGAACGTTGTCGCGGTGCGGCACGGTCGATCCCGGCGCCGCGAAAATTCGTCCGGTCTCGCGATCCCAGGCTCCGATGGTGCAACGCATGTGCACGTAGTTTGGCGTGACGGATTCGAGCAGTACGGATTTCACCCATCCCCCCCCTTTGGTTTCTTTTCCATTGGGTGAGGATTGAGGGGGGGGGTGCGGAGTGCAGCCGCGCAGGGCGAAGAGCACAATCCCGGCCTTGGGGACGGGGATGTTCCAGTTGGCGAAAATCCGCTCCAGGGCGGCGGAATCGAGGGTGAAGCGCATGGAGCGGGAATGTATCAAACCCGGACGGTCTGTTTTACCGGGTGTTCGACCCTGAAAAGGATGGGGGGACTCCCTGCATTCCCCCAAGGTTTCGGGGGCTGAAATCCGGGCCCCCGCCCCTTTTCGGGTTCCCGGCCGGGATGGCATGGGCCTTGCGATACCTCTCCGCGTCTGCCGGATGTCCGGCGATTCACATTACGAACAAACAACAGGAGGATACCATGACCTACGCAGTTTCCAACCACCCCGTCAACTGGATCGACCAGTTCTTCACCGACCTCGACCGCAACTGGCGCGGCGCCAACAGCTTCGTCCCGGCCGTGGATGTGGTCGAGGAAGGCGATGCTTACGTGCTCCGCGCCGAGCTTCCGGGCGTTGCCCGCGAGAACATTTCGGTGGAGGTGAAGGACAATCACCTCGTGTTGAGCGGCAAGAAGGAGGCCGTGTCGCGCGGTGAGGAAGGCAAGTATCGCTACGTGGAGTCGCGCTACGGTAGCTTCTCCCGCAGCTTCGAGCTTCCGGCGAACGCGAAGGCCGATGCGATCGAGGCGAACTTCAAGGACGGTGCGCTGACGCTGCGCATCCCGAAGGTCGAAGAGGCGCGTCCCCGGGCGATCGAGATCCGGTAACACCCTCGACCGCTTCAATACACCCGCCGTTGGCGGGCACTCAGTGATCGGTCGAAACACAAGGCCCCGGTTCGCCCGTAAGACGGTGTACCGGGGTTTTTTGTTGTCCACTGTGTCTCTCATGGCATGCCGTGCGATTCGTTCCGGCTCCGCCACCGCCCGGTGAACAGGCTCACTTCAGCCGCAGCAGGCCTTTGTTCTTCATGATGTTCTTGTAGTCCCACTGGATAGCCGTCGATGTTTTCAGCCAGCGCTTGAGGGCCTTGAGATCGACCTCATCGGTGGCATTGTAGAACACGGAGGCATCCTTGAATTTGCCGCCGGCGACGTTCAGCCCCGGCTCGTCGAAATCCTTTCCACTCCAGAACATCAGGCGGATCCCCGGTTTCTGCTTGCTGTACCCCACGATCGGGTTCCCGTCCAGGAACCACACCGGGTGGCGGTGCCAGATCTTGTTCTCCGCCTTGGGGAGGTGCGCATCGATCGTCGTGGCGAGCAGGTCGCAGATGGCCCGGTCGGCGGGGGAGAGGGCGGTGTTGTAGGCGCGGATGTCGGGATGCATGCGAGGGAAAAAATGGTGGAAGGGCTTCACATGTTCAGGTGCTGCAACAAGTGATACATCAGGACGGCCGGCCACACCAGGGCCTTCAGGAACCCCACGACGCCGTCCCAGAATGAGGTGGATTGCTGGATGAAGTAAACCGCCGCGCCAACGAAGGCCAGAAAATAAGTGCCGCCGAATCCTCCTGCATTGCTCATGGGCGCTCCCGGGTCGAAGTGGACTGAGTGATCAGATGTCGTTACGCAGGAAACCTAGTATCCCGAAGCGGCGAGGGATGGCTTTGGCTCATGAACTCAATGCGTTCAGAGAGCATCCACATGCTCGGGAAGGGCGGAACGGAGCCCAGGATCAAAACGATTCCCGGACGCTTTACCTGCGGGTTGAATCCTTCGACGCCTTCCGCTGCCCGGATTTTTTTGAAGCTCTGAAGTCATTCAGATCATCCATCGCCACTTGATGGCATGAAGGACACAGTCCGTGACTCAATTGGGGCATCTTGTCGGCCTCAAAGAGTTTGAGCTGCAGCAATCCTTCTTCGAGATCGGCCCATTCCTCCGCAGAGACTTTCATTTTCTTGCACATGCTGCAGACCGTGACCATCTCCGATGATCTCGGTGTACTCGGATCAAGCAGGCTGATGGGATCCCGAGCCTCTGTCCGGGAGATTGTGCTTGTGATTTCGACGTGCCCGTTCGGCAGGGCCTTGATCAAGAGCGTCAGGTGCCTTCGTTCCCCCGGAGAGTCGCACCGGAAGGGAATTGTCCGTGAAGGCGTACCCGTCCGAACACGCTTGAATAGCTCTCTATATAAATGCTGAGTTTCAATGTCCTGAATGAAATCCCATAGCTTGTGGCCAACCACATCTTCCGGGCACACGGGTCCGCTCCAAGCGTTCTCACTGGCGAAGGCGGACCAGTTGTCACTGATGCTGATAATGGTGTCGGTGCCGTCAACCCGGTAAATGAAGACATCTTTGCTCATGTGATTTCTCGTTCTGCCCAAGGATGTTCTTGAACCGTTTCCTCTAACATACACCCTTGTGCTACGGCATGGAGTAGCCCGTGAATCCAGGCTGAAAACAGGCTGTTTTCCCGTGTCTTCAGACAGACGCCGGAGTCAAAGACCGGACAGGAGCGCCTTCCCCCGCGGCGAAAGCTCGTACCCGGGCTCGTGGCTGATGGTGAGGCCGAGGTTCTTGAGCTTGCGGATGTTGAGCTTGAGCCATTCCTTTTCATACCCGGTGCGCGTCGCCAGCGTGACCGCGGCGACATGAGGATTCCGCTCGATGGCCTTCAGGACGGTTTTGGTCCACGGGCCGGTTTTGGAGGCCTTGTCGAGTCGCGCCAGTGCGGCGAGGAGTGCCTGCAATGCTTGCGGTTCCAGCGTGTCGTTCTCGCGGAGCTTGATGCGCGGGTCGGTGCCTGCATAACGGACGTCGATGCGGTAGAGGTCGCCTTCGCGTGCGTCCAGCAGGGCCAGCAGTTCGGGCAGGGAGTCGTGCCCGGCCTGTTTGGCGTCACGCGCGGTGATGCGGTCGCGTTCGATCGGGGTGACGCGGTCGATGGCCAGGAGCCCGATGCTGGTTTTCAGCGTGCCCCCGGTTTTCACGCCGGGCCGCTTCCAGCGTCGGTAAACGCGGGTTTGCGTTCCGGACTTGATGGCGTGGAGTTCGGCTTGAGTGAGGAGCATGGGAGGCAACTGAAACTGAGAAAACGGGTGACGAAAGCAGAATCTTACGCGGTGTACCCCTTCTCCCGCAACCACGCCAACACCCGCTCCGCACTCTGCTCCAGCGTCTCCTCGCCCGTCTTCAGGTGGATCTCCGGCGATTCCGGCGCCTCATACGGCGACGAGATCCCCGTGAAGGCAGGGATCTTGCCCGCGCGGGCCTTCTTGTAGAGGCCCTTCACGTCGCGCTGCTCGCACACGTCCAGCGGCGCATCCACGAACACCTCGACAAAGTCTTCGCCGATCAGGTCACGCGCCAAGCGACGCTCCGCGCGGAAGGGCGAGATGAAAGAGACCAGCGTGATCACGTTCGCGTCCCAGAAGAGGCGCGCGACGTGCGCGACCCGGCGGATGTTCTCCTGACGGTCCGCATCCGAAAACCCGAGGTCGGCGCAGAGGCCCCCACGCACATTATCTCCGTCGAGCAGATACGTCAGGCGACCCGCCGCGTTCAGCCGCGCTTCCACCGCGCTCGCCACCGTCGACTTTCCGCTGCCCGACAATCCCGTGAACCACAACACGACGCCGCGCTGCCCCGTCACGCGCGCGCGGTCTGCGCGCGAAACGGCGGTTTTCTGGGGGACGATGTCGGGCGAAGGCGTCATGGGGTGCTCTCCGGAATCAGGCTCCGAACTCCTTCGCCAGTGCGGCGGCTTCCTCCGCGGTGCGCACCCAGCGGCGCGGCACCGACGCGAGGCGCGCATCGAGGCGTTCCACGTCGAAGGAATCCAGCTCGTCGAGGCGCACGAAGACGGTCACGCCGGCCGTCGCGACGTGGAACAGCGTCTCCGCCAGCGCATCGAGCCCTTCGCCGGCACGCTCCGGCTTCAGCGGGCCCAGCACCGGGTGCCGCTCGCGCAGCATGTCGGCGGCCCCGTCGAGCGCCGCGTCGGAACCCGCCAGGAAAATCACCCGGCCCGGTTCGACCTCGCGCGCCCACAGGCTCCCTGCCGCGGCGCGGGCGGCTTCGTCGGCCATGCGCGCATCGTCCGACAACGCCTCGCGGATGATGCCGCCGCCCGCGATCTCGTACTCGTCCACGATCACGAAGCGCCCCGTCCCCTCGAGGAGGGACGTCGGGTCGAACGCGATGGGCTTGCGCAGTTGCAGCACCACGTCGGCCACGTCGTGGCGTTCCACCATCTCGGTGCTCGCCTCGCTGCCGCTCTCCGAGGCGTCGATCTTGAAATTGATGTGCTCGAGCCGCGCCGGCACTTTGGCCGTGCCCAGCTTGAGGAAATACTCGCGGCCCATGCGGAAGGGCGCGCGGCCCATCCAGAACACGTTGGCGCGGATGCGGTCCGACACCTGCGGCGCGGGCTCGTCGGCGCGCACCATGATCTCGCCGCGATTCACGTAGAGCTGCGACGTGAGCGTTACGCCAGTCGAGGTTCCCGCCTCCACCGAGTCGCGCTTCGGCGCGCTGAACGCCTCGATGCTCTTCACCGTGCTCGACTTGCCGGAGGGGTGGAACACCACCTTGTCGCCCACGCGCAGCGTGCCCGACTCGACGCGCCCGGTCGTGATGCGGCGGTCGTCGCCGCGGGCCGTGAACTTGTACACGTCCTGCACGGGCAGGCGGAAGGGCTGGTCCGATTTCGACGGGGCCTTCTCGAAGGCGTCCACCGCCGCGAGCAGGTCGGGGCCCTTGTACCAGGGCATCTTCTCCGAGGGGCCCACCATGCCTTCGCCGGGGAAGGCCGCGAGCGGCACGAAGAAGCGCGGGGTCGCGCCGATGCGCGCGAGGAAGGCCACGTATTCGTCGCGGATGTCCTCGAAGACTTCCTTCGAGTAGTCCACCAGATCCATCTTGTTCACCGCGACCACGATTTGCTTGATGCCCAGCATCGACAGCAGGTAGCCGTGGCGCTTGCTGTTCTCCTGGATGCCTTCCTTCGCGTCGATCACGAGCACGGCCGCCTCGGCGCGCGCGGCGCCGGTCACCATGTTCTTCAGGAACTCGATGTGCCCCGGCGCGTCGATGATGACGTAATCGCGGCGGCTCGACTTGAAGAACGTGCGGGCCGTGTCGATGGTGATGCCCTGCGCCTGCTCGTCCTTGAGCGCGTCGAGCAGAAAGGCGTATTCGAAGGGGCGCGCGTTGCGGGCGCAGTATTCGCGGATCGACTCGAGCTTTCCCTCGGGGAGGGAGCCGGTGTCGGCCAGCAGGCGGCCGATCACGGTGCTTTTGCCGTGGTCCACGTGGCCCACGATGACGATGTCCATGCGGGCGCGTTCGCGCGCGTCGGCGGGGGAAGAAGAATCCAGTTGGGACGACGCATGCGTCGTCCGTACGGTAGAATTGCCCATCACATGTACCCGTCTCTACGGAGGGTTTCGAGCCCGCCGTCCTCTTTGTCCTGCGCGCGGCCTGACCGCTCCGCGATGTTGCTGAACTTGCCGGTCTTCAGTTCCTCGACGATCTCGTCCACGTTGCGCGCGTCCGAGTCGACCATGCCGGTGCAGGGCGCGCAACCCAGGGAACGATAGCGCTTCCCGTCACCCCTGTTGAAGTACAGGTCGATGATGGGGATGTTCTCGCGCTGGATGTATTCCCAGATGTTGAGCTCCGTCCAGTCGAGCAGGGGATGCACGCGCACGTGCGTGCCCGGCGCGAAGTCGGTCTTGAACTGGTTCCACAACTCGGGCGGCTGATCGCCCACGTCCCACTCGCTGTTCTTGTCGCGCGGCGAGAAATAACGTTCCTTCGAGCGCGAGCCTTCCTCGTCGGCGCGGGCGCCCACGATCACGCCGGTGTAGGGCGCGGTGTTCGCGTCCACCTCGTACTTGCCGAGGGCGTGGTTCATGCGGAAGCGCGGCCAAGCGCCCGAGAGCGTGTTGCGCAGCGCGTCGGTCTTCAGGGCCTTGCAGCACTGCAGGCGCGTCAGCTTGCCGTCGGGGTAGGTTTCCTTGTTCTTCAGCGCTTCGACGTTCTGGCCGTAGACCATGTTCAGGTTCCAGTCCAGCGCGAGCTTGTCGCGGTACTCGATCATCGCGGGGATCTTGTAGCTCGTATCGATGTGCACCAAGGTGATCGGTACATGGCCGAAGAACGCCTTGCGCGCGAGCCACAGCAGCACGGTGCTGTCCTTGCCGATGGACCACAGCATGGCGAGATTTTTGAAGTTTGCGTACGCTTCCCGGAGGATGTACACGCTCTGGTTTTCGAGTTGGTCGAGATGGTCTTGCACGGGCCCTTCTCCGTTGTTAGCCTACAACTTTAGTAAGAATATGCGGGGTTCTCCAACCCCCTCCAATCCCGCGATATTCTACAAAAAACCCCCTGTCAGGGGGAAATCCCCGGAGAATGCCCCCGATTAAGCCTATTACAATAGTAGGATTTAAGAGGTCGGCGGTCCCGATTCGGGAACCGGGTGGCGGCTTCGTTCATTCTCGCCGTTCGGCCAAACATTCCCGGCGCTCGGGGGGAAACGACGATATCTTCAGAACATGCAAATCCCTGTCCTCCTTCGCCTACTCCTCGTCGTCGTCGTGTCGCTGTCCCTGTTTGCGTGCGCGTCGCGCGACAAGAATCCGTACGGGAATCCTTGCCGGGTGATGGAGATGGAGGCGCGCGAGATGCAGGCGCTCGACGCCGAAATCGCGGAGATGGAGGCTGAAGTCAAGAAACTCGAAAAAGCCGGGGACGAGGAAGGCGTCGCATCGCTCAAGAACCGTGTCCTGCGCCTGCGCGATCAGCGCCGCGACCTGCAGCATTCCCTGGAACGCTCTGCGGCCGATTGTCTCCCCCTGATTCACGACATGCCGCCGGTGCGGGATCCCGCGAAGAGGGAGCGTGAGAGAATTACGAATTAAGAATTAAGAATTACGAAGTGAACGCAAGGGAGTGCTTGTGTGAAGCGGCTTGGCCCTATCGAATAGAGCGGAAAAGTCGTGGTTTTGGTTCCTCCTTCGGCTCCACTTGACTCGTAATGGTTTGCTCGCAGTGTCGCCTCAGATAGCACATCCCTCTTAACTCGTAATTCGTCACTCGTAATTCGTAATTTTTCCCTGTGTCCACACGGAATCACCTCCACTCCCTGCACCCGCGCGAATACGCGAATTTCACCTTCGCTTACCCCGTGCTTTCCCGCCGCTCAGGCGGGGTGTCCTTCGGGGTGAACCTCAACCTCGACAAGCTCTGCAACTTCGACTGTCCCTACTGCCAGGTCGATCGCACGGTTCCCGGACGGCCGCAGCAGCTCGACGTGGCGCGCATCCGCGAGGAGGTCGAGGCCCTGCTCGATTCGGTGGATGAAAAAGGGGTGTGCCGCCTGCCGTTGTTCGACGCGCTCCCCGATGACCAGAAAATGCTGCGCGACGTGGCGCTCTCCGGCGACGGGGAGCCGACCATGGTGCCCGAGTTCACCGCGATCTGCGCCGCGCTGCGCGACCTGCAGGCGTCGCGTCCCGAGCTCGAGTTCAAGCTCGTGCTCATCACCAACGCCACCTTGCTCGATCGCGCCGCCGTGAATCTCGGCATCGACCACCTGCTTTCACGCAGCGGCGAGGTGTGGGCCAAGCTCGATGCCGGCACCGAGGAATGGTACCAGCGCGTCAATGTCAGTCGCGTGACGCTCGACCGCATCGAGGCGAACCTGATCGCGCTGGGCAAGAAGCATCCTTTCAAGATCCAGTCGTTCTTTTGCAAGATCGACGGCGAAGGGTGGGATGAGGACGAGATCAAGGCCTGGCTTGCGCGGATCGTCCGCATCCGCGGCACGGCCGCGCGCATTCTCGAGGTGCAGTTATACACGTTGGCGCGTCGCCCCGCCGAGGCATCGGTCGCTCCGGTCGACGCAGGTTTCCTGGAAAAGGTCCGCGCGCGAGTCGAAGCGTTGGGAATCCCGGCGAGGGTTTACGGGACGGAGGTGTAGGGGCGACCTGCAGGTCGCCCTTCCACAGTATCCCATGTTGTTTTCCGAAACCTGGTTTTACGCTCCCGTGCCCGAAGGCGCGACCACGGCGGTATTGCCGGAGGACGAAGCGCGCCATGCCTTCAAGGTATTGCGCCTGCGCCCCGGTGCGGAGGTCATCGTGACCAACGGCGAGGGATCGGTCCATCGCGCCGTGCTTGAGGACGCGAAGGGAGTACTTTCCATCACGGGTCGCCTGCGCCATGACCCCGTGCCTCCGGGACTCGGGGTCGGGTTGCCGCTGCTCAAGGGCCGCGACACCGAAGCTCCCGCCGAGGCGGTGTGCGAGTTCGACGTGCGCGATCTCTTTCTGCTTCGTCTCGATCATTGCGAGACCTTCAAGGGTCAGGATCACGCGAAGCTCGTGGAGCGTCTGCGCGCGAAAAGTCTCACCGCTCTCAAGCAGGCGAAGAAGTCGTGGCTGACGCGCATCCATCCGCCGCAAGACCTGCGCGCGTGGCGCGCGGCGCACCCCTCCGTTCCCCTTGTCGTGGCGCACCCCGGTGAAGACACCGTGCCGTCGCCGCTCCCTCCGGAAGTGCATGTGCTGACGGGACCCGAGGGCGGGTTTTCAAAAGAGGAGTTGGGGGTTCTCTTCGGGGGCGATCCTGCGTTCGGGCCGGTGTTCCGGCTCAGCCTGGGCGGGACACGCCTGCGGGCGATTCACGCCCCGGTGGCGGCGTTGGGGCGGTTGGCAGGGAGTCATGAATTATGAGTCGTGAGTGATGAGTGATGAAGGCGAAGCATTCTAGTGTGATGTTTACAGTATCTGTACAATGCATTTTTCGACAGAAGATTCAGGGAGTAACGCCACGCGCATCAAATATTTCTCCGACACGGATACCGCGCTGCTGGAGTTTACGGACTTACCCGTTGCCGAGACGCGCGCGATTAACGAGGATGTGATCGTGGATCCGGACGTTCAGGGCCGTGTGGTAAGCTTGACGATCGAGCATGCCAAGGAAGCTGCGGGTTTCCGCGAGGTCGAACTGGTTGGAGTGGGGTAGGGTGCCGCAGATGGGCGATCTATGCCAAGGTTCAGATCTGAAACGTCACCCCCGCGAAGGCGGGGGTCCAGTCTGGAGACGGTTGATTACGAAGTGATCCTCCGCAGGCAAACCTTCGCTGACTGGATTCCCGCCTTCGTGGGGATGACACTTGGCCTACACCACTTGTTGTGTTCACCGTGGCTTGTATCCACCCGCCCGGCTTCAGCCAGGTAAAATTCCTCACTCATAACTCACCACTCATAACTCATAACTCTCCCCACCCCCCAAACACCCCTCCGGGTTCGCGTCCTCGGCGCGCAGTACCTCGAAATCCTCCGCGACGAATGACGGCACGAAATACATCGCCGCCTCGCGGGAGAGTCGCCACGTCATCACATAGTCGCGCACCGGTGCGCCCGAGAAGCGCATCGCCACCAGCGCATCGACCGACTCCACCGTGATCTCATGCCCTTCCGGCTTCGTCGTCATCTCGATGCGCGGCGGCGACCCGCGCAGGCGTGCCTTGTGGATGGTCGCGCCGGTGATGGTGTCGCAGTCGAAGCATTCGAGGCGCGGGGGGTAAGGGACGGCGTGAATGCGCAGGATCCCCACGGCGGAGTGGCAGGCCTCGAAGAGCACCCACCCCTGCCCTTCCACGAACGAGATGCGCGTCCACTCGTCGGGGAGTTGCTCCAATGCTTCCAGTGCGACGGCCAGCCGCTCGGGGAGCGGGGTGCCTTCGGGGCGGGAGTCCTTGCCGCGGGTGAGGCCGTACCAGAGCAGGGCGGCGCACATGAGGACGGCGATGCCGTAGAGGATGGGAACGATTTTTTTGCCTGGAATTCCCGGTTTTGCCATGATGCCTCCCGGTCGGTGCGGTGATTCCGGCGAAGTTAGCAAGCGTGGGGTGCGCCCTGCCGATCAGATTCGGAGCAGTGCGGCCTTCGGTTTTGACTCCTCCGGCTGCTTTGCTCGAAACCGATCGTCCCGAGAGGGGTTTCCCGGTTTCGAGAGGCAGCCTGCGGAGTAAAATCCTCAGGCCTGCTCACGCCTGTGGGGTGGAGTCGGTACAGCCGCAGGATTTTACTTCGCGGCTCCCTTTCGAAGCCGGTGATTAACCAACGTGGTCCCGGTTCGACCAGGGAGCCGCGAAGTCAAATCCGGAGGCTTTGAGCAAACGGGTGGTTTTTGAACGCCCCATCGGGGTTCGGAGCCCAGCTATATTTCATCGTCCATAACACAACCAGAACGCCAAGGCTTCCCCCCATTCGTCCGTCGAACCCTGAAGCACGGCCCATCTTCATGAGGAGAACACCGTGTCATTGACAACAACCCCCGCCTGGAAGGCCCTCGCCGCCCACCACTCTGTCGCCGCCCAGTGGCACATGCGCGACCTGTTCGCGAAGGATCCCGCGCGCGCGGAGCGCTACGCGCTCGAGGCCTGCGGCCTTCGCCTCGACTTTTCCAAGAACCGCATCACCGACGAGACCCTGAAGCTGCTCCTCGACCTCGCCAGGCAGGAAAACGTCGAGGCCGCGCGTGCGGCGATGTTCGGCGGCGAGAAGATCAACTTCACCGAGAAGCGCGCCGTGCTGCACACGGCGCTGCGCCATCAGGGCAAGGAACCCGTCCTCGTGGACGGCGAAGACGTGATGCCGAAGGTGCGCGAAGTGCTGGCGAAGATGAAGGCCTTCACGGAGAAGATCCGTTCCGGAGAATGGAAGGGGCACACCGGCAAGCCCATCCGCCATGTGGTGAACATCGGCATCGGCGGTTCCGACCTCGGTCCGGTGATGATCACCGAGGCGCTGAAGCCCTACGCAAGGGAGGCACGCGATGCGAAGGGCGAAGAGCGCGTCGCCGTGCACTTCGTCTCCAACGTCGACGGCACGCACATCGCGGAGATCCTGCGGCGCGTGAATCTTGAAGAGACGCTCTTCCTCGTGGCCTCCAAAACCTTCACCACGCAGGAGACCATGACCAACGCGCGCACGGCCCGCGCGGCGCTGCTCGAAGCGATGGGCGGCGACACGGCGACCGTGGCGAAACACTTCGCCGCGCTCTCCACCAACATCCCCGCCGTCGAGGAGTTCGGCATCGACGCCGATAATGCCTTCGCCTTCTGGGACTGGGTCGGCGGGCGCTACTCCCTGTGGAGCGCCATCGGCATGCCCATCGCGCTCCACGTCGGCTTCGACAACTTCGAGAAGCTGCTCAAGGGCGCAGACGCCATGGATCGCCACTTCCGCGAGGCGCCGCTCGACAAGAACCTGCCGGTGATCCTCGCCGTGCTGGGCGTGTGGTACACCGACTTTTTCGGTGCCGAGTCGCACGGCGTGATGCCCTACGACCAATACCTGCACCGCCTGCCCGCCTACCTGCAACAGGCCGACATGGAGTCGAACGGCAAGTTCGTCACCCGCGACGGGGCGCGCGTCGACTACAAGACCGGCCCGGTGATCTGGGGCGAGCCCGGCACCAACGGCCAACACTCCTTCTACCAGCTCATCCACCAGGGCACGCGCCTGATCCCCTGCGATTTCATCGCGCCCATGCGCTCGCACAATCCCGTCGGGGAGCATCACCGTATTCTCATGGCGAACTTCTTCGCCCAGACCGAAGCGTTGATGAAGGGCAAGACGCTCGACGAGGCGAAGGCCGAACTGAAGGTCCAAGGCCTGGCCGACGCCGACATCGCAGCGCTTGCCCCGCACAAGGTGTTCGAAGGGAACCGTCCCACCAACACGGTGGTGATGTCGGAGCTCACCCCCGAAACCCTCGGAGCGCTCATCGCCCTGTACGAACACAAGATTTTCGTGCAGGGGGTGCTCTGGCGCGTGAACAGCTACGACCAGTGGGGCGTGGAGCTCGGCAAGCAGCTGGCGAAAACCATCGAGGCCGAGCTCAAGGCCGGGGAGGGGGGCGCTGTGGAGTTGAAGCACGACGCGTCCACCAACGGGCTGATGGCGTATTACTGGAAGAATCGCGGCTGAGGTCTCTTCCGCCTGTTCCATCTTCGTGACATGCCACGGAGATGGAGCGACGGGATGATATCCGTGATGCGGATAGTTTTCTGACTTTATTTTGACGCTGAGGCGGATCACGTCCGCTTGTCTCGCACGTTTTTATTGCTTTCTGTACAAAGACTACAAGTTGAGCAAGAACCGTCCCACGAAACCTCTCTGCCGCGCTAACTTGCCGGAATCCATGTCGCCCGCCTCGGGCCTGCCAGCCAAGGAGAGTTTGTATGAAAAAGTTCCCGCTCGCCGCAGTCTTCGCGACCCTTTGCGTCGTTTCAGTCCATGGGCAAGAGAACTACGCGACCGCTTGGAGCGGTCACAAGCACGTCATCGTGAACACGCAGGCCGCCGGCATCACGGCTGCAGTGCACAACTATCCCTTGCTTGTGCGCCTCGACTCGACGCACGCCTCCGTTTTCACGGAGGCACGCACGGGCGGCATCGACCTGCGCTTTACCAAGGTGGGCGACGCCGTTCGCCTGCACCATGAGATCGAGCATTGGGACGCGGCAGGCCGCCAGGCCGCCATCTGGGTCCTGGTGGACACCATTCCTTCGGCCCGCACGAATTTTGCGCTGCGCATGCACTGGGGGAATGCCACTGCTGCCGACAGTTCGAACCCCGCGCGCGTGTTCGACACGACCAACCACTTTCAGGCCGTGTGGCACATGGCGGGCTCGGCCAACGAGAATGATGCGACGGGAAACGCATTTACGGCGACCCAGAACGGGGCGCCAGGCTCGGTTCCGGGTGCGATCGGGTCGGGAAGATCGATCTCAGGCGGGAATTACTTTCGCGTGAACGGGTCCGCTTCGGGGAAGCTGAATTTTCCCGAGGGCAGTAACTACACCATCTCTGCCTGGGTGTACACCGCGTCGATGCCGGGGCACGGGACGATTCTTTCGAAGCACGACAATGCCTACGCACTCAAATTGAACGCCGACGCGACGGACTGGGAGTTCTTCGAGTATGGCACCGATCTCACCGCCGCCGGCTGGAACTGGGTGAATGCTCCGGCGTTTTCCGACTTCGCCGTGTGGCGCCACATCACCGGCGTGCGCATGGATTTCGACATCGGCATCTATGTCGATGGCCAGCGCCAGGACTTCGGCTTCTCGACCGCCGGGTCGGCCGCGGCGCGGGTGACGAACACCGATGTCGTCATCGGCGCGCAGCCGACCTCCAACACGAATGTGCAGAGGGCCTTCGACGGCATCCTCGACGAAGTGCGCATGTCGAGCACCTCACGCTCCGAAAACTGGATTCGCCTCGACTTTCAGACCCAGCGTCGCACGGGGTCGGTGGTTTCGGTGATGGACACGATTCCCGCTTCCCTGGGCCGCGCGACCGCCGCGTCCTCCGGATTCTCGGTGCGGGCGGCCGGTGACGGCTTGCTGTTCCGGATCGACGCGCCCGGCGCGGCGCGCGCGCGCATCACCGTCACCGACATGCGCGGGATCGAAGTCGCGCGCCACGCCTCCGTCCTGCGCGATGGGGAGTTGTCGTGGAACGGGCGTGATGCCGCGGGCCGCCTCGTCCCGCAGGGTGTTTACGCCGTGGGAGTGACCTTGCTTGATGCCCGGGGTAACACCCTGCAAGTGCTGCGGCGTTCCGTGGCGATGACGCGGTAGAGCGGACGGTTAACTGCCGACAGCGGACGGCAGGCAAGTGCCCGCTGTCGGCAGGTCTCGCTGACGGGCGCCGAGGGCTGGTGGGGAAGGAGTCCGTGGAGTTAAGGAGAGTCGAACTCCTGACCTCCTGCGTGCAAAGCAGGCGCTCTACCAACTGAGCTATAACCCCTCAGTAAAATTCGACTCCGCCGTTTCGAATGGTGGGCCTGGGAAGACTTGAACTTCCGACCCCCGCCTTATCAGAGCGATGCTCTAACCAACTGAGCTACAGACCCAAGGAACAACCTTGGTTCCATTCGAAAAGCACCGTTTTGCCGGAAAAATCCTGAAAACGGACACGGAAAGTTAGGCTCATCCGGGCCCGGTTGTCAATGCTTTCAGGACGCGGCGGCGGTTTCGTTTTGCTTCGGGCCTTCCCGGTCGGATTCCTGGCGGGGGGCGTCCCAACCGGATGACTCCAGCGTGCGCTCGAGTTTCGCCGGATCCCGGGCCTGTGCGCCGGGGATCTGGCGCCGGAAGTATGTCGTCTGCTTTTTCGCATACTGCCGGGTGCGTGCCACGATGGTCGGCAGGATTTTTTCGGGAGGTGCTTCCGCGGCGATCGCTTCCGCCAGTTCGCGGTAGCCGATGGCGTTGAAGGCGGGGGTGCGCAGGGGGTCGAAGCGTTCCATCAGTGTTCGCACCTCATCGACCCATCCTCGGCGGAACATGTCTTTCGCGCGGGCGGCGATGCGGTCGTGCAGCTCCTTGCGGTCGCGGTCCAGCCACAGGAAGGGCGCGTCGCGAAACAGCGGGTTCAGTGGCGGGAGTTCCTGCGGCAGGGCATACGAGCGCCCGGTGAACAGCCAGTTTTCGAGCCTCTTGGTGATGCGATAGGTGTCGTTCGGGTCGACACGCCGCATGCCTTCGGGATCAAGTCCCGAAAGTTCGGCGTGGATCGCGGGGAGTCCCCGCTCCGCGATGGCCGCCGCGGCGGCCTCGCGCACGGCCCGCGGGGTTTCCCCCCTCTCCTCCGCCCCGGGGAACATCCATTCGCGCAGGTAGAGACCCGTGCCGCCCACCACCAGAAAATTGGTTCCAGGCCGGGCCGCCACGATGGCCCCGGCCTCTTCGGCGAAGCGCTTCGGCGAGAAGCGTTCGTTCGGGTCGAATGCATTCAGGAGATGGTGGGGGACTCCCTGCCGCTCCTGCTCCGTCGGGGATCCGGTGCCGATCGCGAAGCCCCGATAAAGTTGGCGCGAGTCGGCGCAGATGATTTCGAGGCCGCGGGCCTTGGCCCAACGGATGGCGAGGGCGGTTTTTCCGGAAGCGGTCGGCCCTGCGAGAACGGCGTGGATGGACATCGGTGGAAGTTACGAATTACGAATGAAGGGTTACGAATTGAACACGGATTTTCATTTGTTGGAGTGGTCTTTTTTTATTCCATATGCCGCGGGCAGGTCGCGAAACCTTTCAATGATTGTGTCCCGGCCCGGTCCCGCGTCACTCTTGGACAACCTCTCGCAATTCGTAATTCGTAATCCCTCTTCCTACCTTCCTCCGTCCCGATGAAGCCTGCACGCCGGATCTTTCTGTTTCTCCTGATCACTGCCTTGCTTGCGGGCGCCGGGGTCCTGACCGCGAGGTTGTTTCCCGCCGGAGCTTCGGGCACGGTGTCCGTGGAAGCAGCTCCGGGGGCGGATTCCGTGACGACGGCGGAGTGGAACCGCGCGCATCCGTGGCTCTTTCACGACGACATGTCCGCCTTTCGCGGGAAAATGATCCTGCCCTACGCCGTCGAACACGGGCTCGGACCGCGCAATCTGCGCCGTCACGGTGAAATCATCGAGTTCATCGTTCCGCGGGGGCGTCCCGTGCATGAATATGCCCTTGCGGCCGAGCGACGCGCCGTCCGGGCGCGCCTCAAGTTCCTCGATGGACGCGAAATCGGCGGCAACGCGGATCGCGTGGAATACCGCTTTGCCGATGGAAGCGGCAACATCCTGATCCTGCGCATCTCCCTCGGAAGAACGGTGCTTCCCGGGGCGGCCGGCCTGGCGCTGGTGATCACGGACCTCGGCCGTGCCGATGCCGCCGATCTCGACGCCTGGCTCGACTTTCCCGAACCGGTGACCTTGGTGTTTCCCGATACCCACGCCGTGCTTGGAACCGGCCGCACCCGCGCCGCCGGACGCGAGATCTTTCTGGAACTCCCGATGGAGCCGGCAGGCTATCCCGCGATCCGTCCCGGCCCGCGCGCGCTGTTCATCGATCAGTCGCGCGACGAGGTCGAGCGCATCCTTCGCAGCCGGCTCGATCGCTATCCCGCTGCGACGGGGTTCGCGACGCGTCACGGCGGGCGCGCCATCGAGCATCCGGTCCTGATGGAGACGACGCTTTCGCTGCTTGCCGCGCGCGGCCTCGTTTTTCTCGACCTCACGGCCTCGCCCCGCAGCCTGACGACGGCCACCGCGCTGCGCACCGGCGCGGTCAGCTACATCGCCACCGCGCAGGTCGCGCCGTCGGGTGAGTCCCTCGGGCGGGAGCTTGAACTGCGCGTGGCGCGCGCGGGGCGCTTCGGTGAAGGTGTTTGGGTGCTGCGCCATGCCCCGGGTCTCCCCGATGCACTCGCGGCCGCGATCCAGGCGCGCGCGACGGTGCTGGAACAGTCGGGCGTGCGCTGGGCGACGTTGCGCGAACTGCGCCCCCCCACCCGGGACTGACTGCCTCGATTCGCCTTTTCCTCAACTACTTTCTTGCCCCATGCCCAAGCTCGGAATCAATATCGACCACGTGGCCACGTTGCGCCAGGCGCGCCGCGAACACGAGCCGGATCCTGTGCAGGCGGCCGCCATCTGCGAGCGGGCGGGCGCGGACGGCATCACCGTCCACCTGCGCGAGGATCGCCGGCACATCCAAGAGCAGGATGTGATCGCGCTGCGTCGAAGTATCGCAACGCGCCTCAACCTCGAGATGGCGGCGACTCCGGCGATGCTGGCGTTCGCCAACGACATCAAGCCCGACATGGCGACCCTCGTGCCCGAGCGGCGCGAGGAGTTGACCACGGAGGGGGGGCTCGACGTGGTCGGGCTCCAGGAAGGGATTTCCCATGCCGTCCAGACACTGCAGGTGCGGTCCGGGATTCCGGTGTCCCTGTTCATCGAGCCGGACGCGGCCCAAGTGAAGGCTTCCGCCGGGGCCGGCGCCGCCTTCGTCGAGTTTCACACCGGTGTGTACGCCCGCACGTACGGAACCGCCGAAGGAGCACGTGAGTTGGCCCGCGTGCGCGAAGCCTGCGCCCTGGCACTCGAACTTGGCCTTCGCGTCAACATGGGGCACGGCCTCAACTACGAGAACGTGCGGTTGATCGCCGCGCTCGAAGGCGTCGAGGAACTGAACATCGGGCATTCCATTATCAGCCGGGCGGTTTTTGAAGGGCTCGGAACCGCCGTGAGCGAGATGAAACGGCTTGTTACGATTTAGTGCAGTGTCACGAGGTCGCCGCGCGAAAAGCCCCGGCCATCACGAGATGCCGGGGCTTTTCGTTTGCTGCCGTGCGGCCTCGGGCCGCGTTTTGTCAAGGAACCAGCCGCGCGTGCAGCAACATGGTCGAGTAGCGTGCAGGAATGGGCACGGATTCGGCACGAGTGGCATCGGTGCGCCTGTAAGACCAGACGCGCCGCCCGGTCAGGTCGTGCAACGTGGCGGCGCGGTAGCCGGGAGGCAGCGTCAGCACGCCGTTGTGAATGGCCGGGGGCAATGCCCGTCGCATCGGGGTCGGTACCAGCGACGAGGGGCCGGGGCCGACCGTGGCTACGAAGGGCTGATAGCACGATGCATCCTGCGATCCGGTGTACTCGACACGCAGAAGGGCGGCGCCGTTTCCGAGGCTGTATCCGTTCTGGCTGAACTTCAGCAAGTACAACGCTCCTTCGGGGCCGAACTGGGCGTCGATGTAGCTTCCCTGTGGAAGCCCCGTCGGCGTGAAATTCCGGACTGCAGCCGAAGTCGCATCAAGGGTTCCGTCGGGATTGATATCGAGCCAGCGCATAACCCGGCGAACCCAGTCGAAGAACAGGATCTTGCCCTCATAGTAAGGAGGAAATTTCACTGCCGATTGCAGGTTGGGATCGTAGCGGTACATTGGCCCCGAGATGGCTGCCGAACCGCCGCTTCCGAAACGTGAATCGCCCGGACCCGTTCCCGTTCCGGCGTTGTCTCCGACTGCGTATGCGAATACGGCGGGAACGGCCGGAGGCATGTTGCGAATCCCCGTATTGTTGGGGGACACGTTTTCGGTCGCGGCGCAGTTGTACTCGGGCCCATAGGTCCGCGGACTGGTGGAAACCAGTTGATTCCAGGGGCGGTTCTTGCCGTTGCAATACGGATGCCCGAAAAATCCCGGGGCGATGGCCAGGTTCCATTCGTCATAGCCGCGCGTTCCCTGGGTGCTGCTGTTGTTGTTCGCATCCGGCCCGACATCACCCCAGAAGATCCAACCGGTTCGGCTATCAACACGCGGGCGATAGGGATTCCGGACTCCCAAGGCATAGACCTCGGGACGTACTCCCGCGAGACTGTCCTGGGTCGGGTTCCAGTTGGGATTAAAGGCCGGATCGGAGATCTTGTCCCGCAAATTTCCCGCCGGGACCGAGTACGTCGATCCGATGCCGGGAGCTGGCGTCTGGTCGTCGGGGAAGGGAAGGGGTTTGATGCGCAGCACCTTGCCGCGCAAATCATTGGTGTTGCTGGAGGATTTCTGCGCGTCGGCATTGGGGTTCGGGTACCAGATGGGGCCGTACCCGGAGTTGTTTCCATCGTGCGGGTTCACGTTGTCGCCGGTGCCGATGATAAGCACGCCCGTGCTGTCGAACATCAGGCCGCCTGCCGCATGGCTGAACTCTCCGACCGAACGGGGAATCCGCAGAATCACTTTCTTGTTCGTCAGCTGATTGTCGACCACGGTGAAGCGCGCGAGTTCATGGGCCCTGTGCGGAGCCTGCGTATTGGGGTCGGTGTAGAATGCGTAGATCCAGTTCGTCGTCGTAAAGTCGGGGGGAAGGGCGATGCCAAGCAACCCGTCCTCGGTCTGGAAATGCGTGGGGATGGTCGCCGACGTCGTGACCGTGCTGTCGGAAGGGTCGAAGACGACGATGGTCCCCGTCATCATGCGGGCCACGAAGACGCGGCGGTCGGGGGCCACGGCGATGTGTACGGGACCATTCGATCCGCTGCTTTCGTTGAGGTCGCCCGGGCCGACGAGCGTGACGACGCGGAAATCGGAGGAGGCCGGCTCGGGGCAGGATTGCGCGTGGACGAGCGCCGTCGCACTCAACAAGGTGGCGACGACGACGGTTGCGGCGAGGTTCGGGAGGGGGTGTGCCATTGGTATTTCCTTCGTCTGGGTCTCTTTACAATTTAAGGCCGCATCCGGATTCCGTGTTTTCAATCTCCTGTCAATGTCTCTTACGTATTTCCGACATGTTGGACGAGAAACAAAAAGAGCCTCCGCCGTGTGCGGCAGAGGCTCTTTCAAAGTTCGCGACCGGTTTTAGGGAGTGAGGCGCGCGTGCAGCATCAACGAGGAATATTGCGCGGGAAGCCTGATCGTCTCCGCATGCAGGCTGTTCTCGCGACGGTAGGACCAGATCTTGCGGCCCTGAAGGTCGTAGAGGTCCGCAACACGGTAGCCTGCCGGCATGGTCAGCACACCGTTGGTGATCATGGGTGCGACGAGCGCGCGCATTGCCGGGCGCATGTCCTGCGCGTGGATTGAGGCCGGCGGCCCGACGGTGTGCACAAAGGGTGTGTAGCAGCTGTTGTCGATGGCTCCGGTATACTCGATGCGGTAAAGGGACGCCTGGTTGAAATTCGCATAGCTTCCGTTGCTGTTCTTCAGCACGTACATCGCCCCGTCGGGACCGAAACGCATGTCGATGTAGTTGCCGTTGGGCAGCCCTGTCGCGCCCGGGAAGGCGACGACGGCGGCACTGCCGCTGTCGATGCTGCCGTCAGGGTTCAGCGTGATGATGCGGAACGAGGCTTTGTTCGTGTTTGCCCAGTCGAAGAAGAAGACCTTGCCTTCGTACTGCGGGGGAAACTTGACGGGGGAGGCAAGTGCAGCGTCGTAGCGATACATGGGGCCGCCCACGGCGGTGCGAGCGTTGGTGAAGCCGATGCGGTAGTTGTCACCGGTGCCACTCACGCTCGAATAGTAGAGCGAAGCGACGGTTGCCGGGGGCAGGTTGCGGATGCCGGTGTTGTTCGGCGAGGTATTTTGCACGGCGGCGCAGTTGTAGGGGTCGCCGTAGATGCCGGTGCTGCCACTGACCCCGGTCAGGGCATTCCAGCCGATGTTGGGGCCCATGCAGTAGGGGTGGCCGTAGAAGCCGGGGCCGGTGGCCAGGTTCCACTCCTCCATGCCGTGGGGGCCGCGGTTCACGTTGTTTTGTCGTGCGTCGGGGCCCACCTCGCCGGTAAAGATCCAGCCTGAACGCGCATCGATGCGCGGGTGGTAGGGGTTGCGGTGCCCCATGGAGTAGATCTCCTTGCGCACCAAGTGGATGCTGTCCTGCGCGGAGTTCCAGTTGGGGTTGAACTCGGGCTTGTCGATGTATTCCCAGAGGTTCCCCGCCGGGATGTCGTAGGTCGTTCCGATTCCGGGTTCCGGGGTCACGCTGTCGGGGAAGGAGATGGTTTTGATGCGCAGCAATTTGCCGCGCAAATCGTTGGAGTTCCCCGAGGTCTTTTGCGCATCGCAGCCAGGATCATTGTACCAGGTCGGACCGAAGCCCGCGTTCTGCGGGCAATGCGAACCTCCGCTGTGGGGGTTGGTGTCGTCACCCGTGCCGATGACGAGGATGCCGTCGGAGGTGATGTCGAGGCCGCCTGCGGCATGGTAGGGGCGATCATCCAGAATCCGCGGCATGCGCAGAATGGTTTTGGGGTTGGTCAGGCGGTTCCCCTCGCTGGCGGTGTGGACGTAGGTGTAACGCGTCAGCAGGTGCGCACGCGCATCGGTGTTCCGCAAAGCGGTGTTCGAGAAGTTCTCCGAAGCCGCGTCGGTGTGGAACGCATAAATCCAGCCGTTCGTCGCGAAGTCGGGGTCGAGGACGATGCCGAGCAACCCGTCCTCGTTGTTGCAGCTGGTGGGAACGGTGCCTGCCCGCACGGTGGGGGAAGGGTTCGCTCCGGACGGGGTGTACACCTGGATGTCGCCGGAGCACATCTTTGCGATGAACACCTTGCCGTCGTTCGCGACGGCGATTTGTACTACGCCGTAATTGCCCGACTCGCGTCCGCCGCCGTAAAGATCCTGCGTGGCGTTGTCGGCCAATGTCACGACGTTGAAATCCGCCGCAGTCGGCATGGGACAGCTCTGGGCGGTCGCCGTTTGGGTGAGTGCGCCGCCGAGGGCGAACGCGGAGAGCAATGCTGTGGCGGCGGGCGCCTGCAATCGGGACATGAAGACCTCCTGAAAACGATCTCGAAATGTTGCGCCGGCACGGGCGCGTCGAAGCTTAAACTTACCGCAGCCCGACGTTTTTCTCACCGAGAAAACGGCAATCAGCAAGAAAAGTTCTTGTAGTATCCGGGCAAAAATGCACTCGGCATGAAGTTCTGCTAGCCTCGGCGTAACGCGGGCGGCGGCCCGGAGTCAGGCCTTGTACGCCAGCGCCTCGTCGACTTCCGCTTCGCCGAGGTAAGGGTAGATCGCCAGAATGTTGTCGCGGCTCCAACCCGTGGCGTGCAACCCCTGAAGCAATTCCACGGTCAGGCGCGTGCCTTTGACATGCGGTTTGCCGTTGCAGACGGCGGGATCGATGACGATGTGCGTTGAATCCATGAAGATGTCCCGGAAAAGCAGGCGAGATTTAGCTTTTTTTGCTTCGAGGTCAAGCATCGCCGCGCATCGGGCGCGCACGCCGGTGTCTAGCTTTATCTGCGTGAAACGCCAGAAGAACCGCCACTTTGCGCCAGGTCACGAGTTTTCGCGCATTGAGCGCATGTTCCCCCCCGGTCACTTTTCCCCCGACGCGCGCGGGCTTGGCGATGACGCCTTCGTTTGGGAACCATCGCCGGGAAACATTTGGGTCGGTACCGCGGATGCAAGCAGCGAAGGCACCCATTTCCGCCTCGACTGGACCACTCCCGCCCGCGCGCTGCGCAAGGCACTCATCGCCAATCTGTCCGACATCAATGCGATGGGGGGCACGGCGCGCCAGGTGTATTTCAACCTCGGCGCGAATTCCGCCTGGGGCGATGAAGTTTACGAGGCATTGGGGCGGGAATTGCAAGCCATGGAAGCGGAGTATGGTTTTCGGGTCGTGGGGGGGGACTCCGTAACCGTTGCCGGTCCTGCGTTCTTTGCGTTCACGGTTCTTGGAACGGTCGTCGGGTTACCGTTACTGCGCAGCGCCTGTCGTCCTGGCCAGAAGGTTTACGTGAGCGGCGAATTGGGGGGATCCGCCGCGGGCCTCGCCCTGCTCGGGAGCGAGCGTTCCGGGCGCGGCCCTGCGGAGAAGACCCTGATCGAGTCGCATTTGGCACCGCTCCCCCCACTCGCCCTGGGTCCCGTTCTCGCCTCGCTTGGGAACCCCGTCGCTGCAATTGACATCAGCGACGGACTTTCTTCGGAGGCTTGGCATCTTGCCCGCCGTTCGGGCTGCGCCTTGCATCTTGATGCTGAACGCATTCCGATGCACTCGGCATTGCGGGAAACAGGGGATCCGGGGGCACGTGATTTCGCTCTGCACGGCGGCGAGGATTATCAGCTTCTTTTTACCGGAGATTTTGACGTTGCGACGCTTGCGCGCCTTGAGGCCGTGGCCCCGCTGCATGAAATCGGAATCGTGGAGCCGGGCGAAGGGGTGCTGCTGCGGGAGGGGGGGTATTCCAGCCAACTCGAACCGCGCGGGTTCTCGCACGGGGATTGACCGCTTCGGGCGGTCAGCTACTACTTTCAGCCCCCATGTTGATGACTGCGATTCTCCTGGGCATTGTCCAGGGACTGACCGAATTCATTCCGGTATCTTCTACCGGGCACCTGATCCTGGCGGGGACCCTGCTCGGTTTCACGGGCGAGAAGGCAAACGTTTTTCACACGGCCATTCAAACAGGGTCCATTTTTGCCGTCGTCGGAATTTTCTGGGGCAAGCTTTGGCAGACTGCGCGAACCTTCGGAACGCATGAGGGGTCCCGTCGTTTTGCATTGAATGTACTGGTGGCATTCGTGCCCGTCATCCTGATCGGTGGATTGTTCGGTTCCATGATCCAGGGCGCTTTGTTCAACCCTCCGGTGGTGGTGACCACGCTGGTGCTCGGCGGCTTGATCATCATCTGGGCCGAACGCCGCCAAAAGGCCGTTCCCCCCAGGATTCTCGATCTCGACCAGATCCGGCCGACGGATGCTTTCAAAATCGGGCTGATTCAATGCATTGCCCTGATTCCGGGCACCAGCCGCGCAGGGGCGACCATCATCGGCGGCATGCTTGTCGGGTTATCCCGCAAGGCATCCACCGAATTCAGCTTTTTCCTGGCCTTGCCGGTCCTCGTCGCAGCGGGAGCGTACAGTCTTTACAAAGAACGGACGCTCTTCCAATTCGCTGATTTGCCCATGTTCGCCGCAGGATTCCTGTTTTCCTTTCTCGCGGCCTGGGTGTGCGTGCGTTGGCTGCTGCGATATGTCGCTTCACACAGCTTTGTCCCTTTTGCGTGGTACCGCATCATCTTCGGCCTGATTGTCGTCATCACCGCATGGGGGGGCTGGGTCGAGTGGGCGGATTGACAATTCGTCGTCAAAACTCGCCAGCTTTTGGGCGAATTGTTGACGAATTGTTTACACGATGTTGAAAAAATCGAATAAATCGCAAAAAATTCTCTAAAAAATCAAAAAAACATGCCCCGCCAAATTTGAATCGCGGTAGATTAGGGCTTCCATTTTTTACCCCCAAGGAGGGAAAATGACTGCATCGCAGACTCAGGCACACGACGCACCGGACATGAAGCTGTTTTGGTGCTGCTTCATCGCCCTTGTGACCACGTCGTTCGGTTTCATCATCCGTGCGTTCTCCATCGGTGACTGGGGTACCGAATTTGGCTTGACCGCCACCCAGCAGGGCGAAATTCTCGGTGTGGGCGTCTGGCCGTTCGCCATCTCGATCGTTCTCTTCTCCCTTGTGATCGACAAGATCGGTTACAAGGTTTCGATGCTGATCGCATTCGCCTGCCATTTCTCCTCGGTTTTGCTGACGATCGCAGCCTCCGACTACTGGGGCCTGTACTGGGCGACCTTCATCGCCGCCATCGCCGCGGGAACCGTGGAGGCCGTGATCAACCCGGTCGTTGCCACGATGTTCAAGGAAAGCAAGACGAAGTGGCTGAACATCCTCCATGCCGGCTGGCCGGGTGGTCTCGCGCTCGCGGGCATCATCATGATCGCCTTGGCTGACGCGACCTGGCAGACCCGCATGCTGTTGATGCTTATCCCGACCGTCATTTACGGTGTCTGGACCCTCGCCCTCAAGTTCCCCGTGAACGAGCGCGTTGCGGCCGGCGTCCCCTACAAGGACATGCTGGCCGAAATGGGCGCCGTGGGCGTGTTCATCGTCTCCTACCTGATTTACATGGAGATCGGACGCGTCTTCGACCTGTCGCTGGTGCTTGTTTGGGCTCTCATCGTTGTGACCACCGGCGTCTTCTGGGCCTACGTGCGTTCCTTCGGTCGCATCCTTTTCACGATCCTGTTGCTCATCATGATCCCGCTCGCAATCACCGAGCTGGGCACCGACGGCTGGATCACGGAGCTCATGGGCCCTGTGATGAAGCTGATCGGCCTGCACGCAGGTTGGGTGATCGTGTACACCTCGATCATCATGGTGATCCTGCGCTTCTACGCAGGTCCGGTCGTGAAGGCCTTCACCCCGCTGGGACTCCTCGCGATCTGCTCGGGTCTCGCCGCCATCGGCCTCTTCTGGCTCTCCGCCGCGCAGGCCGGCTTCGCGATTCTGCTCGCGGCGACGCTGTACGGCATCGCCAAGAGCTACTTCTGGCCCACCATGCTCGGCGTCGTGGCCGAACGCTTCCCCAAGGGTGGCGCGTTGACCCTGAATGCCATCGCCGGTCTCGGCATGCTCAGCGCCGGCGTGATCGGTGCCGTGTTCCTTGGTCTTTCCCAGGATCGTGCAGCCGACAAGGAAATCCTGCGGTACGACCTTGAGAACAACACCGCGCTGCACTCCACGTACGTGACCGATTCCCGCTTCAGCGTGCTTGGTCCTTACATGGCAGTGGATCAAGCGGCTCTCGCCCAGGCTCCGGCGGAAGATGTCGCCGTGATCCGTCAGGTCCAGGAGGAAGCGAAGAAGACCGCTCTTGCAACGGTCGCCATCCTGCCTCTCCTGATGCTGATTTCCTACCTGCTTCTCATCCTGTACTTCCGCTCGCAAGGCGGGTACACGGTCGTGAAACTCGATCCCGGCTTCGGCGGGTCCCGAGACGCAGGCCACTGAGTTCCGGAAGTTTCCGGTGAAAGGGTTCGCGGCATTGCCGCGAACCCTTTCTTTTTGCCGCGTCCCGCAGCGCGTTGCTACTATACGTGCGTTCCTCGGGGGTTGGCATGCTCGATGCATTGGCCCTGAACAGGGCGGGTGTTCCCATCGATATCGTCTCCTGGAAGAAGGCGATCACCTTGTGGGCGCTGGGGCGTGCCGAGGTGATCGCCGTGCATGAGGGGCGTTACGTGCGCTCTCCGCGCCTGTGCGTCGAGGTGCCCAGCGTGCTGCAATGCCTCGATGGTCCGGTGTCGCCCCGGAACTTCACTCGTGAATTGCCTTTCACCCGCCGCAACCTTTACGGTCGCGATGGCGGGCGCTGCGCATATTGCGGCCAGTCCGTATCGTTTTCGAGCTTCACCATCGATCACGTCTACCCCCGCAGCCTCGGGGGTGTGACTTCCTGGGACAACACGGTCTCGGCCTGCATGCCCTGCAACAGTCGCAAGGGAAACCGGCGCCCCCGGGCGGGAGAACTGGAACCCATCCGGCCCCCATTCACGCCCCGGCTCACGCACGCGGCTCCACGCAACATCGTTGAAAAACTTTGCTTCAGGCCGTTGCCCGAGTCGTGGCGCGCTTACATCTATTGGAGCATTCAAGACGTTTCCGAGCGTGGAGCGACGGCCGCACCGGCTGCGTGAGACCTCGCTGGACACCACCCCCGGCAAAGGCTATCTTGCGGATTCCGCGCGAAAAAGGACAAATAACTCCATGGAATGGTTCCGCAAGGCAAAATCGGGAATCGGTACCCTGATCAAAAAGGATACGCCGGTTAACCTCTGGGTCAAATGCGATGGATGCAAGGAAGTCCTGTACCGCAAGGATCTCGCGCAGCACCTGCATGTTTGCGAACACTGCGGGCATCACTTTCGGATCGGTGCGGATGAATACGTCAGGATTCTCGTCGATGAAGGGTCGTGGACTCCGGGTGACACGACCTTGCGTTCGGTCGATCCGCTAAAGTTCTCGGCGAAAAAGAAGTACAAGGACAGTCTCTCGGAAGCGGAGAAGAAGACGGGGGTGACCTCCGGCGTCGTCTCAGGGACGGGGACGATCGAAGGCATTCCGGTGTCCTTGGGAGTGATGGATTTCCGTTTCATCGGCGGATCCATGGGTTCGGTCGAGGGAGAGAAGCTGGCCCGCGTGCTGCGTCGCGCCCTTCAAATGCGGGTCCCTGCCGTGATCGTTTCTGCCTCCGGAGGTGCGCGCATGCAGGAAGGCGTGCTTTCCCTGATGCAGATGGCGAGCACTTCCGCGGAAATCGCCCGCTTGCGCGACGCGGGCATCCCCTATGTTTCGGTATTGACCAATCCCACGATGGGCGGCGTCACCGCGAGTTTCGCCATGCTCGGCGATTTCCATATCGCGGAGCCCGGATCACTGATCGGCTTCGCGGGAGAACGCGTGATCCGCGAGACCATCCGCCAGCAGCTTCCCCCGGGATTCCAGCGCGCGGAGTTCCTGCTTGAGAAAGGGTTCGTGGATCTCATTGCGCCGCGTCATGAACTCAAGGCCACCATTGCGAAGGTGTTGGGACACACGTACAGGAAGAGTTGAGAATTACGAGTTACGAATTACGAATTGAACCCAAAAAGAATGTGTGAAGCAGCGTGCCTCACGTCGACAGAAGTTTCCGGAAATCCGTCTTCCTGTCGCCCCCCTGAACTCATAACTCGTAACTCGTAACTCGTAATTCCCCGTGTCTCCTCCCGGTAATTACTCCGAATCGATTCGCTGGTTGTACGCCCGCAACCAGTTCGCCGTCAAGTTGGGCCTCGAGAACCCCCGCAAGCTGTTCGCCGCCCTCGATCATCCCGATCGCGGGCTCCCCCTGCTCCATGTCGCGGGCACCAATGGCAAGGGAAGCGTCTGCGTCAACCTCGCTGCCATGCTGCGCGCGCTTGGCGTCCCCAGGGTCGGGCTGTACACCTCACCACATCTTGTCAGCTTTCGCGAGCGCATCCGTGTCGATGGCGAGGCGATTCCCGCGCGCGCCGTGCGGGAATGGATGCACGATGCGTGGGATGCGCTGGAGGAGTTGAATCCGACGTACTTCGAATGCGTGACGGGCATGGCCCTGTCGTGGTTCCGCGAGCGGGAGTGCGGGGCGGCTGTACTCGAAACCGGACTCGGCGGCCGGCTCGATGCCACCAACGTCGTCACGCCGCGGGTCTCGGTGATCACGCCGGTATCCTTGGATCATACGGATATTCTCGGGAACACCCTGGAAGCCATCCTGCGGGAAAAACTGGGAATCGTCAAGCCCGGCGTGCCACTCGTCATCGATGCCGCTGACCCTGCGCTGGCGCGCGTTGCGGAAGGCGTCGCGCACGAGGCAGGCTCCCCGTGCGTGAATCTCGAAGGACGGTTGCATCCGGGGCCGGAAGGATGGATGCTGCGCGGACGCTTCCGCAATTATGCGCTTCCGGCCGACCTGCGCTCCGCGGATTGGCAATTCCGCAACGCCGCCTTGTCCGTGTTGGCGCTCGAATCGTTTTTCGGGGAAGCCCTCCCCGGGGAGGAGCGGTGGCTCCCCGCCTTGCTCGCCGCGCGCATGCCGGGGCGCATGCAATGGCTGCGCCCCGCGGCGAACGATGAGGGTGGCCAACGGCTGCCCGTCGTGCTCGACGGTGCGCACAATCCTGCCGGCATCGAAGCATTGTGCCGCAACCTCGTCCGCGCGCGCCAAGGACAAAGGCCGCGCGTGTTTTTCTCCGCGATGCAAGACAAGGATATCGCCACGATGTTTGCGGCGTTGCAATCGTTTACGAATGATCTCGTCTTCGTCGATCTTTCGGGAGTGTTTCCGCGTGCGCTGGCGCCGTCCGCGCTGCGGGGGCGTATCGGAGATGCTGCTGCGATTCGCATCGTTCGCCCGGATGATGAAGCGCTCGACCCGCTGCTGCGCCATGGAGCCGGAGCCGATTATGCCGTGTTCTGCGGATCCCTGTACATGCTCGGCGAGGTGATCCCCTTGCTCGCCCGGCATTACAGGGGCCTGGAGGAGCTGGCGCGGTTACGGGAAGAGGACGGGGAAGGTTGAGGGCAGTGGGCAATGAGCAGCGCGCAGTGTGCAATGAAACCTGTTTTCACAGGGCCGTGTTTCGATGTCCCTTGCCACCTGCTGCCGACGACCGACGATCGACGACCGACTGACAACGACCTACTATCTTCCTCCCCATGGACGAGGTCAAGCTCAAGAATTCCTGCATTTGCGGGAACACGCTGCCCTACGCGGAGTGCTGCGGACGGTTCGCCGGTGCGACAGGGGCGGCCGTTTCCGTGCGAGCTTCCTTCCGTCATGACCTGCACGAGTTGTTCATGTACCTGTTCCCCCTGAGGAACCTTTACCAGGCTTACTGGGAGAGGCTCAGCCAGGAAGAGTACCCCCATCACCTTCTCATGGCCGATCCGGACTACGGGCGCGCGGTGATGTCGAACTTCTTTTGGGATTACTCCGTGCAGTTTTCGGATGCGCGGCCCATTCTGCGCGCCGCCCGCGACATCGAGGAGAAAAACCTCAGGTTGGCGAACGATTTCCGGCAGTGGAGTCTCTCGCCGTTGTGGGTGTGGGATGTTATTGAGTCCGACGACAGCCACGCACATGTGCGCATGGCGGATTCCGGATCGATCAGGCGGGTTTCGCACGGGGGAGAGCTCCCCCCGCCGGGAAACAGCTTCGCGGGACGCATCCTGCCGTATCGCGGCGAAGAGCAGATCCATCCTGCCGTGCTGGCATTTCCGCTTGAATCAATGGCGTTGATCGGCGAGCGGTTGCGCGCGGTGTGTCGTCGCCTGGGTGTCAAGGCCGGGAGCGGACTCAGGCCCGACGTGCAATGCGAGGAGTGGCGAAGCCATGGCGCGCAGGTTCTTGCGTTGTGGCGCGAGGCCGTTTACGATGCGCGTGTCGGGGTTCCCGGCCGTACCATGACAACGCCGCAGTCCTTCCAGCTCCCTGTTCCCGGTGGCGACGTCGCGCGGCAACTCGAGGCGGGAGGCGCGCTTTCGCTGGGGCGCGGTCGCTTCGAGTTGCGCTACCGGGCGCTTTCGTTGGGACGCCTCGAGCTGGAGCCCGGAGGCCTGCGCGTCACATTGATGGATCAGGCGTATCGCTCGCATGTCTTCCGCTGGCTTGCCGACCACACCGGATCCGGGGCGGAAGAAAAGAATCCCGAGGCGCCTTCGGCGACCACGCTCCCGATCCCGGAAGACTGGCGCGAGTGGGTCGAGATGGCGCAGCCGTCCCTGAACGGGGAGAGCCCCATGCAGGCCAGCCTCCACGACATCGGCAGGCGGCGTCTGGCGCGCCTCGTCGAGACCCTGCCTTATTCCGGCGATGCGCTGTCCGCGCTGCGGAGCCAACTGGGGCTGTGATGCGGAGGTGGATGGGGGGATTCTTCGTGACGCTGCTGGCGACGGGGGATGCTCCGGCGACGGCTTCGGAGTTCCCGGTTCCGGCGCCCATGGATTCGGTGCGGAGGATCCTGATGGAGCCGGCGGGGTTCCGTTCCGGAGACTTCGACTTGCTCATCAATTATCCCTCCACGCTCCCTTCCATGCTGTCCACTGTGGAGTTGTTGCTGCGCGATCCCCTCGGTGCCGATGCGCAGGTCGCCACGTTGCGCGTCGCGTTGTCCGGCGCCACTGCTTCGGGCATGGTCGATTCCGGTCCGCTTTGGACCTGGCTCGACATCCCGGCTCCGGACGCTCCTGAAGAGCGTGATCCTGCAACGCTGTTGCGCTCGGTCGAAGAGAACCTGGAAGCATGGCTTGCTCCCTTGTCGCGGGAAGATGTCGGCTTCCTCCTGCGCGAGGCGCCGCCGCTGTTTCGGCACCGGGCCGAAGACACTGCGTTGGGGCCGGTCGCGCGCGAACTGGAACGCTTGCGCGGCGAGGCGGTGACCGATGAGGTGATGCGACTGGCGGGTTCGCTGCGCATGGAGGCACTCGCCCGTGCCGCCCGCGATCTTGACGCCGTGCTCGACATCCTTGTCGTCATGTTGCGTGAGGAGGGGAGCCCCGCGGTGGTGCGGGAGTTGCGACGCCTTCGCCGTGCGGGATTCCCCGTGACGATCGGGACGGAGGGCGACGATGTGCACCGTCTCGACCGGGGAATCGTGTTCGATCCCGGCGGTGACGACCGCTACGTGTTTCCCGATACTGCGCGGCCGGGAACATGGTTGCTTGTGCTCGACGCGGGCGGAAACGACACCTACCTTGCCAGAGATACGATGGGCGCGGCGGCGGGGTTCCTGTCGTTGCAGGTCCTCGCGAACCTTGAGGGAAACGACAGGTACCTCGGCGGTGATTTCGCCTACGGTTCCGCCCTGATGGGATACAGCCGCCTCCTCGACGTCGCGGGCGACGACCTCTACGAGGCGGGACAGGCCTCGCTCGGCTTCGCCTTCCACGGGCTCGCGATCCTTGAGGACCGCGACGGCCACGACCTGTATTCGACAACCTATTTGTCGCAGGGGGTCGCGTCCACACGCGGCCTCGCGCTCCTGCTCGACCATGCCGGCAACGACCAATATCTCTCACGCCCGGTGTTCGTGGACGACCTGCGATACGCCGACCGGTTCCTCAGCCTGAGCCAAGGCTTTTCCATCGGGTTCGCGCCCCGCCACGCGGGCGGAATCGGCGTGCTGTGGGATCGGGACGGCCACGATCTTTATTCCGCCGACATCTATGCGCAGGGCGCGGGGTACTGGTTCGGCTGGGGGCTGTTGATGGACGATGCGGGGAACGACAAGTATCTCGCGCATCAATACGCCCAGGGCGCGGGGGTTCACTTCGCGGTCGGCATGCTCTGGGACGGGGCGGGGGACGACGTGCGGGTCAGCAAGGGAGTGAGCCAGGGGTGCGGGCACGACGGGGCGTTCGGGTTGCTCGTGGATGCGTCGGGTGATGATCGCAACATCGCGGTGGACATGAGCGCGGGCGCGGGCAGCGCGAACGGTCTCGGCGTCTTTCTCGACTTCGCGGGAAACGACACCTATGCCATGGGCAATCCCGCGATGACGCTCGGGCACGCCGACATGCGTCGCGACCGCGGCAGCCTGGGTTTCTTCCTTGACAGGGGAGGGCGCGACGCATGGCCGGCAGGGTTCTCGCCGGATTCGGTGCGCAGGGTGTACGACGGGGAACGCAGGGGGCACGGGTATGGGCTGGCGACGGAGTAAGGTGCCGGCGCTGCTCGCGGCCTGTGCCGCCGCATGCGCGCATGCGGGCGTGTCCGGCTGGGCGCCCCCGGAACTTTCGCGCATGGACAGCCTCTTTCTCACGGCCGCGCGCGGGGAGCCGCGCTTCGCCGAGGCCCGGGACATGGCCGAACGTGAACTCCTTGCGCTCGACACGGTCGCGCTCCGGTACGTGGTGTCTGAACACGTCCTTTCCACGGCGAACCGCACTCCGCGCCAGCGCCATTACGCGGAACGCTTGCTGGTGATGATGGCGGACTCGGGCCGCAATCCCTGGCCCGGGGCGGCGTTGGCGCAAGCCCTCGACGCAACGGATTCAGAGCTTTACATCACGCGCCTTCTCTATCTCGGATCACGCCTCGCGGATACGTCCTTTCGGGTCTCGGCCATTCCGTATTCGCGATCGGAATCCGAAGATGTGCGCCGTATGGCCGTGCGCGTTCTGGGCGTGTACCCCCATCCCGATCACCTTCCCCTGCTGCGCGACGGGATGGAGGCCGCCCTTGGCCTCGAGTTGCATCAACATCTCTGGGCATTGGGTGCACACGGGAAAACGGCCGTGGCGGAGAATTGGGATGTCCTCGTGCCCGTCCTCAATGACGACTGGTTTTTCAATCGGCAGCAGGCGCGCGATCTGCTGTTGCTCGCGACTGACAGTTCGTGGTCGGCCTTGCGGCGTATGATGCCGCGCGATCCCGCGGGCAGTGAGCGACGGGAGTGGTGGAGGCTCGCAATGGAAGCGAAGGGAGGCGCTGATTTTCTCAAGCGCGAGGCGCGCCGCATGACGGAGGAGGAGAGGAGATTCTTCGGGGTCGCGGAGCCGTGAGGAATTACGAATTAAGAATTACGAATTAAGAATTGAACACAGAGACTGTGCTTGCTTGAAATATCCATGCGACTTTTCCATGAATCACCGCACTCCGTCGTTCAAGCACTAGACTCCCGTTTCGTAATTCGTAATTCTTAATTCGTAATTCCTCCTAATCTCCCCACGGAGCGTATCCATCCAGCGTGGGAAGGCCTCGCGACTTCATGGCGAGAACAAGCTCGCGGTTGATCTTGCGCACCGCATTCCAGCGATAGGCGAGCACCGTATAGACCTGCACAGCGTCGGCACCCGCCTCGAGAAGATCGAGCACCTTCGCCCCATGGTCGACGCCGCCGCTCGCGAAAATCGTCAGATGCGGCAGCTGCTTGCGGATGAAGCGCACGGCGGGCAAGGTGTTCCGGTAAAGGATGCGGCCAGAGATTCCTCCTTTTCCGCCCGTTGCCGTCAGGGGGTGCACGTCCTCGGGCGGGGTGGCCATGTTCAGGAACCTGCCCCGTGCTGCGGGGAAGGTGTTGAACAGCACAAGTCCAGTCACCCCCGCATCCGAGACCGTTTGCAGCACGGCCTCCAGGGTCTTGACCCCCATGTCCGGGGAAAGCTTCACCAGCACTGCCTTGCGCGGCACCAGCGACTTGCGCACGTGCATGATGTGGTCGAGAATCCGGCGCAGCAGGTCGGTGTCGGTGTCAAGGCGCGTCGTCCCCGTGTTCGGGCAGCTCAGGTTGAGCTCGATGTAGTCGGCCGCTCCATGCGCCCTCCGGAAGGTCGCTTCCAGCTCGGAAATGATTTGAGCCTCGTCGGTCACGCCCGGCGTGTCGGTCACGCTGATGCCGACCGCCATCTTCCGCCGGTGGCAACGTCCCAGGGCGTTGTCCACCTCGGAGGCGATGTGCTCGATGCCGGGGTTGTTCAGCCCCATCGAATTTTGCATCGCGCGGTCGGCCGGGAGCAGACGCACGCGTGGGCGATGTGGGTTGCCTTCCCAGGCGTTCAGGGTCGCGGATCCTGCGGTGACGCCTCCGAAACCCAGCTCCGCATAGGCGGGCAGGGATTCGGCCGTTTTGTTCCCGCCCGCCGCGAGAATCACCGGGCTGGCGAGGATCAACGGCAAGCTGCGATCATGGAAGCGAAGCGTTTTCTCCAGCGAGGGCGGAACCCATGCCCGGGGCGGCAGGGCGGCATTGAGCCGCGCATAGTGCCCCAGAAGGTGGTGTCGCGTTTCCGCGCCGGGAATCAACGTTTTGACGAGATCGAGGAAACGGTCACCTAAGGTGACCGGGTAGTCGTATTCGGGAATGGGGGGGGCGCTCCCCCGGGTACCGGATCCTTCGGGGGGCTTCGGGGCTGATTCCTGGGAGGGGGAAACCACGGTCGGGAAGATAGATAGATGCCGTCAGGGCGGGGCGGGGAGTGGATGGATGGACGATATGGGCATTATGGACGGCCTGGACACCGGTAATGTCGGCCCATGCCGTCCATAATACCCACTCAGTCCACAGTCCATCCGTCCACTCCCCCGCCCCTTGAACCTCCGGCGTGGCGCCATGGTCCTGCAGAACGAGGGACACAGTCCCCCAAATTTCACCGCATCAAATTCAGGGCCCCGCCCGCCTTGAACCAGGCGACTTGCTCGGCATTGAACGTATGCGACACCTCGAAGGATTCCGCCGACCCGTCCGCATGGCGGAGGGTCACTGTGAGGTTTTTCCCCGGCGCGAAGGCATCGAGTCCCGTCACATCGACAAGATCGTCTTCGCGCACCTTGTCGTAGTCCGCGGGATTCACGAAGTGCAGCGGCAGAAGCCCCTGCTTCTTCAGGTTGGTCTCGTGGATGCGGGCGAAGCTTTTCACGATGATGGCCTTGCCGCCGAGGAAGCGCGGCGACATGGCTGCGTGCTCGCGCGAGCTGCCCTCGCCGTAGTTCTCTTCGCCGAAGACGACCCAGCCGATCCCTGCGGCCTTGTAGGCGCGCGCGATCTCCGAGAAAGTCTTCCCGGTTTCACCCGTGACCAAATTGCGAGCTTTTCCGATCGCCCCGTCGAAGGCGTTGGTGGCCCCGAGAAAGGCGTTATCGGAAATCTTGTCGAGATGGCCGCGGAAGGCGAGCCACTTGCCCGCGGGCGAGATGTGGTCGGTGGTGCATTTTCCCGCGGCCTTCACCAGCACGCGGCACTCCTTGAAATCCTTGCCGTCCCACTTCGCGAAGGGCGCGAGCAGCTGCAGGCGGGGGCTGTCGGGCGCGACCTTGACCTCGACCTTCGAACCGTCCTTCGCGGGCGGGACGAAGCCGCCGTCGTTGAACGCGAAGCCCGCAGAGGGCAGGGCATCGCCGCGCGGGGCCTCAAGGCGGAACTCCTTGCCGTCTGCATCCTTGAGCGTGTCGGTGAGCGGGTTGAAGCGAAGGTCGCCCGCGATCGCCAGGGCCGTGACCAGCTCGGGCGAGCCGATGAAGGCCAGCGTCTGCGCGTTGCCGTCGTTGCGCCCGCGGAAGTTGCGGTTGAAGGAGGTGATGATGCTGTTGGGGCCCTCGGGCATGTCGGTGCGGTCCCACTGGCCGATGCAGGGGCCGCAAGCGTTGGCCATCACCGTCGCGCCCAGCGCGTCGAAGGTATCGAGATACCCGTCGCGGCGCGCGGTGTCGAACACCTGCTCCGAACCGGGGGAGACGTAGAACTTCGATTTTGCCTGGAGGCCTTTTTCCAGCGCGCCCTTCGCCACGTGCGCAGCGCGCCCCATGTCCTCGTACGAGGAGTTGGTGCACGATCCGATCAGCGCCGCGCCCAGTTCGGCGGGGTAATTTTCCTTCTCGATCTCCGCCTTGAACACGGAGAGGGGGCGCGCCTTGTCGGGGCTGTGCGGGCCGACCACGTAGGGCTCCAGTGCATCGAGGTCGATGGTGATGACTTCGTCGTAGAAATCCTCGGGCTTCGCCTCCACCTCGGGGTCGGGGCGGAGGAAGGCCGCGTGTGCGTCGGCCAGGTCGGCGATGTCGGCGCGGCGCGTGAGGCGCAGGTACTCGCCCATGGCCTTGTGGTACGGGAAGATGGAACAGGTCGCGCCCAGTTCGGCGCCCATGTTGGTCACCGTGGCCTGCGCCGTGCAGGAGAGCGACCCGACTCCGGGCCCGAAATACTCGATGACCTTGTTGGTTCCCCCCTTCACGGTCAGGAGTTCCAGCAGCTTGAGGATGATGTCCTTGCCCGAGGTCCAGCCGTTGAGCTTGCCGGTGAGGCGCACGCCGCACACCTTCGGGTAGAGCACTTCCCAGGGCATGCCGACCATCACGTCGACCGCGTCGCCGCCGCCCACTCCCGAGGCGAACATGCCGAGGCCGCCGGCGTTGGGGGTGTGCGAATCGGTGCCGATCATCATGCCGCCGGGGAAGGCGTAGTTCTCGAGCACGACCTGGTGGATGATGCCCGAGCCCGGTTTCCAGAAGCCCATGCCGTACTTGTTGGCGGCGGAAGACAGGAAGTCGAAGACTTCCTTGTTGGCGTGGTTGGCGATCTCGAGGTCGCGGTCGGCGCCTTCCTTGGCGATGATGAGGTGGTCGCAGTGCACGGTGGTGGGCACGGCCACCTGGGGCTTGCCCGCTTGCATGAACTGGAGGATGGCCATTTGCGCCGTGGCGTCCTGCATGGCCACGCGGTCGGGGCGGAGCAACACGAAGGACTTGCCGCGCGTCAGGGGTCCCTGGTTTTTGTCGTCGAGGTGCGACCACAGGATTTTCTCGGCCAACGTCAGCGGTTTGCCCAAGGTTTTGCGGGCGTGTGCGTGGGCGGCTTCGAGGGAGGAGTACAGGGCGTTGACGTCGACGGTTTGCATGGGCGGGAATCCTGTAGAACCGCCGAAACCCCTTGATTTCAGGGCATTCGGCGCGATGAATGAGCGCTAAACGATAGTTTTTTGGGGCGCGCGTGTCCCGCGTCCGCTTTGTGCATGGACCGCTCAGTCGTCGAGTCAGCTTGAGAAGGCCGCAGGATTGATTCGTTCGCCTTCGGCGACCTCATATCAGCGCGATTCACATTAACTCTTGAAATTGCGCTGTTTACTCCGCAGGCGACCTCTCGAAACCGGTCGACTTCCTTTTGGGGCCATCGGTTTCGAGCACAGGAGCCGGAGGAGTCACCCCCGCCTCCGCGAGGGCATGAATCCGGAGGCCGAATTGATCCACAACCGAGGGGATGGCTTCCCGCGCCGTCGTTTCGGGTCGCATTGGCCCCGGACGCGTCCCAAATCCTCCGGAAAAGCCTAACTTGCACCCCCATGAGTGGTTTTTACTCCAACGCCTTCAAGGTTGGCATCGGGCTGCTGGCCAACCTCCGCCGCTTCGACGGCTGGGCCTCCCGCTGGACCTTCCTCGTGTCCACCTTGCGCCATGCCCTCTACCTGGCCCTCAAAATCCCCCTGAAACCCAAGGTTTGCACCCTGCGCTTTTCCGGGCTGGAGATCCGCTACAAGGAGTTCACCGGGGAGCTCGGCAACATCAAGACCGTCTTTTTCGACGAGGACGAAGAATTGCCCCTGCCGCCATCGGGGGCGGTGGTCCTCGACGTGGGCGCGAACATCGGCCTGTTCACGCTCTACCTCGCCTGGAAGTATGGTCGCGCCCGCTTCACGCGCATCCACCTGTTCGAGCCCAACCCCGACACCTACGCGCGGTTGCGCCACAACCTGACCGCCAACCACCTCGACGGCATCTGCACCGCGCATCCGCTCGCCTTGTCCGACTCCTCGGGCACGGTGTACATGGAGGCGCCGCGGGGGTACTCGGTACTGGGCACCATCTCCGACAAGGGGACGGTGCCGGTTGAATGCAAGCCCCTCGACCTGTGGCGCCGCGAACAGGGAGATCCCGCGATCGATCTCCTCAAGGTCGATGTGGAAGGGCACGAGGTCGCCCTGCTGCGCGGTGCTCCCGCGACGCTTGAAGCGGTGCGTCATCTCTACATCGAGGTGCAGCGCGCGCATCTCGGCGACGTCGATGCCATGGCGCGCGCGGCGGGTTTCGTCACCACCGTGCGGCAGGATCTGCCGACGGGAGATTCCATGATCTTGATGGAGAGGACGCGTGAGCCGATTCCCAACCCTTGATGCCGTTCCGGGGCCTCGCTACGCAGGACGCACGCGTGCACCGCTGATGGGCACGGTCGTGCTGGTCATCGTTGCCGTTTCTTCGTTGGCACCTCCGACGGCCGGGGACGCGCCCACCGCATCATTCAAATCTCCGGCCGAGTTCGAGCACGACCCTTTCAGCTTTTCCGATGACCAGAACCTCACGGAACTCGAAGAGGTGGGGTCACGGGATGGCTTGTCCCGCTTCATTACCATGCCCCTCCTGAATTTTTACAGGAAATACGTTTCACCCGCCAAGGGATTTCACTGTCCGATGTATCCATCCTGTTCGAGCTATGGGAAGGAGGCGTTCTCCCGCTACAACCCGCTGCGCGCATTCTGGATGACATCGTCCCGACTGACGCGATGCGGCCACGATCTGGAGTATTATCGGGTTGTGACGGTTGAAGGGGAGTTCAAATTCTACGACCCGGTGGAGCCATGAAGAGATTGTTGTCCGGATTTTGCGCACTTGTGCTTTGTGGAGTTGTTTCGGTCTTTGCAGGAGTGCAGAGAGGGGATGACTCTTTCGCAGAATACCTTCAGCGGGAGCGCGAGTACTATCGTGCCGTTACCGAGTATATGCGCTTGTTGCATTCCGCTCCGGATCACCCGCGCGCGCCCATGTGGAAGACGAACATGCTTGCATCTTTCGCGGCAGGTGATCGGTACGAGGAGGCGCTCGATTGGGCCGCACGGTGGATCCCGGAAGACGCAAGCTACCCCCCGGATCAATCCTTGCCGGTACTGTACCCGTTGAGGTTGGCGCTAGAGCAGAGACGCTATGACTTCCCGTTGATGCTTCGTAATCGCGGCGTGTACATGGAAGACTCCAGCGAAGCGTCCCGTCTCGAACGCGCCTATGTCATCGCACTTGTGGATCGTGGCAACATCACCGCAGTGGACAGCCTTTTGCAACGCAATCCCGACTGGTCTCCCGCTTTCGGGGAAGCCGTTGCAGCAGCCTTGAATCCTCCTCGCAAAAACCCTAGGACCGCCCGGGTTCTGAGCTTTTTCCCGGGAGGGGGGTACTACTACACCGGGAGAACCGGAACCGGAACGGCCAGTTTGTTCATTTTTTCGCTGTTGGGTTACGCGATGTACGAAAGCGTACGAAATGATCACATTGCCCTGGCGACAGCGGTTGGGTTGTTTAACTTTGCCTGGTACACGGGTTCCATTTCCGTGTCGACCGGGTTGGCGGAGGAGTGGAACGATCGTGAAAAGCGACGGACCATGATTCGGCTCCACAGTTTTTTTTAATCCAAATGATTAAGGAGTGATTATGCGTTCAACATCCTGGGCCATGCGTCTCACATCTTTGGTTTCGATCAAAGCGCTTGTTTTGATGACTCTTGTCACTGGCGTCGCTCAAGTACAGGCTGCAACGACTGTTCAGGTTCCTCCCGGCACTGCCATCATGTTGACCACGGCTGCCACACTCAAGGCGGATGACCTGAATGTTGGAGACCGTGTCGCCTTCACTGTCATGCAGGATGTCGTGGTCAACGGCAAGGTGGTCATCAAGGCGGGTGCGACGGCCTTTGGCGAGGTCGTGTCTTCCAAGAAGAACAACTTCCTCGGAATTCCCGGCGCCATCGGCGTCTCGTTGCGCACGGTCACGACCGCGGACGGAAAGTCCGTTCCGATCAGCGCCTCGAAGCACGTGGAAGGCGACGACAAAATGATCGTTTCCATCGGACTTTCGCTGGTGTGCTGCATCCTTTTCGCCTTGATGAAGGGCGGAGAAGCCGTCATTCCGGCCGGAACCGCCGTTGATGGCGTCACCACCATGGCTGTCGAAGTCGCTGCCTAGCCAGCGACTCGAAGCACGACGAAAAGCCCCTTGCCCAAGGGGCTTTTTTACTTTGCCCGTCCCGAACCCCTGACACCGCGCCGACAGGAGCGATTCCCCCCATGCAAGAACCCAAGGCAGCCTTCATCCGCTTCATGCTCTCCGCGGGCGCGTTGCGCTTCGGCGACTTCACCACCAAGAGCGGGCGCAAGACGCCGTACTTCATCAACACCGGCGCCTACCGCACCGGCGGGCACCTCGGGCGGCTCGGGGAGTTCTATGCCGACGCGATCCGGGAAGCGCACGGTACGGAATTCGATAACCTCTTCGGCCCCGCCTACAAGGGCATTCCGTTGGCGGTTGCGGCCTCGATGGCGCTACAGCGCAAGCATGGGCACGACGTCACCGTGACCTTCAACCGCAAGGAAGCGAAAGACCATGGAGAGGGGGGGGCGCTTGTGGGTTTCGACTACGCCGGGTGGGAGGGAGGTTCTCCCTGCCGTGTGGTGCTGGTCGAGGATGTCACCACCGCAGGCACTTCGGTGCGCGAGTCCCTTCCGTTGATCGAGGCCGGGGGCAAGGCGAAGGCCGTGGGGCTCGTCGTTTCGGTCGACCGCATGGAGAAAGGGGCGGGCGATCGTCCCGCACTCCGCGAAATCCGCGAGGACTTCGGCCTCAAGACGACGGCGATCGTCTCGGTGCTCGACCTGATCGCGTTTCTCGGGACGGATGAAGGCGCGAGCTACCTCGCACACGACGCGTCGCTGCTGGAACGCATGCGCGCCTACCGCAGCGAGTACGGGGCGGAGTAAACCGCCCGAATCGCTACTTCAAATAATCTTCGGGGGCGAAACCGATTTTGATCTGGGTGTGACCGAACTTCGGATCGTCCCGAATGAAGCCGACACCGATATCCTTCAGAATGGTGCGCCCCGGCATGGCCGTGCGCGCGGAGTCGAGCAGGCCACGGGCAACCGCTGCGCGGGCAACCGGAATTCCGCGTTCCTTCACGTGTTCCTGGGTCTCGAGAGGGAGGTTGTTGTCGTCGAAGAACATGACGGCCAGCATGCTGCCGCTATCGGTTTCGACAAGCTTGACTTCGTGGATTTCGATGTCCTTCCCGCCAACGCGCCAGGTTTGTGATTCCTGAATCCGCTTCTCTTGGCCCATGCCCAGGAAGTTTTTCACCTGGGCGCCTGCCACGTAGGGGGTCACGGAATCTGCGAAAACGAGGTGAATGACGATAAAGGGCGCGCGCTTGTTGGTCTCGTTCGCCATCCGGTATTCCCTGAAAAACCCGGGTGTGCTGTCGGGGAAGAGACTCCACCCGGTCATGTGTTGCACGAACTCTCCGCCGATCAGGTCATAGAGCCAGGCGAATTGCCCGTGAAGGATTGTCGCGTGTTCGGCGGAAAGGTTCGGGCGGATTTCTTCCTCGAAATGCGGACGGATCGTGTCGAGGTCGCCCGAGAGGATGGCGAAGATCGCCGCGATGCCGGCATCATGCTGCGACATGCCTTCCAGGTCGGGGGCGTATTCCGCCGCGGCGCCGGCGGCAGGCACCTCATCCGCATCGGCATCGCGCGGCGCATCGTCACGCTGGCCGCAAGCGGCGAGAAAGAAGGGGAGTGCGAGAATCGCGAAGAGCGGGGCGGCGGAAGCCAAAAACCGGGCTCGCATCATGCGGGTTCCTTGAGGATGCGCAGGGGCATCACGATGAAGAAATAGTCGGGGGACTCCACGGCCGGTTCGATCACGATCGCGCCGAGGGGGGTGTTGAATTTGAACAGGATTTCCTCGCTGTGGGCGAGGCGCAACTCCTCGAGGAGGTAGGTCGCATTGACTCCCACCTCCACGGGTTCCCCCGTGTACTCCACGGAGATCGTTTCCTCGGAGTCGCCCCCGATGTCCGCGTTCTTCGCGGAGAGCTGGAGTTCTTTTTCCTGGAAACCGAACACCACAAGGCGCGTCTTCGCGTTGGCCATCGTGGAAACACGGCGGAGCACCTGCATCAGCACTTCGCGGTTGCAACGCATGACGCGGGCGAATTCCTTCGGAACCACGTTCTCGTAATTCGGGTAGGGGCCGTCGATCAGCTTGGTGAGGATGGTGATGGTCGGCGTGCTGAAACGTGCCTGGGCGCTGCCGATCTCGATTTCGATTTCCTCGTCCGTGTCTTCGGACATGCGCAAAACCTGCGACAGGGACTTGGGCGGGAGGATTACGCCGGGTTTGAGGGTGGTGCCCGCCAGTGCGATCCACGCCTTGCCGAAGCGGTGCCCATCGGTCGAGACCATCTCGAAACGGCCTTCCTTGCCTTCGCAATAGACGCCCGTGAGGCTCATGCGGCTGAAGTCTGTGGAGACGGCGAACAGGGTCTTGTCCGCGAGGAAGCGGAGGTCCTTCAGAGGGGCGCGGAAGACCTTGCCGTGCCCGATTTCTGGCAGGGCGGGGTACTCGGAAGCGTCGTAGCCGGTGAGGTTTCCCTGGAAGCCCGATTCTGAGCGCACGCTGAACAAGTAGTCGTCGGCCGAGACGATGACCGGAAAGTCGGGAAGTTCCTTGACCACCTCGAGCAGCTTGCGTGCGTTGACCACGATGGAGCCGTCCTCGTGCCCCTCGACCTCCAGCTTGAGCACGATGGTCATGTCGAGATCCGTCGCCCTGATCTCCAACTCGTTTCCCTTGAGCTCGAAAAGCAGGTTGTAGAGGATCTGCAGGGTCGTCTTGCTGGGGATGGCGTTGCAGGCCATCTGCAGCGCGTCCAGGAAAACCGGTTTTTGGGCCTCGAACTTCATGTGGCTGGCTCCCTGTTGGGCCGGCGACGGGACTCCCGGGGAGTTGTCCGCGGACGCGTTCCGGCCGGAATGAATGCGCGCAAAGATAGTCTACCCCCCCGCGCATTTTCCCGGTGGCCTGGCTTGGGGAGCGATTTTCCCGGTTCCCAAAGGCGGGCGCATGAGCTAGTTTTTTCCTTGTTTTTTGCCGTGCCGCGGGGACTCTTGCGGCGTGGCCGCGACGCCCGAAGTCTGGAGAGACACGCATGATCATTGAACCGAAGATCCGAGGCTTTTTGTGCACGACCGCGCATCCCGAAGGGTGCCGTGCTTCCGTGGAGGAACAAATCCGCCACGTGCGCGCCGGAGGCCCGGTGGCAGGAGGCCCGCGCAAGGCCTTGATTGTCGGAGCTTCGACGGGTTACGGCCTGGCCTCGCGCATCGCGGCAGCCTTCGGTTCCGGGGCCGGGACGCTGGGGGTTTCCTTCGAGCGCGGCCCCGAGCGCGGTCGAACGGCTTCGCCCGGCTGGTACCAGACGGTCGCCGTCGAGGAAGCCGCCGCGCGGGAAGGGATCTACGCCAAAAGCCTCAACGGCGACGCTTTCGCAGAGTCGATGAAGGATGAGGTGATCGAGATCCTGAAAAAGGACCTCGGTCCGGTGGACCTCTTCGTCTACAGCCTAGCCGCGCCGCGCCGCACCCACCCCGTCACCGGTGCGACCTATCGTTCCACGCTCAAGCCCATCGGTGCGTCGTACACCAACAAGACCCTCGACTTCAACACCGGCGTCGTCAGCGAGGTCACCTTGGACCCCGCCTCGCCCGAAGAGGTCGAGAGCACCATCCAGGTGATGGGCGGCGAGGACTGGGAGATGTGGACGGACCGCTTGCTGAAGGAAGGGTTGCTCGCCCCCGGTGCCAAGGTGCTGGCTTACTCCTACATCGGGCCCGACGTGACCCAGCCGGTCTACCGCAACGGGACGATCGGCGCAGCGAAGGATCATCTCGAGGACACCGCCATCAAGCTGCATGAGAAGCTCGACGCCATCGGCGGTTCGGCGCATGTTTCGGTCAACAAGGCCTTGGTGACCCAGGCCAGCTCGGCAATTCCTTTCATGCCGCTCTACATCAGCATCCTCTACAAGGTGATGAAGGAAAAGGGGCTTCATGAGGGGTGCATCGAGCAGGTGAACCGCCTCTTCAGGGAACGCCTCTATACCGGCGGCCCGATCCCCGTCGACGAAAAGGGCCGCATCCGGGTCGATGACTGGGAAATGCGCGACGACGTGCAGGCGGAAGTCAAGCGTATGTGGGCGAAGGTCGACACCGGCAACCTGGCCGAGTGGGCCGACGGAACGGGATATCGCGACGACTTTCTTCGCCTGTTCGGGTTCGGCATCGACGGCGTCGATTACGCCGCGGATGTCCCCGAAGAACGCATCCAGGCCGGCGCATGAATCCCGTCATCGCCTATTTCCGCTCCTCGGTGGGCCGCAAGCAGGTGATGGGTGCCAGCGGCATCGTCCTGTACGGCTTTCTTTTGATCCACCTCATCGGGAACTTCGGGCTGCTCAATGGCCCGGAGTACTTCAACAAGTACGGCTACCTCATGCTCCACACCCTGAAAAAGGTCGTGGTGCCGATCGAGTTCGTGCTGCTCGGAGCCTTTCTCCTCCACGTCTATCTCGGCTTGCAGCTGACGCTGGAGAACCGCGCCGCGCGGCCCGGGCGTTACGCCGTCGATGCCGTGAAGTCGGGCAAGAAGCGCATCTATGCGCGCTACATGATGCTTTCGGGCACGTGGCTTCTCGTCTTCGTGCTCGTTCACGTTCCCCATTTCAGGTTTGATGCCTACAGGGCGGCCCCCCTCGTCACCTATGACGGGGTGGTGATGCGCGACCTTTACGCCGAGGTGATGCGCTCCTTCGCCAACGGCTGGTTCACGCTTTTCTACGTCGCCAGTTTCGCCCTGCTGTTCACGCACCTCGCGCACGGAGTGCAGAGCAGCCTGCAGAGCCTAGGGCTCAACCATCCGCGCCACAACGGTGCGCTGCGCGCGTTATCCTTCGCCTACGCGGTCCTCGTGTGCGGCGGCTTCGCAGCGCTCGCCGTTTGGATCTACCTGCAAGGGGGAGTCTCCGCATGATTCTCGACTCGAAGATTCCCTCCGGCTCCATCGAACGGAAATGGACCGACCACCGCTTCAACATGAAGCTGGTGAATCCTGCCAACAAGCGCAAGCACAAGGTTCTCGTGGTCGGCACCGGGTTGGCGGGAGCCTCCGCCGCGGCCAGTCTCGGCGAGCTGGGCTACAACGTGCATGCCTTCACCTTCCACGACAGCCCGCGCCGCGCGCACAGCATCGCAGCCCAGGGCGGCATCAACGCGGCGAAGGATTACCCCAACGACGGCGACAGCGTGCGACGCCTGTTCTACGACACGGTAAAGGCCGGCGACTTCCGCGCCCGCGAGGCCAATGACAATCGGCTTGCGGAGATCAGCACCGCCATCATCGACCATTGCGTGGCCTTGGGGGTTCCCTTCGCCCGTGAATACGGCGGTTTGCTCGACAACCGCTCCTTCGGCGGGGCGCAGGTTTCCCGGACCTTCTACGCGCGGGGGCAAACCGGACAGCAGTTGTTGCTGGGCGCTTATCAGACCATGATGCGTCAGGTCGGCACGGGGCAGGTCAAGCTGCACGCCCGCCGGGAGATGCTCGACCTCGTGGTCGTGGACGGCGTGGCGCGCGGCATCATCGTGCGCAACCTTGTCACCGGTGAACTTGAACGCCACGAGGGCGACGCCGTGTTGCTCGCGACCGGAGGATACGGCCGCGCCTTTTACCTCTCCACCAATGCGGCGGGCTCCAACGTCACCGCGGCGTGGCGGGCGCACAAGCGGGGCGCGGCCTTCGCCAACCCCTGTTTCACCCAGATCCACCCGACCTGCATCCCGGTCGCGGGCGATCACCAGAGCAAGCTCACCCTCATGTCGGAGAGCCTGCGCAACGACGGGCGCGTCTGGGTTCCCCGGAACCGGGAAGATTCCCGGCGGCCCGCGGAGATTCCCGAAGCGGACCGGTTCTATTTCCTCGAAGAGAAGTATCCCAGTTTCGGGAATCTCGTGCCCCGCGACGTGGCCTCGCGCAACGCCAAGCAGGTCTGCGATGAAGGTCTCGGAGTGGGTGCTTCCGGCCTCGCGGTCTATCTCGACTTCGCGGACGCCATCAAGCGGCTGGGTGAAGACAAGATCCGCGAGAAGTACGGCAACCTGTTCCACATGTACGAGAAGATCACCGACGAGAACCCCTACAGGGTTCCGATGCGGATCTTCCCCGCCGTCCACTACACCATGGGCGGCCTGTGGGTCGATTACAACCTCATGAGCACGGTTCCGGGATTACATGTGCTCGGCGAGGCCAACTTCTCGGACCACGGCGCGAACCGCCTGGGCGCGAGTGCGCTCATGCAGGGCCTCGCCGACGGCTACTTCGTGATCTCGCAGACCTTGGGGCACTATCTCGCCTCGAACGCGCTGCCGAAGATCTCTACGGATCACGCCGCCTTTACCGATGCGGAAAACGCCGTGCGCGAGCGTCTCAATCGCCTGCTGGGCGTGAAGGGCGGTACACCCGCGGTGGAATTCCATCGCAGGTTGGGCAAGGTTCTCTGGAACGAGTGCGGCATGGCCCGCAACGAGGCCGGACTCAAGCGTGCCCTCGAAGAAATCCCGCGCATCCGCGAGGAGTTCTGGCGCGATGTGAGCGTCACCGGACACGGGGGGGACTACAACATGGCCCTCGAAGAGGCGGGGCGCGTGGCGGATTTCCTGGAGTTCGGGGAACTCATGGCACTCGACGCCCTGACCCGCAAGGAATCCTGCGGGGGGCACTTCCGCGAGGAGTCGCAGACCCCGGAGAACGAGGCCTTGCGCGACGATGAGAATTTCTGTCATGTGGCGGCCTGGGAGCACAAGGGGGTCGGTGAGACGCCCGTGCTGCACAAGGAGCCGCTCGTGTTCGAGAACGTGAAGCTCACGCAGAGGAGCTATAAGTAAGTGAACAGTGAACAGTGGACGGTGAATTGCAGGTGTGACAGAGGGGTGTTGGGTTTCCGGCCACCAATTGTCCACTGCACACTGTACACTATCCACTGCCGATGCAGAGACCACAGGGAAATCACACCATGAATTTTCAACTCAGACTCTGGACCCAGGCGGGGCCGTCCGCGAAGGGAGCCTTTCGCGAAGTGGTCGCCGAGAACGTGTCCCCCGACATGTCCTTCCTCGAGATGCTCGATGAGGTGAACAATGACCTGATTCGCAAGGGCGAGGAGGCGGTTGCCTTCGAGAGCGATTGTCGTGAAGGCATTTGCGGCACATGCTCACTGGTGGTGAACGGTCTTCCGCACGGTTCCGAGAAGGGCGTGACGGTGTGTCAGCTCTTCATGCGCCGCTTCGAGGACGGGCAGACCATCACGGTCGAGCCGTGGCGCGCCAAGGCGTTTCCCGTGGTCAAGGATCTGGTGGTGGATCGCTCCGCCTTCGATGCAATCATCGCGGCCGGGGGGTTCGTCACGGCCAAGACCGGAAGCGCACCCGATGCGAACTCCCTGCCCGTGCGCAAGTGCGATGCCGACGTCGCGATGGATGCGGCCGCCTGCATCGGTTGCGGCGCCTGCGTGGCGGCTTGCCCCAATGCATCGGCGATGCTTTTTGTCTCCGCCAAGGTTTCGCACCTCGGTCACCTTCCGCAAGGACAGCCTGAGCGCGAGAGGCGCGTGGTGCGCATGGTTTCGAAGATGGACGAACTCGGGTTCGGGAATTGCTCGAACCGCTACGAGTGCGAGGCCGCCTGCCCGAAGGAGATTTCGGTCGACCACATCGCGCGCATGAACCGCGATTACGGCGCGGCGTCGTTGCTGGGCAACGAGCCGGTCGGTGAGCGCGCCGGAAGCGAGTAAGCGGCCCACAGGCCTCCCGGGCTAGGCGACAGGAATCCGTGCGACGACGCGCGTGCCGCCCCCCTCGGCGTCCGCGATCGTGATGCTCCCCCCGTGCGCTTCGAGGATGCGCTTGCACAGGGGCAGCCCCAAGCCGTAGCCCGAGGCGTGCGAACGGGAGCGGTCGACGCGATAGAAGGGCTCGAATACCAACTTCTTTTCCGCATCAGGAATGCCCGGCCCGTGGTCCCGTACCTCGAGAACCGCGTCGTGGCTTTTGGGCCCCGGCACGGTACGCAAGCTCATTTCCACCGGAAGCCCCGGGTCGCCACCGTACTTCTGCGCGTTCGTGACGAGGTTGCGGACCACACGGCGCATCCGTTCCGCATCGCAGCGGACCGGGGGAAACTCCGCGGGCTTGCGCCACACGACGCCTGCGCCCGACTCTTCATGCTCCTTGACGACTTCATCCACGAGTGCGGCCAGATCGGTGGGCTGCCTTTTGAGCTGTCCGGGGCCGCTCTGCATGCGCTCCGTTTCCAGGACCTCCGTGATCATGCTGTCGAGCGCGGTGATTTCCTCACGCAGGCTGTCCACGGCCGTCCCCGGCTGGGCCATCTCGTGGGCGACTCGCATGCGCGTCAAGGGGGATCGCAATTCATGGCTGACATCGAGCAGAAGCTGGTCGCGTGCGCGCAGTCGCTCATTCAGGTTACCGGCCATGGCATTAAAGGCGGTCGCGAGTTCCCCGAGTTCGTCCTTGCCGCGTTCGGGGATGCGAACATCGAGGTTGCCTTCTCCGACCGCGCGCACGCCACGCGCGAGGTCCCGGACCGGAAGCAAAAGGCGGCGCAAGAGAATCCACGTGAGGAAGCCGATTCCCGAGACGGCTCCCAGGAGCAGGAACCAGTCGTGCGGGCGGATCTCCACCGGTTGGCGGTGGCGGGTGCCGTAGAAGAAGCGGTAGCCTTCGCGCGGAACTGTGGCCACGATGCGCCCCTTGCGGATGCGCGCCCGGGAAGAATCCCCCTCGGCGCGCATCCGGTTTTCGATGCGCATGCGGGAGTGTTCCGCGTGCCGTTCCTCGATCCGCTCGCGCATGGGCGCGGAGATGCTTCCGGAAAACCACCAGCGGCCGTCGGGATCCAGGATTGCGATCCCGAGCTTGAGGCGGCGAGACATGCGTTCCGCGAGAACGGTGTCAGGCGGAGTGCCGATCTGCTGGGTGAGAAGTTCGGCGTACTGGCGAAGATTTTGTCGCGTGATTTCGCGGCTTTCCGGGTTCCAGATGGGGCGAAAGAACAGCGCCAGCGCAAGCAACGTCAGCGCCAAGGTTCCCAGCAGCGTGGCGAAAAGCTTGAAGAACAGGGAATGAAAATTCTTGCCGGGATTTCGGCCTTGCACTTTAGTGGCCGTTTTCTTCATCGTCGAGCCCCCCCAGGAACAGGTATCCGGTGCCCCGAACGGTCTTGAGATAGCGGGGGGTTTGCGGATCGTCTCCGAGCTTTTGCCGCAGCCGGCTGACGAGTACATCAAGGGATCTGTTCACGGGGTCCCACTCCGCGCCCTTGAGCAGGTCGACAAGCCGCTCCCGGTGCAGGACCACCCCGGGATAGCGCGCGAACACGGCCATGGCGTCGAACTCGAGCGCGGTCAGGCGCAAGTCTTCGCCGTGGCGCGTGACGGAGCGCTTTCCCATGTCGATTTCGAGGTCACCGCATTGCAGGATCTCTCCCCGCGCGGGAGCCTGCTTGCGCCGCAGCACCGCCTGGATGCGCGCGGCAAGTTCGCGCGGCTCGAACGGCTTGGGAAGGTAGTCGTCGGCTCCGATCTCGAGTCCCACGATGCGGTCGGCGACTTCTCCGCGCGCGGTGAGCATGAGCACCGGCACATCGCTGAAAGACCGGATCTCGCGGCAGATCTCGAAGCCGTCGCGGCCGGGCAGCATGACGTCGAGCAGCACGCAATCGGGCCGCGGATCCTGACGGAGCAGGCGCAGTCCGTCATCCCCGTTTCCGGCGTGGACAAGGTTGATGTCGAAGCGTTGCAAATATTCGGCCAACAACCCCGCAAGCTTGCGGTCATCGTCGATGAGAAGGACTTTGATTTTCATGGGGTGCTCCCTGTGGTCTACGTTAGTTTGGGTAGGGGGTAGGGGGTAGGGGGTAGGGGTGAAGCTGCGTGACATGCTCCGTGGCCATCATCCCGGTGTCGTTCCTCACAACGGGAAGACTCGAAGCCGCACCCCTTACCTCCTCCTCTTACCTCCTGCCTCTTACCTCTTACCTCTTACCTCCTACCCATCACTCATACCTCAGCGCATCAATCGGGTTCAACCTTGCCGCCTTGCGGGCGGGGTACCAGCCGAAGAAGATACCCGTCGCGGCGGCAAAGCCGAAGGCCACGGCAACCGACCCGGGAGAGACCGTGACGGCCCATCCCTGGACTCCCGCGAGAATCGCGGAAACCCCGACACCAAGACCGACTCCGAGGAGGCCCCCGATCAAGCTGATGGCCATGGCCTCGACGAGAAACTGCAGCAGGATGTCGCGTCCTCGCGCGCCCACGGCGAGACGGATGCCGATTTCTCGCGTCCGTTCCGTGACGGAGACGAGCATGATGTTCATGATTCCGATGCCTCCGACCAGCAGGGAGATCGCGGCGATGCTGGACAGCAGCACGGTCAGTGCACCCGAAACGGCGGTCGCCGCGTCCGCGATTTCCGTCTGGGTGCGCACGCGGAAGTCGGATTCCACGCCGGGGGGGATGCGCATGCGTCGCCGCAGCACTTCCTCGACCTGCGCGGCGGCCTCCGGCATGGCGGCTTCCGAGACGGCGGAGGCCATCATGCTATGCACGAAGGTGCTGCCCATGATCTTCTTCTGCACCGTCGAGAATGGCGCGATGACGATGTCGTCCTGGTCGCGCCCGAAGCTGTCTTGTCCCTTTTCCTCGAGCACTCCGATGATCCTGAAGGGCAGGTTGTTGACGCGCACATCGCGGCCCACCGGATCCGATCCGGGCCCGAAGAGGTTGTCCGCCACGGTCCGGCCGACCACAAGCACCTTTGCCGCACCCCGCTCTTGTTGCGCCGTCATCGGAATACCGGCGGCAAGCGGCCATTGCCGGATGTCGAGATACTCCGGATAGGCCCCCAGCACCGTGGTGCGAACGTTGGAACCCCCCGTCATCACCTGCGCCATGGTGCGCGCGATGGGCGAGATGTACAGAACGGCCGGCGATTCGCGGCGCACGGCCTCGACGTCATCCTCGCGGAAGCGGCTTGCCGCTCCGGCTTCGAGCCGGGCCCCGCTTTGGCCGCGCGCGCCGGGGAAGACGTTGATGACGTTCGTCCCCAGGCTGGCGATGGAGCTTTTCATCGCGTCGCCGGCGCCGCGCCCCACGGCAAGCATGGCGATGACCGCGGCCACGCCGATGACGATTCCGAGCATGGTCAGGAAGGTGCGCAGCCT
>JBJHDK010000008.1:0-58734 GCA_050486505.1 Fibrobacteria bacterium | reverse complement strand
GTGTTGGTTCACACCGAACACGGAGAAGTCCATGAATCCCGCGAACCCGTACAACCACAACAGCAGGAATCCCCCCGCGAACGACAACGCCACGCCCGAGAAAATCATCAGCGAAATTGCCGTGGAACGGAACTGCAAGTGAAGGATGAGGAAGATCAACGCCAGCGACAACGGCACGACCACCGCCAACCGCCGCTCGGCGCGCACCTGGTTCTCATACGCTCCGGAGAAACGCCAACTCACACCTGCAGGCACATCCAGTTCGCCGGACGCGACCAAGCGCTGGAGATAACGGGTGGCGTCCTCGACCACGGTGACCTCGGCAAAGCCTTCGCGCTTGTCGAGCATCACGTAGCCCACCGGGAAGGCGTCCTCGCCGCGGATCATCATCGGACCCGCGCGGTAGCCGATCGAAGCGACTTCACCCAAGGGGACCTGCGCCCCCGTCGGGGCCGCCAACAGGATGCGCGCCAGCGACTCGGGCGAGTCGCGCCACTCGCGGGCGTAGCGCGCGCGCACGACATAACGTTCGCGGCCTTCCACCGTCGTGGTGATGGCCATGCCGCCCACCGCCGTTTCAAGGACGTGCTGCGCCGCCTCCACCGACAGGCCGTGCCGGGCCAGCGCGCGCCGGTCCCAGTCGACCTCCAGATACGGCTTGCCCAGGCTGCGATCCGCATACACGCCTTCCGGGCGCACCGACGGCACCTCCTTCAACACCTCCTCCAGCCGCAGGCTGAAGGCCTCGATGGTTTCGAGATCCGGGCCGAACACCTTCACGCCCATGGGGGCGCGCATCCCGGTCTGCAGCATGACGAGGCGGGTCTCGATGGGTTGCAGCTTCGGCGCAGAGGTCGCGCCGGGAATGTCGGCCGTCGCCGCGACGATCTCGTCCCAGATGTCGTCGGGCGTGCGAATGTGGTCGCGCCATTGGCGCACGCGCTTCCCGTCGGCATCGCGCCCATACTCGCTCTTGTACAGGATCACGTTCTCGAACATCGACAAGGGCGCCGGGTCGAGCGCGGTCTCGGCGCGACCGGCCTTGCCGACCACGGTGTGCACCTCGGGAATCGCCTGCACGCGCCGATCCAACTCGCGCAGCACCGCGCGGTTCTCCTCCACGCCCGCGTGCGGCATCGTGGTCGGCATCAGCAGGAAGGCACCCTCGTCGAGCGAGGGCATGAACTCCTTGCCCATGCCGGGGAAGGCGTGTGCCGGCCCGCTCCACAGCGCGGAGGCGCGCACGTTCCAGCCCGTCTTTTCGATCGCGGTGGCGACGGGGCCGAAGACGCGGTCGAAGCCCAGCCACACGTTGAAGCCCAACAGCACCAGCACGACCGGAAGCGCGAGGAAGGCCGCTTTGTGTCGCAAGCACCACTCCAGCATGCGCGTGTACCGCGCGAGGAAGAACGTGAACGCCCCCAACACGAATCCGATACAAATCGCAACGAACAGGAAATTCACTACGACGGATTTCTCCACGCCCAGCGGTCGCCAGAGATCCGACAGCAGCCACGCGGTCGCCGCGACGAGGATCGCCACGGTCACCACACCATGCCGCTCGCTGTGCCAATGAAGCGTGCGCCGGAGCGTAGGGGCGTTCCACCGGTCGGGATCGAGGCCGCGCAGCATCCCGCTCAACCCGAGCGCCAGCAGGGCGACCCCCGCCCAAGGCAGCAGGAACAACAGAACACCCCCACCCACCAACAGCAACAGATGCCACGCCGTACGGATCCGTGACCGGTCCGCACCCGCCGCCTTGAACGCCAGCACGACGTGCAGCAGCGCGGGCAACAGCAGAAAGGTGACGAGCAACGCCGCGACCAGTGCGAAGGTCTTGGTCCACGCCAGCGGCCCGAAGAGCTTGCCCTCGGCAGCCTGCAAGGTGAACACGGGAAGGAAGCTCACGATGGTGGTGGCCACCGCCGTGAGGATCGCGCCGGAAACTTCGGACACCGCGTCGCGGATGATTTCGGAAACCGGACGACCGGATTTCGCGTCGATGGCCTCACGCTGGTGCCGCAGCACGTTCTCGCTGAGGATGATGCCGAGGTCAACGATGGTGCCGATGGCGATGGCGATACCCGAGAGCGCGACCACGTTGGCGTCCACGCCGAAGTGACGCATCATCACGAAGCACAGCAGCACCGCAAGCGGCAGCATCGCCGAAATCGCCAGCGCCGCGCGCAGGTGCATCACGAGGATGAGGATGACGATGATGGTGACCAACACCTGCAGGCTGATGGCGTCATACAGCGTCGCCAGGGTTTCCTGAATCAATTCGGTGCGATCATAGAAGGGCACGAGTGTCACTTTGGAAATGCGCCCGTCCTCCAGCGTGCGCGCGGGAAGGCCCGGCGCGATCTCCGCGATCTTCTCCTTGACCCCGGCGATCACACGCAAGGGGTTGTCACCGTAGCGTGCCGTCACCACGCCGCCCACCGCCTCCGAGCCGCCCTTGTCGAGAATGCCGCCGTGCCCGCGCGGTGCCGGCCCGATCTGTACGTGTGCCACGTCGCGGATGCGGACGGGAACACCGTCGGCTACCGTGATCACCGCCTCTTCGATGTCCTCGATCGACCGGATCGCGCCGAGGCCGCGCACGAGGTACTCGACACGGTTGATCTCCAGCGTGTTCGCGCCCGCGTCGCGATTGGCGTTGCGCAGGGCCTCGGTCACCTCCATCAAGCCGATCCCGCGCGCCGCCAGCGCCGCCGGATCGAGTTCCACCTGGTATTCGCGCACGAAGCCGCCCACCGACGCGACCTCCGACACCCCCGCCGCTGCGGACAGCGCCGGACGCACATGGTAATCCTGGATCGAGCGCAGCTCGTGCAAGTCCCACCCGCCGGCAGGATTCCCGTCGGCATCGCGCCCCTCCAGCGTGTACCAGAACACCTGTCCCAGCGCCGTGGCATCGGGCCCCAGCGTGGGCGCCACGCCCTCGGGCAACAGGTCGGGAGGCAGCGCCGCCAGCTTCTCCAGAACGCGCGAACGACTCCAGTAGTATTCCACCCCGTCCCCGAAGATCACCGCGATCGTGGAGAACCCGAACATCGACGTACTGCGCACGCTCTCCACACCCGGCAAACCCAGCAGGGCCGTGGTCAGGGGGTACGTGATCTGGTCTTCCACATCCCGGGGACTGCGCCCCATCCACTCCGTGAAGACGATTTGCTGGTTCTCCCCGATGTCGGGAATCGCGTCCACCGGCACGGGGGAACGCGGCAATGCGCCCGTGCGCCAGTCGAACGGAGCCGTTGCCACCCCCGCACCGATCGCCAGCGCGGCCAGCACGGCGGTAACGAGCTTGTTTTCCAAAAAGAACCGGATGACGGCCTTCAACATGGATCCTCCCGGTGCAATTGCGTCGCGCAATACGACGGAATCGCGGTTCAGATCGGATGGCCGCACGGAATCATCCATGCACGCGATCCGACAAACTGGCTGGACGGGGAACGCGGCTACAAACCGCGCAGGATCAAATCAGCAGGCGCTGAAACGACAAGAACGGCGGGGAGCCGTTCGGAGGAGATGCTGAAACAAGAACAGGGGACGACGTCTTCGCAGACACGGCTTCGAGAGGGGACTCGGTGAGAACCATGGTTCCCATCGGGGCTTCGTTGTGGCCTGCGGTGGACGCTGAGGAAACCGCTGCGGTTTCGCCGGATTCACAACAGGGGGACGTGAAACCTTGGGCATCCATCCCGCAACCACCGGAGGCATCAGAACTGCCGGAGGCTTCGGAATCCGCCGCGCCCTGCGAGGACGGACAGCAGGAATGATCCGCCGCCATGGGTCCTTCCACTTCGACTCCGCTCAGGGACCGGGCAGCGGAGACGGTATCCGGCAACCAGCAACAGGCCATGGCCTGCACGTTGGCCCAGGCGGCGAGCGCCACGAATGCGGCGGTGGAAACAAGTGTGCGCGAGCGCATCATGCGGGGGAATATACAATCGCGACATCGGGAACGAAAACCATCCGGACATCCGCAGCCGTCACGTTGTAGATTGAAGGGTGTTCGACAAAAGGAACCCGCCATGAAAACCACGATTTCAGCCCTTTTCACCCTCGCCCTGACTCTCGCCCTCATCGCCCCGCAAACGGCCCTCGCCCACGGCGACGAACCCCACGGAGAAATCGGCCGCACCGAGCTGAACGCCCTCTACACCGCCTACCTCGACGTCCACCACGCCCTGGCGCGGGACGACTTCGAAAAGGCCCAAAAGGTCACCCGCGACTTCGTGCGCGCCCCCCACAAATTCCCGACGGAACTCAGCCATAACGTCAAGACCGCCGACCTGCTGGCCGACCTGCGTACCCTGAACGCAGCGAAGGACATCAAGGCCTACCGTCACGCCTTCGAAAGTTTCAGCAAGCGGATGATCACCTTGATGACCGAGGCCGAAAACGCCGGCGACATGCCCGCCTACGTGTACAGCTGCCCCATGGTGCGCGGCCGGAATACCGCGGAATGGTTGCAGGCCAAGGAAGGACTCGAAAACCCCTACCACGGCTCGGGCATGTTCCGCTGCGGCAAGCTCGAGCGCGTTCTCATCGAACCGGGAGCGGGCGCATCGGGCGGAGAGAGCCACGACCACGATGCGCATCACGGACACTCGCATTGACGACACTCGACTCCACTCTGCGTCGCCGCACCGAGGCCCTGCTGCCGGACTACCTCCCCCGCTGTCGCTGGTTCCGTTCCAAGGCGCGTGCCATCGCATCGGTCTCCATCGAGGCGATCGCCCCGCTGGGTGATGCCGCGGAGTCCCCCGCCCTCGCGGTGATCCGCGCCGAGTACCCTGACGGAGAACCGGAACGCTACGCGCTCCCCCTGATCCTTGTTTCGCCGGATGCCGGAAACACGTTTCCGGAGAACGCAAGAATCGGGACAGTGCAAACGCCTGAAGGCGAAGGCGTGCTGTGCGACGCCGCATGGGACGCAACGTTTCGCGCCGCGTTTTTCGACCTGTTGTCCGGAAGACGCGAGGCGAAGTTGGAGGGGGGGCTTCTTCGCGGACGGCCCGTTGCCGGGGGGCTCCCCGCGGGCGCGGGCAACGCATCGAAGGTGCTGGGTGCCGAGCAAAGCAACACCTCCATCCGGTATGAATCCGGACACTTCGCCAAGCTCTACCGCAAGCTCGACGACGGCATCAATCCCGAACCTGAGGTACTGCGTTTTCTGCGTGAGCATACGGACTACCGCCACGTTCCCGAATTCGCCTCCGCGCTGGAGTGGGAGCAATCGGGCGCATCGACACCGGTCACCGTCGCCCTGATGGTGGACTTCGTGGCGGCGGACGGGGATGCCTGGGAAGCTGCGCTGAAGCGTCTCGCGAAAGTCTTCGGAACTGCGGACGCAGCGCTGCCGGATTCCTTCGCCGCGTGGATCCGGTTGCTGGGGACGCGCACGGGAGAGCTGCACGCCGCGCTCGCTTCACGCGCCGACGTGCCCGACTTCGCCCCGGAACCGCTGGAGGAAACCGACCTCGACCGCGTGCGCACCGGCGTGCGCACGCAATTGAAGGACGCCTTGGCCATCCTGGAGCAGCGTCTGAACGAGCTTGCTCCGGAAGCAAAACGGTTGGCCGATACGGTGACGCGCGCGCGCGGCCGTCTCGAGGCCCTGCTCGATTTCACCTCGGACGGGGATTTGGGGCGCAAGATGCGCACGCACGGGGATTTGCACCTCGGGCAGATTCTCGCGACGGGGGATGACGTGCGCATTCTCGATTTCGAGGGCGAGCCGGGCCGTCCGCTGACGGAGGCACGGCGCAAGCAGTCTCCCCTGCGCGACGCGGCGGGGATGCTCCGCTCGTTCCATTATGCCGCGCACACGGCCGCGCGCGAGGTCGGGCGACCGGGGGATGCTGGCCGGGTTGCGGAGGCGCTGTGCGAAATGTTTCTGTCCGGGTACTTCCCCGCCGCACAGCCGGCGGGCAGGCCCGTCGACACGAAAACCCGCGACGCGGTGCTGGACCTGTTCGTGCTTGAAAAAGCGGTGTACGAGCTGCTCTACGAGCTGAACAACCGGCCCGACTGGGTCGAGATTCCGTTGAGCGGGCTTGCGGCACTGGCGGATTGATTCCGACGAAAGTGCCCCCTGCTCTCTGCCGAAACGGCAGCCCCTCTCTCGCCAAGCTGCCAGAATGGCCTGTCGCTGACGACAGCATCTGCGAAATCAGACAAAATTCGTTGTTTTTCTCCGTGGCACGGGCTTCGCGTCTGGGTTTGGCAGACCCCATTCCCGGAGCGCCGCCATGTTCCCCCGCAGCACCAACATCTTCAAGTCGATCGGCTTCGTGGTGGTCACGGCGTGGATGACCGGCTGCCTGCTTTCTCCCGTCGAAGAGGTCTCGCCCGCGCATTCCGGCGGATCCGCAGGAGCCGTGGAGTTCGTGGACGTGAGAGCCAAGGAAACCGCAGCCGCTCCGGAAAGCGATTCCCTCTCCATGACGCTGCAGGCGGTTGAGAGCGTCACGATCGAAGTGAAGCTTCCCGGTCTGATCGACGGCTGATCCGCCGGATCCGGCCTACGGGAGGCAGTTGTCGTTGGGCGGGTCGTAGCCGCAACGCGTCATGGGCGAAACCAGCGTGGAATCCTGCCCAGCCCCGACCGTGAGGTTAATGACGGATTGATACCCGCGCATCGGCTGGCTGAAGCGGTCGACCGCCTCGAGAATCACCTGGTTCGACTGGTTCGGCTTCAGGTATTTCCACGACAGGGTACGATCGAAAGTGCGTTGACCGGGAACCCCGACGAAGAGGCCCGACCAGTCGGAGCCCCCGTCCGAAGTTTCGAGGATGGATTCGGTCCCCCCGATGATGAATCCCCGGTTGGCGTCGCGGAAGTGGATCCAACGCAAGGTCACGTCGGTACCGCTGGCCTGGGGAACCCAGGTGTTACCGCCGTTCACGGTTTTGAGGACACGGCCGTTTTCGCCGGAAGCCCAGCCGGTCGAGGCATTCGCGAAATAAATCCCGTATAAGGTCAGGCCGTCTTCCTGGTGCTGCAGCGTCCAACTGTTGCCCCCGTCACGGGTGTTCAGGATGACGCCATCCGCCCCGACGATCCACCCCGTGTCGGGGTTGGCGAAGTGAACCCCCTTGAGGGAGCGTTTGATTCCTCCCCCCGTCCAGTTGTCACCTCCGTTGCCCGCCTTGAGGATGGTCCCGTCTTCACCCACGACGAATCCGTTGCCGGCGCTCTGGAAGTGCACTCGCCCCAGGTTCTGGGTGACGGGGGTTTCCTGCTGGTACCAGGTGGCGCCGCCGTCGACGGTTTTGAGGACGACGCCGGAGTTTCCCGAAGCGTAAGCGACGTCGGCGGAGATCGCCCGCACGGAGAGAAGATGCTGGGTCGTGCCACTGGTTTGGGACGACCACGTGCCCCCCCCGTTCACGGTTTTCAGAATGGTTCCGGTATTGCCGACAGCCCAGCCGACGTTCGCGTTCACGAAGCTGATGCCGTTCAGGGTCTGTGTGGTGCCGCTAGCCTGCAACGTCCAGGCGCCTCCGGCATTCACGGTCTTGCCGATCGTACCGTTCGCGCCGGCGACATATGCCGTAGTCAACCCGACCATGGAAACGGAGCGCAGGTGGTTGACGTTCGCCGGCACCGTGCCGCCGATCGTGGTTTTCAGGATGACGCCGTTGCCTCCGGCGACGAGGACCGCGTCGGAGCTGATCGCATGCACGCCGGAAAGCGCTTGCGAAGTGCCGGAAGAGAGAAGCGTCCAGGACGTTCCGCCGTTCGTTGTCTTGAGAATCGTACCGGAGGCGCCGGTGACATAGCCGATGTTGGCGTCCACGAAATACACGTCCGTCAGGTTCTCGGTGGTCGGCGCGGACTGAACCGTCCACGTGACGTTGTTGGCATTGCCGGCCGTCCCGTTGGTCGTGCGGGCGATGAAACCGCCGTCGCCGACGACCCATCCGGTGGCGTTGGTGCTGGGGAGGAAGTACACGCCCCTCAGATTCGTCGTTCCAAGGTTGGCATTCCCGACCTGGGAAAAGCCCGAGTTGTGATTCAGGTTGCCCGTGCGGCGCACCTGCCCGTTGCTGCCCACCACCCAGACACGCCCGCCGGTGATGTTGATCGCGTTGTAATCCCCGGTTCCGACATTGCGGTCAGTCCAGGTCGGGGTCGCGTTGTTCAGGCTATTGGTGCTGCGAATCACATTGGAGGCGCCCACCACCCAGCCCACGGTCCCCGAGTTCGCGGCCACGCCGCGCAGTTCGGTCGTGACCCCAGTGGGAACGGACACCCAGTTGGTGCCGCCGTCGGTGGTGCGGCGCAGCGTTCCCGAAACCCCCACGGCATACGCCTCCGAGGCGGTGCGGGCATGCACGGCATGAAAGGTCGATGTGCCGCCCGATTGCGTCGTCCAGGTTTCGCCGGCATCGGTGGTGCGGCGGATGACGCCCGAGGCGCCGACGGCCCAGCCGGTGGTTGCCGTCGCGAAACGCAGGGCGTTGAATGCGTTCGTCGTTCCGGAGGTTTTGACGAACCAGGCCAGGTCATTCGACCCAGGAAGAAATTGCTGTGCCCAGCTCGCGCCCGGCCAGGCAGTGTTACTGCCGTTGATCGTACGCAACAATGTTCCATTGGCCCCCACGACATATCCTGTATCCACCCCGACGAATTGAACGTCGTAGAGGTGTTCGCTCGTGCCGTTGCTTGCACTGCGGTCGGCCCAGTGCCACTCGCTGCTGTACTGACTCATGGTTCCGTTGGCCCCCACCGCGTACCCTTTCGTCGAGTCGCTGAACCAAATGGCATTGGGGCTGGAAACGTTCAACCCGCTGCGGTCGAGCCACGTGGCACCTCCGTTAACCGTTCGCCGCACATAGCCGCCCTCGCCGACCACCCATCCCCACAGGGAATCGACGAAATGGATGTCGGAAACGCGCACCGTGGTTCCGCTCGTCTGCGGGAACCATCCCCCCGCAATGGGGGACCAGATGACCCCCCCCCACTCCGGCGCGCTGCCTCCCGGCGCGGAACCGTTCTCGGTCTTCAGAATGGTCTCGTTCTCTCCCACGACATACCCAACGTCGGCGCTCGGGAAGCTGATGCCGTTGAGGTGCTGCGTGGTGTTGCTCACCAAGGTATGCCAGCCGTTGGCGCTGTTCGCCGTCTTGTAGATACTGCCGTTGCGGCCGATCGCGAAGCCCGTGGTCGTGCCCGTGAAGTAAACCCCGCTCAGGGAGTCCGCCGTGGTCGCACGTGTCACCCAAGAGTTCCCCCCGTTGGTGGTCACATAGGTTTGCCCCGTCACGGAAACCACGTACCCGTTGTTCGCGTCGACGAAGTAGCCCCCCACGAGGGGGTTCGTGGACACGACGGTCTCGACCCAGCTTGACGAATCATTGGTCTGGGCGTCGCTGACCGACTTGAGGATGCGGCCGGAATCCCCCGCGGCGAAGATGGTGCTCCCGGGCAAGGTCTGCAGCCAGTTCAGGCTTGCGTTCTTGCCGCCGAGCACCACGGAGTCGCGCGTTTCGCCATCGACGCGCAGCCGCAGGTAGAGCACGTTGTTGGGGATCGAATCGGCCTGGGAAGAAAGGAAGCGGACGCGGAGAATGGAAAACGCGGGAGAAACCGTTTTCGAAACGAAGGTCGTGTCGGTCGGAAGCACGCCGAAGGTTACGGAATCGAGATGCACGGTGTCGCGGCGGAACGGGGACTCCCTGATGTCGATGGAATAGATGCGCGCCTTCCAGTTGCGCAAGGCATCGAGCTCGAATTCGAGCGGGTCGGCGAGCACGATGTTGCCGGTGTCGGGCCGCCCCGCAAAGGGATAGCGATGAACCAGAGTGTCGGCTCCGGGAGCAGTCAGCACGATGATGAGTGAGTCGAGCTCGAAGGTCGTATCCGCCGCGGACTTGGAGAGGACGATGTCGCGGCTCCGCTCCAGCCCGAGATTGAGAACCACGTTTCCGGTTTCCCCGGCCCCCGGACGCGCACGCTGATCGCCGCGGGAATCCAGCAGGCACGACGTGAGGAACAATGCAGCCACAAGCGCGGGCGCCCAGGCCGGAAACACCCGCCGACACGCGCGTGTGGGGACAGGCGTCTTCATCTCAGGGCATCACGGTTCCCGGGAGCGTCCCGTTGACCGTGACCTTTCCGACGCGCCCCAACTGGACCTCGAGGTTGCCGCTTCCCGTCGTGGGACCGACCCACGCCAGGTTGAGGGCGACCGTCGAATCGGCGCCGGCGCCGACATTCACGTTCGTGGATCCATCGAACAAGGGCAAGGCGACATCCCAGTGGTTCATCGGCCCGTATGCCAGCAACCTGACCTGGCGCGTCCCCGTTTCGACGTAATCATACGACAGCACATGCGTCGTCAGGGCAGCAAAACAGGGGCCGGACGAGGTCGAATCCCTGACGGGGGTTGAGTCGATTTCGAGCACGAGGCGGTCGATGCACAGTTCCTGCTTGGGTTGCCCCGGGGTCGCCGACTGGATGCTGTCGGGCAGCGACAGGAACCTCGCTTCGTACATGGCGAACCGCGACGAAAGATTCAGGTTCACGCCGACGGAGTCTCCTGCGTAAAGCACCGGGATCGTCGCGGAGTCGCGGTGGATGATGCTGTCGAGAACATCGAAGGATGTCACCGTGATTTTCCAGGAGCGCAGCGCTTTCAGGTCGTAGTTCTTCTGGATGGTTTGGCCCGTTGTGGAGACGGGACTCAAGGCCGGTGTCGTCGTGGTGGTGATGGTATCCCGGATGGTGTCGTTGGCGCTCGAGGACATCACCACGACCATTCTGTCGAGCGAAATCACTGCGGATTTATTCAGGGTCGCCACGCTGCCGACACCCATGCGGAGATTGAGGACGATGTCGTCGGCATCCGCTGGGGGCTTCGGCCCCGCGACCTGCCCCGCGGAGAGACAGCCCGAAAGCAGCACCGAGGCCGTCGCCAGGACGAGCCATGCCCGTGCATTTCTCGGGAGGTTCTGCGGAGTGCTGCGTCTCATGGGTTCCTTGTCTTGATTCCGTGTTCGAACTTCAGGTCATAGCGACATGCGTGGCAGCTCTGGAAGTGCTCGATGCTGTACGGAGAATCGCAGGGATTCCCCGTATGCATCCGGTCGGGATTGCGCGAAACCTCGTCTCAGCGCTTGGCCAGGACGGTGTCGGGCGTCTGGCCTTCGATTTCGAAGGTGCCGACCTTGCCGATGTTCACCGTGAGGCTCGAAACGCCGCCCGTGGGACCTGTCCAGTTCAGGGCGACCTGAGTCACCGCGGTCGGGTTCAAATCCTCAATGGCACGCGTGCGGGTGTAGAGAAGGTTTTCGGCATTCCACGGGGCATCCGCACCGTCCAGGGTGCCGTGGACCCGCAAGGTCACGCTGTCCGCGTCGACGGAGACGTAATCGTACGAGATTTCGTAGTCGGTGGCCGGATCGAACGTGCCGATGGAATCCGCGACGAGTTCCCCGTCGATGATCAGCTCGATGCGGCTCAGCTGCACCTGCTGCCCGAAGAGACCGCTCGGCGAGAAGATGCTGTCGGGGAAGTTGAACTTCGCCTTGTACATCGCGAACAGGGGGTTCGCCGAGAGGTTCACGAAGCGCGTCTGGCCTGCCAGCAGATTGTTGACGGACTGGGATCCGACATGGATCACCGAGTCGTTCACATCCTTGGTGTAGGCGGAGATCGTCCAGCTGCGCAAGGCGCGCAGGTTCAGCACGACGCCGATGTTCTGGTCCTCGGTCGCATCGGCGGAGAAGCCGCTGTCGCCGACGGCCAGGCCCACCACGATGGTATCGGGCGTCGAGGCATTCGAGATGGCCGTGATGACCAGCGAGTCGAGCGTGATCACGGCACCCTTGCCCAGGCCGGGCTTGCCCAGGGCGTCCACGTTGCCGGTGCGCGCCTGAATGACGACGGAACCGAAGTCGTCGCGCACCGATGATGCAGGATTCGACTCCGAGGAGAAGCAGCCCGTCAGGACTGCGGTTCCCAGGGCCAAGGCCCCGAGGGTTAAGAGGTTGAGGGATTTCATGTTGACTCCTAAGGGTGGTGATTGATTGTGAGGTGTTCTGCTGTTGATGAAACTTGAGGTCAGGGCAAAGGATTTACCGGAACCACCGGCTCGATGTTCACGACGTTGACGGCGCCAAGAGTGACCTCGAGGCCGGGCATTCCCGTGCTCGGGCCTGTCCAGGCCAGCACGGGCGTGTAGCTGGAATCGGGAGAAGAAATGACGAACGCACCGCTGTACAGGGGTAAGCCTGCCGGCCAGTCGTTGAGGTCCCCGTAGACGTAAAGCGCCACGGTGTGGCTCGCATCGACGCGCGCGTAGTTGTAGTCCACGACATGCCGCGCGGGGGCGGGAGCAAAGTATTGCTGTGCCGGACGCGTGGTATCCCGCACGGTATCCCCATCCACAACGATGACGAAGCGGTTGACCTTGAGCTGCTCCCGGAACTCTCCCGTCACCGAGCCGATGCTGTCGGGCAGCACGAAGCCCGCCGAGTAAACCGCGAAGCGCGATGCAAGGTTCAGGAGAACCCCGCGGGTCTCGCCCAGGCCGAGGTTCCCGACAGTCGTCGTTGCGAAATGAATGAGGGAATCGTTGATGTCACGGGTCTGGACATCGATCGTCCAGCTGCGCAAAGCTCTGACGTTGTAACTCGCCGAAACCTGTTGCGGCATCATGGCGTTGGGCGAGAAGCCTTCCGCCCCCGCAAGGATCGTGTCGCGGATCACCGGATCGGATTCCACGCTCGAGGTCAACGTCAGAATCAAGTGCTGCAAAATGATTTCCGAGGACTTGCCGAGCCCCGCACCTTCACCCGCGCGAAGGTTCACGTTCTCGAGCTGCACACCCAGAACGAGGCGGGCATCATCCTCGGGCCCGACGGCTGTTCTGTTGCGGGAGCAAGCCGATGACAAAAGCAGAACCAGAACAACGAGCAGGCCCCGGACGAGCCTTCCGCCCGAAAATGCGCGGGGCCGAACCTTGGTGGTTCCGTGAATGCCACGAGAACCGGCCACCGCGAGCGGACCACTTCCATCCCGGTTCGCCTGTGATTCCGGGTGTTCAACCCTTAATGTGTTGATGTCCATGCCATATAAAATCCCCACGACGCCACGACCGTCCAAGGGTACCAATATTGACTATATGGCATTACTGTGATTTTTTTACATTATAGCGTAAAATTGACATATTGGCAGAATATTTCAATTAAATTGCACTTTTGCGCGTTTTCCAACGCGATGAAAATACCAGCTGCAATTAAATATGGGTACAAAATAGAGTCATTTGGCAACATTAATGCGGATGAATGTCATAAAGTCAATTGCGGCTCCGCTCGGGTTTCTTGACGCGGCGACGTACTGCCAGTGATTCCCGAGACGGGACTTTCATGGAGGCAGCGCCCGAAGCGAAGGGTTGCCGGCATGCGCAGCCCCCACTCCTCTTTTGCACTTTCGATTTCAAACGCAAAAATCAACCCCGCTGAATGCTTCAAGCCTTATTTTTTGACTGTTACTTAGCTTGAACCTCCGCAAAAACCTTTTGCTTTCGGAAACACCATGCTCTTGAACGACTCACGCGCATCCAAAACCACGTCCACATCCGCGCGCTTCATCCAGAACCTCCTGGCCCAGGCCGACATCCGGATCAACGGTGACCGTCCCTGGGACCTCCGCGTCCACAACCCGGCGCTTTACCAGCGCATCATGGCACAGGGCACCCTGGGGTTGGGCGAGGCCTACATGGACGGCTGGTGGGATTGCGACCAGCTCGACGTGGCCTTCGCCAAGGCCATGGGCGCACGCCTCGAGACGAAACTGCGGTTCAACTGGCCGCTGGCGTGGGATCTTTTGAAGTCCCGCCTGATGAACCGGCAGAGCAAATCCGGATCAAAGGCCGTCGCGGAACTCCACTATGACCTCGGCAACGCCTTCTACCGCGACATGCTCGACCCGCGCATGCAATACACCTGCGCCTACTGGAACACCCCGCGCGGACGGGCGGCCACGCTGGAGGAGGCGCAAGACAACAAGCTCGACCTCATTTGCCGCAAGCTCGGCCTGCGGCCCGGGATGACCGTGCTCGAGCTCGGCTGCGGTTGGGGCGGGTTCGCGCGCTTCGCCGCGGAACGCTACGGTTGCCACGTCACCGCCTACAACATCTCGAAGGAGCAGGTGGCGTACGGCAGGGAGTACAACAAGGAGTTCCCCGTCGAGATCCGCCATCAGGATTACCGCGAGGCGGCGGGAACCTACGACCGTGTGGTGTCGATCGGGATGTGCGAGCATGTGGGGGCCCGGAATTACCGGACCTTCTTCGAGACCATCCACCGTTCGCTCAAGGAGGGGGGACTCGCCCTTGTCCATACCATCGGGGGGAGCAAGTCGGTCACATCGATCGAACCCTGGCTGGGCAAGTACATCTTCCCGCACGCCATGCTCCCGTCGCCGGCCCAGCTCGGTGCGGCCATGGACAACCTGCTCGTGCTCGAGGACTGGCACAACATCGGACCCGATTACGACCCCACCTTGATGTCGTGGCTCGAAAACTTCAAAAAGAACTGGCCGAAGCACCGGGAGACGCGCGGCGAACGTTTCTACCGCATGTGGGTATACTACCTCACAATCTGCGCGGGCTCCTTCCGTTGCCGCAAGAACCAGTTGTGGCAGCTTGTGCTGTCGAAGAACGGCGTGCCCGGCGGCTACGCCACGGTGCGGTGACGCGATGACGACCCACGAACGGCATGCGGCGAAGAAGCGCGAATTGCTGGCCCGCATCGCCGCGGGCGGCGGGAAGTTCGCCTTGCGCAAGCGCACCGCGTCGAACCTCTTCCGCTACACGCCGCGCAAGCGCGGCAAGGACGTGACCTTCGTCGACCTGAGCGGGTTCAACGAAGTCCTCGGGCTCGACCCCGTGAACCGCGTCCTCGACGTCGAGGGGCTCGCCACCTTCGAATCCATCGTGGATGCCACCGTGCCGCACGGATTCGCGCCCCTCGTCACCCCCGAGCTGAAGCACATCACCATCGGCGGCGCGTCCGTGGGCATCGGCATCGAATCGAACTGCCACCGCCACGGCTTCGTGCATGATTCCCTGCTCGAAGCGGAGGTGCTGCTGCCCACCGGCGAGATCGTCGTCGCCACCCCCGACAACGCGCATGCGGACCTCTTCCGCGCGCTGGGAAACTCCTACGGAACGCTCGGCTATATCCTGCGCGCGAAGGTGCGCCTCGAGCCTGCCAAACCCTTCGTGCACCTGCGCACCGAGACCTTCGCCGACACCGACGCCTTCCTCGCGGCCATGCGCGAGGCCACGGAGCGCGCCGACGCCGACTTCGTGGAGGCCCTGATGTACGCGCCCGACCGGTTCCTGCTGACGGTGTCGCGCTACATCGAAGAGGCCCCCCGCGCCGACGACATCGTGCGCCGCAACGTGTACTACAAGCTGGTCGGCGAGCGGCGCGACCTGTGGCTGGCCACGAAGGACTATCTCTTCCGCTACGATCCGGAATGGTTCTGGAACATCCCCGAGACCCTACCCTACCGGTTGATGCGCCGCTGGGCCCCCGGATTCATGCGGCACTCGGGGTTCTACAAGCGCTGGCTGCACCTGCAGGAGCGCCTCGGAATCAAGAAGCAGGACGGCAAGGAATTGCTCATCCAGGACTGGGAGGTGCCGTGGGACCGCGCCGGCGAGCTGCTCCGCTTCGCGCTGGAGTCGGTCGACCTGGACGGCAAGCCCTGGCTGGCGGTGGCCATTCGCACCCCGCACCGGCCGACGCTTTACCCGGTGGAACCCGATACGCTGTATTTCAACCTGGGTTGCTATTGCCGCGTGCGCAAGTCGGAGGGGGAAGACTTCGGCGCCACCCGCATCATGGACCGCAAGTGCCTCGACCTCGGCGGGGTGAAGATGCTCTACTCGTCGTCGTTCATGGACGAGGCCGAATTCGACCGCGTCTACAACGGCGACGGCGCCCGCGCACTCAAGGCGAAATACGACCCCGAGGGGCGGTTTCCGACGTTGTACGAGAAGTGCGTGAGGGCGGGGTGAGCTCGCTCGAAAAACTCCTCAACCGCCCGCCGCCGCACGGGATTCTTCGGGACTGGCTGGGCGCGGAGGGTGCGCGGAAGTTGCTCGACTTCGCGCTTGCGAACCGGGAGCGCTTCGAACCTTCGAAAACCGGGTATGGGGAACACAGCGCCGTGGATCCCAGGCAACGGATTTCCCTGATCCTGAAAGACCTCCACGGGATCAAGGAACATCTCAAGGAACGCCTCAAACAAAGCCTGCCTCAAATGACCTCGCAGCTTGGCGTTGCCGCCTTCACCCCCGCGGCCTTCGAGTTCGAAATGGCCGCGCACGGTAACGGCGCGTTCTTTACGACGCATACCGACACGTTCGTGAAGGTGAAAAGCAGCGACACCCAGCGCGCCATCAGCGGCGTCTATTACTTTCACGCATTTCCCAAGGGATTTTCGGGGGGGACGCTTCGGCTCTACTCCCCCGTTCAGGGGTCCCCGGAAAACCGGCCGCATGTCGACATTCTGCCGGACCACGACACCTTGGCATTTTTCCCGTCGTGGTACCCGCACGGAGTGCTCCCCGTCGCGTGTCCGAGCGGCCGGTTCGAAGATTCGCGCTTCGCGATCAACTGCTGGGTGCACCGGGCATAGCTCGGTCGCCCCCCCAAGAACTTCAGCTCTGGCGACAAAAAGCAGGCCGCCCCTTGGGCGGCCTGCTTGGAATAATTCAACGCATGAGTGGGTCAGGAAGACGGATCGACCGAGCACAGATCGGCGGCACCCATCATACCCGGGCACAGCGGGCCATCCGAAGCAGAGTCGTTCGCTGCAAAGGTGTTCTCCCACACCGCGATGGTCTCGACGACGGGGGCCTGCCACTTGAGGCTCTCCGTCGCAAAAACGGATTCGCTGTTCATGTTTGTGTTCTGCATGCTCGTTCCCTTTTCTCTCCCCCAAGGGAGCCTGAATGGATCTCGCGAATCCGCGTGTGTCACGGCGAGGCGATTTCGAGCATCAATCTTAATGCGCTTTCGAGGAATCAGGAACACGCAAACTATTGCCAATATTGCAAAACAACGAATAACGGCCTGACACGGTTGTCAGTCGCCACGCGTGACATAAGGACAAAATTTATCGGCCTGAGCGACAGGGGATCAGAGATCACCCGAACCCCGGGAAGACGTCAGGAGATCGGGTCGATGCAGCTCGTGGCCGGCCCCATCGATCCAGTACAAAGCGGGCCATCGGCCGTCGAATTGTTGGCGGCCAAGGTGTTTTCCCAAACGGCGATGGCCTCGACGACAGGGGCGACCCAGGGCTGATTCTTCTGGTTTTGAGTGACGGATTCGGTTTGATTCGAAAAACGCATCTTATTCCCTTTTTGTGATGAAAACGGCATTTTCCCGAGCTTTCGAGACATTTTTCCCATTTCCTGCGAAAAAAGTAGGAGGCGATTGCTGCACGAAAAGGCCACAAATGCGCGAAATCATATGACTAAATGTCAATCTTCGCTTTAATGGCATAATTGAGTACTTGTGCCAAATCAAATGACATTATGGCATAAAGTTGTGGCGACGCGTTATGCGACGCCACAAGGTGACGCCAATTCGTGCCGGGAACCGACTCACTTGACTTGAATGACGGAACCTTGCTCCCTACAGATCAAGAGAGCGGCTCCACAGGACAGTTCGTGGCAGGGCCCATCGATCCAAGACAAAGAGGACCATCGGAAGAGGAGTTGTTGGCCGCCAAGGTGTTTTCCCAGACTGCGATGGCCTCGACAACGGGTGCAACCCAAGATTGACTGTTCTGGCTCTGAGTGTTGATTTCTTTTTTGATCAAACGCATTCAGATCTCGTATCGCTTTTTACAAGCCAACCCACGCTTCCAATGAATGAAACTGAGACGCAATGCAACGGACACGCCGGGAAACTAACAGGCTGACCGTTTCACATAAAGACAAACGGGGAGAAACATTTTGGCTAAATGACAACTTCGCGATTTTATGACAGAGTCGCGGAATTCGTGCAGATGGTCAATTAACAATCATTTTCGAGGATGCGGATCATGTGCGACCACGTCAGCGCATCATCGTGTGGTACTGATCCCGATATCACCCGACATCAGCTCACCCGTTCAACCGGAGTTCCGATCGAGAAAGTCGATAAAATCAGCGGCGGCGAGTGCGCGCGCCAACACGATGCACACCGTGAACTCCGTCTCCTCATCCGGTGGCTCCGCAATATGGGGGTAGTTGTCGAAAATGCGGCGGAGAGCGGCGCGGTCAATGCACCGCTCGAAGACCGAGGCGGCAGCCGGAGACATGGAATCGAGGCGCGTCCTCCAGGCTTGCCCGTGACGATTGTACTGCAGGTAGGCGTCCGCCGCCTGCTCACCCCGGTTCACATTGAAGCGAACCGCCTCTGGAACGATCCCCGCGAGCCCTTCGCGAACCAACAATCGCGTATGTTGTGGCCGCCTTTCCCGCCGCGGCATTCGATAGTGCACCCATTCCGGCAAGTTGAAACAGAACTCGGTCAGCGGCACGTCTGAGGTCGGGTCGGCATGTTCCACGCCGTGGTACAGGGCAGGGTGCCGGATGTAGGCGAAGCCGGGAGTCAACGGCTCCATGGCCAGCATCCAGTAGTGCAGGTCGAGCGTACACCCACGCTTGCGCAACGCGGCCCGAACTGCGGGAACCCGCAACACACCGGGGTTCACCACCTCGAGATAGGCATCCGGCAGGAGCCGCCGGACAAACGGCCAGTTCCGGACGAATCCGCGCAGCAGGTTGTACCGCGAGCGCAAGTCCGCCCCATCCCAGGAAATGTTTCCATTGCCCCGGTCCCCACCCAGGGTCAGTCGCGAACCGTTGGCGATCGCATGGCGGAACGCGCCGTTGATCCAATGCCAATTCATCACGTTGCGTGCCGGATGATCCACTTGGGAATGCAGGGCCGACAACTCGCGCAACGGATCCGCATCGGGGTCGGTGCGATAGACGTGATGGAGGACATTGGGGTACTGTTCCGAAATGGAGCGCGCGACGGGCAATTCGTGATAGTACCATCCGCGCCGACGACTCGACCCCTCCAGCGTATGGGGAATCGCCGTGAACCCCAAAATGTTCCGGTTCGCTTCGCCCAGCAGCTTCGCGGCCATCGACGCCACCGACGACGAGTCCAGCCCCCCGCTGATGTATGCCAGAACAGGGTGCTCGGTGCGCAAATACGTCCCCACCGCCCGCGCGAACCGTTCACGAAATGCCTCGTAATAGTCTTCGCGGGTCGACTGCGGAAGCCGATGACGCTGTTCCTTGAGGCGCCAGTAGCGACGCGTACGCGCACGCTCCGGAGTCACGAGCAAGGAATGAGCCGCCGGCAGCTTGGCCACTTCGCGGTAGCACGTTTCACCGGCAGGCATGGTGTCCACCGCGAAATGCTGGAACTGGTTCAGATTGATGGTGAGCCCCTGCCGAAGAATCCGGAAAGGCTCCATGGTGTTCGAGATCGTCACGCCCCGCCCCGGCTCGAAGGCATAGTAGAGAGGGCGCATGCCGAAATGATCCGTGGCGGCGAAAGCCCGATGATTCCGGGGGTCCCAGATAAAGAAGGAAAAGTGCCCGAAAAGGCGACGCGGACATTCCGCACCCCACTTTTTCCAGGCGGCGAGGATCAGTTCGCAATCGGACGCTGCATGCGCGACTCCCAATGCATCCGCAAGCTCTTCGCGATGCGCAAGCAAGGAGTCCGCGACGATGACGCACCCCGACTCCACATCCTCGAAGGGCATGAGCGCGTGCGGCTCTTCCGGCATCACGAAGCGCTGGGTGGACGTGAAGCCCGCGCCATCGAACAACCGGATGCCAAGATGATCGGGCTCCCACATGGGGCTCCGGTACGCGCATCGGGAAAGCAATGTCGCATCCACCGGGCGACCGTCGAAAAACCACACCCCGCTGAAACCGTTCATGCTTCACCTGCTCCCTGCCTTGCCGTAAAACCCAGGGCGGAAAGATCGGCACGCACACCGCGGCGCACCTCGACCCGGGAAACAAGCCGCATCAACTTGTCCATGTATTCGGCCTTGATACCCATGTTCGAAAGAAACCAGTTGCGATAGCTGTGCTCGGCAAGGCAACGCGCCTTGTCGAAGCCCCGCGACGGGGTTTCCTCCGTGTTCTCCGCGCTCAATTCGACGACTTCCGCAAGGGGCAGCGGAGTCGGCCAATAGCGGTCGCGAATCGGCAACGCATACTTCTCATCGGAGGGACGAATCCTCCGCAGTCCCTCGACGGAGATTCCCAACAGATCCGCGCTGCGTTTCCACAATTTGATCTGGGGGTACGCAGGGTGCACCCACCCGGTCCCGTTCGAATCCAGCGTGATGGCGCAGACGTCGTCCGCGAGGATCCGGGCTCCCTGCTTGTAGGCAAGGGCGGCGGATGTCGACTTGCCCGCACCGGAATGCCCCACCACGATGCGACAGGTTTCCCCGTCCGTGGTCACCGCATTCCCGTGCAGCACGATGCACCCGCGCTGCTGCAGCGCACACCCGAACCCGGAACCCAACAAGAACAAACGCACGATCGCATCATCGACCGTTTCCGAGGCGCGCCGAAAATGAATGCGTGTGCCGTCTTCGATCCGAAAATCGGCCACTCCCGAAACGGAGAGGTGGTAGAGGCTTCCCGTCGCCTCGTCTCCGGAAGTGAAGGAAGGCGCCCCTTCCTCGCCTTCCACCCACTCCTTGACCCATAGATCGACGGAGGCTCCGGCATCCCCTTCGGGGAGAAGCTCCGGCAGGGAGAACTTCGATGCAATGGAAAGCCCGAAGGCACGGTAACGGTTCAAGAAAGAGTCCCGCGAATCTGTGTCCGAGTACGGCCCGGACGCGTACCCCCCCGACTTTCGGCCGCACGAATATAGTCATCATGGACTTGAGGCCCCCAAGTACGGTGCACAAACCTGTTGTTATCCTTTGCCCGCATGCAAAAATTGACCCCTTCCACCGTTCTGCAGTGCGCATCGTCGATCCACATGGTGCTGGAGGGCGGCACCAGACTACAGATCAGGGTTCAGGGGGATCGCTATGCCGGCGGGATACATACACTGGCCATGCTGAATGCTTTCTCCAGGCCAACGACCGTCTCCAGTGCACTTGAAGCCTTAAAGGCGTTTGCAAAGAACCCTTTGGACATGGTCGAGTTGATGGGGGAAGTCCGCCGACTTTATGCAGCGGGAATATTGATTACGAAAGGCCAAGAGATCCCCGCACTCGCAACGGGCGGATTCGGTTCCGCGCCCGTTCATATCTCCATGCTCAATGATCGCGCTCGAACTGAAAGCTATCTGAAGGCGATCGAAAAGGTTGTTCGCCCCGGAGACACCGTGGTAGAGATCGGGACCGGAACGGGAATACTCGCCATGGCGGCTGCGCGAGCAGGCGCGAGGCGCGTGTACGCGATTGAGGCAAACCGCATTGGATATGCCGCACGCGAGAACTTTATCGCTAATGGATACGGCGATCGTATTCAAATCATCGAGGGGTGGTCGACCAGAGTCGACCTTCCCGAGCCCGCGGACGTGTTGATTAGTGAAATCATCGGCAATGATCCATTCGGGGAGAATGTTTTGTTTTATACCGCCGATGCACGAAAACGCTTTCTTAAGCCTGACGCCCGGCTGATTCCTGAACGCCTTCGAGTGTTCGGCATCCCGGTTACAATCAGCGACGGCAAATTGGAGAGCAACATATTTGAGCCAACGGGATTAGGACGCTGGCAGGAGTGGTACGGATTCGACTTCAGCCCTTTGGAGCGGTTTTCAAGTAACACGTCCACCCGTTTTTTCGCAAGAGCGCATTCCATCCGAAAGTGGCCCATGCTGAGCGATCCGGTTCTACTGTCGGACATCGACTTTCAACGATGTGGAGCCGAACTGCCCCACGTCAAGGAAAGCGTGTCAATCTTGGCCACGGGGAAATGGAACGGGCTGTTCATATACTTCACTCTTGATCTCGGCGGCGGCATCCGTTTGAGCACTCATCCGAATGAGTCTGGAGAGGACAACAGTTGGTCCAACCCGGTATGGATCCTGCCGGAAACTCGCGGAGTGTCCCCCGGGGATCGCTTCACTATCAGCTACAAATTCGGCAACCAGGCACATCCGGACAGCATATCGGTCGAACCAGCCTGAATCGCTTTCACAATCGCGCGTACGCGCCTACGACGGTGTACTCCTCACCATGCTGATACCCGATCGCCCAGATGCTTCCGCAGCGCACCCACGCATGGGCGATCCAGTTGCCGGACGCATCGCGCTTCATGCCGTAGTACGTGGTGGATGGAAGACCGCGACGGGCCAGCATGCGCTGCATCACCAGGGCCTGATCGAGACACTTGCTTCTCCAAGGCGCGCGGCGCGCGATGCGCAGAATCGCTCCCCGGATCGCCTGGATGCGGGGCAGCTCCGCGGATCTGTCATCCTTGAGCGTCTCACTCTGGAAGCGGCCCTGGCGGTGCGCCCAGCGACCGAAAGGCACGAAGACCGTGAGCACCTTGCACCACGCCATTTCCATCAGTGCTTCCAGGTAGAGCCCGGCGAGCCCGCGTTTTCCCAAAACTCTTGCAAGCCCTGTCAATATCATTCAGAATGCACACGAACAAGCCCGTGTTCCAACATCTTGCGGAGAAAGGGCTCCACATCGGCGCGACAACGCTCGGCGTCCACGTCGTAGGATTCTTCGAGTGCTTTCAAGAGCTCGCCGTAGGTGCGAGGCCGATCCAGGAATTCCCAGATCTTGCGGGCCACGGTGTTCAGGCCGAAGTACAACCCCTGCTCGCCGTCCATCATGACCATTTCATCGTCAACATCGGCGGCGAAGATTTCAGCATTGCGCTCCAGCCGGGTCTGCAGTTCCAGGTTTTCCAACGGATGCCCGCTCATGGTTTCCTCTTTCCCCATCGAATCGCACGGAACCCCTGCGCCGTCGAACCCGCCGGCCGGCCACCGCGCGCGTCTCCGCCTGCACGGAGAAGTGACACCTCAAACTCGCGTTTTATAACGTGAACGCCGGGAAATATACTTTTACACCGAATTTACGGGCCGAAACGGCCCATGTGAGGGACGCCCGTGGACGAAAGAAAACGCCGCCATGCGATTCTCGGATTGATGTGGGAGGCCAAGTACGTCAACCGCAACAAGGGCGTCGACCCGAAGGACGCCTTCATGGCGGAAATCGAAACCTTGGACGAGGATCTCGCCGCGACCCTCAAAGGCGGATCCATCCATGGAGAAACCTTGCTTGATGTGGGAACCGGCGTCGGATGGCAGGCCATCCGGATGGCCGAGCTGGGGTTCAATGTGACCGCGACGGATGTTTCGACTTTCAGTCTTTCCCAGGCGAAAAAAAATGCGGAAAGCTGCGGTGTGCACGTCGAGTTCGTGAAGGACAACGTCCTTCATACGAAACTCGACAGGCGTTTCGACGTGATCGTGGATCGCGGCTGCTTCGCGGGCCAGGCGAAAATGTTTTTCTCCGACTATGTGGAAAGCATTTCGGGATTGATTCGCCCCGATGGGCACTACCTCCTGACGCTCCCGCAAGGAAGCGAAGGTCCGAAGCTCGCCCTGCTGGCTGAAAAGTTCGCCGAGGTCCGAAGGGCGGAGAGTTGGTATCTAGGCCCCAAGGGTGAACGCTGGAAGACCTGGTTCTTCCATTTTCGTCCGAATGCCGCAAACCGGTAACAGCGCCTGATCACCCGGAAGGCGACGACGAAGAATCCCCCTCCGAAGTCCCTGGCCGGGCAACCCGCCCCCCCTCCAACATGATCACATGATCGGCGAGTCCGAGCGCCCCGGGTCGGTGGCTGATGAGGACGATCGTCACCTTGCCGCGCAAGCGGCGCAGCGCGGCATGAACCGTTTCCTCATTGACAGTGTCGAGAGCGCTCGTGGCTTCGTCAAGAACCAGAACCTCAGGGTCGCGCAACAGCGCCCGCGCGATCGCCAGCCGCTGGCGCTCGCCTCCCGACAAGCGGTTGCCGCGATCACCGACCGGCGTGTCAAGACCGGCGGAAAGCGCCCTCACGAAACCGGCCGCGGAGGCATCCTCGAGGGCTCTCCAGATGCGCTCCTCCGATGCCCCTGGATCCGCCCAAACGAGATTGGCGCGGATCGAATCATGAAACAGGAACGGATCCTGCGGAACATAAGCGGCGCGCGCCTTCCACCCCCCGGCGTTACCGGAAGACAACGGCACGTCGTCCACGGTCACGCGGCCCGCCTGCGGGATGATGAGGCCGAGAAGAAGGTCGGCCAGCGTGGTCTTCCCCGCGCCGGACGGCCCGACCACCGCCGTGATCATGCCCGCGGGGATTTCACATGTCACGCCGCGAAGGCCTGCCTCCGTCGTCCCAGGGTACGTGAAGCGCACGTCTTCGAGGCGGATCGCTTTTTGCAGGTGAAGCCGGTCTGAGTGCGTTGTTACCTCGCGATGCGCGGTGAGGTCGGAAAGCATGAGGCGCATCTCGCCATAGGCCGGCAACGCATTCATTGTTTGGCGCACCGATTCCAACAGGGCAAGAACATGCGGCATCAAGCGCGACAGAAGCAGGAGCAGAACCAGCAAGGATGCAGCCGAAGCGCCCAAAAAGTTCACGGCAACAATGAAGACAGCAGCAAACACTCCCGCGACCGCCACCTGAAAAGAAAATCGCGTCTTGGCCTGCCCCCGAATGAAACGGCGTTGAACAGTCAACTCCCCATGCAGCAGCGACGCATAGCGCTCGACATACCTGTCCGTGAGCCCCCCTGCCTTGGCGGGTTTGACGCCCTCCAGAAACCGCGAGAGTTCGGCATAGAGATTCTGGCTCGCCTCAAGCGAAGCCTTGCCGAACAGGTAGGAGCGACCGGGGATATGCACCAGGAAAAGAATGACGGAGATCGCGACCGCGATCAACGCCATCGGAACGGACACAAGCAGTGCAATGATGAAAAACACCAGAATCAGCAGAATTTCGGAAGTCATCCGGATCGAATGCTGCGTCAGCACAGAGACCCGATCGATTCCCACGTTGATCATGTGCTGCAGTTCCTGAAGTCGCTTGGTCGCAAGGTGCGACCACTCGCAGCGTGCCACGGATTCGTTCAGGCCGGTGCGAAGCCGAAACAGGAAATCCTGGAACAGGTGCGTCATCAACAGTTGCCACCTGTAGGTGAATCCTGCCGACAGGGCGACGAGCACGACATAGGCTCCCAGCGTCGCGAAGAGCGGAAGCGCACCCCCGGGCTCAGGGAGTCTTTTCAGGACGTGCCCGACCAGTCCGCCCTGCTCCTCACCGGGCAGCCATCCGGCGAAATGCAACAAGGGAACCGCCATCAGCAGGCCGATGCCCGAGAGCAAGGCACTGACAACGGACATCACGCACCCCAGTGCGAACCGAACCGGGGCAAAACGGGCAAGGGCGCGGTAGTACTCGAGGAACGAGCCGATTCGTTTCAGCTTCAGGGAGACCATTTGCTTTTTGCCCTCTTCGGAGGCAACCCCGGCAGCTTCACCAGCACCCATTCCGTCAGCCATACGCGCCAGAATGTAACCCTTTGCCCCAAACGCGGATAAATCTTCGCCCCGTGCCAGGTGCGAATCAGGGGGCGCAGCGGCTTGAACGCGAACCGGTCGGCCAGAAAGCGCTCCTCGGCGCGGCGGCCCGCGACTTCAAGGGCGCGCCCGGGCGCCGGTGCGGCTTCGACGCCGAAGACGCGCTGCGACATCCACAGCGCTTCTTCCACCACGCCCCCCAACCCGTACCGCTCCGCCAAGGCCAGAGCAACGCCGGGGTCGAATCCGGGGCGACGCAGCATCACGGCAACGTCAAGCAGCCAGCGAAAACGCGCCCAATGGTGCTTGGCCGCATGCAGGCAGAGATAAAGAAAGTCCCGGTCTTCCGGAAACACGGGCACGTCGGCGCCGTGGAATCTGCAGATCGACACGTCGCGCTTCCAGTCGAAACCCTCGAGCGACACCTCCACCAGGTCGGTCTTCCAATGCATCTCCACGAAAACTCCCGAGGGCGGATGCACGTAGGTCACGTCCTTGCGGTGGGTCCGGCGGACGGACAAACCGAATGCCCGCTGCCACCAGAGCAACAGGGGGATGTACCCGAGCCGCAGCATCCCGGCATGGGCTTCCTCGAAGCTTCCGTGATCGACCAGCATGTCGACATCGCCGCAATAGCGCAAAAACTCGTTCCCGAACAGGCGCTGATTGAGAACCGGTCCCTTGAGGAAGAGGTGATGCACACCGCGCCCCCCCATTTCACGATGCAGGTCGACCACCGCCTTCGACATGCGCAGGTGGGCCATTTGCAACTGCCGATATTCCCCCTCGAAGGCCGCGTAAACTTCCGGGGAAAAGCGATCCGGATACGGCTTGACCAGATGGCGGAAGACCAGCGCGATCAGACGGTGATCGCGACAACATTCAAGGAAAGTGTTCTCATCGAAGTCACGCGCGAGCGCGCGGGTGATTTCCGGTTCGTCCGTGACGCCCGTGACCCGGCCGCAACACGCGAGAAGCAGCTGCATTTCGGGGGTCGTGAGGTAATCGTCAAGCGTTTTTGGGCGTGTGGCCGGCATGCCGTCAAAGCGTAGCTAATGCCACCACGCACGGGTTACCGCACACCAGGCCCCGCCAGAAACCCGAAGTCGATGCGATGCACCGGCTCGCCGAAGCGCACGTTGTATTCATCCGGGCCAAGGTACAGCCGTGTGAACGCGAAGAAACTTCCGGTATGCACGCGAAAGGGAAGAAACGCCGGACGCCAATCGGGGCGATACGCCGCCATCGTCATAAACCCGAACGGCGCAGGCCCGTAGTGCTCCGCGAGCACGCCTCCCTGCGAGGGCCGCCACGTCAGTTCGGACCACCAGCGCGTGTCCCCCGAAAACCCGGCCCACCCGGAATGCCGCCCCTTCCCGAAGGCCTCGAGTGTCACCGCCATGTGGGGATACACGTCGGCGAGCCAGCCCTCCCTGAAGAAATACGCCTCCCCCCTCAGCGCCAGGTGCGCAGGCATGAACCGCCCGGAGGGATGCGCGTGCAGGGCTGCACCCGCCCCCCACAGGCTGAAGCTCCCGTTCACGGTATTGAGCTCCGGACCGAGCGGCCCCTCGACGAAGAGTTCCCCCTCCTGCCCGTTCGACCAGTGGAACCACGTGCCGCTGACATGCCAGAACGATTCCGGCGAGGCGCCGGGCGGAGCGTAGTGCAACGTGGCACCCGGGCGGTACCCCGGCGTGCGCACGGGATTGGACGGAAGGTTCGCATGGCGCCGCACCATGAACTCCGCATCCACGGTGAGCCACCAGCTTCCCGCCAGCGGCCCGGTCTCTTCCACGGCCCGCAGCACCGTGAACCGGGGAATGACCCGCGCCTCGAAACTGAGCGCCATGCTGTCGGGCGCAAGGGAACTTCCGGGGAGATGCACCGTTCCGGGGCCGTAAGAAATGGTCGAGGGCCGCGTGCTTTCCGCGATGCGACCGAAGAGGGAAAGATGGGGGGCGTCCTGCGCGGGTGCGGCTGCGCTTGGGGACACCGAAACAAAAAGTCCTGCTGTCAGCAGGAATCCGGAGAGGGCGCGCATCTTCGGCAGGGAGGGCATCCCCGCATTGTAAAAACACGCGGATGCCTCCGAAGATAATTCCCGGATCAGCGGGCAACTCTGGCGCTTCCGCCCTTCATCAAATGCTCCACCTCCGCCAGCGACGCCATCGACGTGTCGCCCGGCGTGGTCATCGCAAGCGCGCCGTGGGCGGCGCCGTACTCCACCGCCAACCCGGGATCGTTCTTTTCCATCAGGCCATAGATCAATCCGGAGGCGAAAGAATCCCCCCCTCCCACGCGATCGAAGATTTCCAGGTTCTCGCGCAAGGTCGCCTCATGGAACGAACCGGAGGCCCAGCACACGGCGCCCCAATCGTTCAACGTGGCGGACTTTACGGCGCGCAACGTCGTCGCAACGACGGAGAGATGCGGATATTCCTTCGTCACGGACGCAATCATCTTCATGAAGTTCGCGGGATCGAGCGCGGACAGGTTCGCGTCGACACCCTCGACGTTGAACCCGAGGCAGGCCGTGAAGTCTTCCTCATTGCCGATCAGCACATCCACGTGTTTCACCAGGCGACGGTTGACCTCCTGCGCTTTCTTCTGGCCGCCGAAGTTCTTCCACAGGCTGGGGCGGTAGTTGAGATCGTAGGAGATCACGGTGCCGTGTTTCTTCGCGGCCACCATCGCTTCCTCGATCACGTCGGCGGTGGTTTCCGACAAGCCCGCATAAATGCCGCCGGTGTGGAACCAGCGCGCGCCGTCGCGGCCAAAGACGGCCTCCCAGTCCACATCGCCCTTTTTCAATTGCGAGGCCGCCGTATGGCCGCGATCCGACGTGCCCGCCGCGCCGCGCACGCCGAAGCCGCGCTCGGTGAAGTTCAGCCCGTTGCGCACGGAGCGTCCCAGTCCGTCGTAGGGGCGCCACAATACGTGGCGCATGTCCACCCCGCCCTGCAGGATAAAGTCTTCCACAAGGCGCCCCACGTCGTTGTCGGCAAAGGCGGTGACGACGGCGGTGCGCAGCCCGAAGCAGCGGCGCAGGCCGCGCGCGACGTTGTATTCGCCGCCGCCTTCCCACGCGCGGAAACTGCGGGCGGTGCGCACGCGCCCGTCACCGGGATCAAGGCGCAGCATGACCTCGCCCAATGAAATTTCATCGAACAGGCATTCGGATCTGGATTTGATATTCAACATGGCATCCCCCATATGCGGTGGCGGTACCTGTAGGGGCAAATAATTATTTGCCCCTACAGGGGTTGCCGATTTTCTTCGACCACCGCCACCGCTTCCGCGGCGAGGCGCGTGATTTCTTTCCAGTTGCGTTCCGCGATCAGTTTCGGCGCGACCATCCAGCTTCCGCCCACGGCCAATACGGAGGGAAGTTGCAAATACGCCGGCAGCTTCGCGAGGTCGATCGAGCCCGTGGGTACGAATCGGATGCCGCGCATGGGCGCGGAAACCGCCTTGAGGAAGGCCGCGCCGCCCGCGGGTTCCGCGGGGAAGAACTTCTGCACGGGGAATCCCGCATCGAGCGCGGCGCCCATCTCGGTCGGCGTCATCACGCCGGGAACGAAGGGCAACCCCTTCTTGAGGGCGTGCGCGGCCGTGGCCGGGTTGAAGTTCGGTGCCAGCGCGAAGCGAGCGCCCAGGTCCATCGCCCGATCCACCTGTTCCGGCGTCATCACCGTGCCCGCACCGAGCAGCAGCCCCGGAACTTTCGCCATGGCGGCGATGGCATCACCCGCCGCCGCGGTCCGGAACGTGACTTCGGCGACGGGGAGCCCTCCCGCAACCAAGGCTTCGGCCAGGGGCACGCCGTCCTCGGCCCGTTCGATGACGATCACGGGCATGAGGGCATGGGAGGAGATGGTGTCGAAGATCCCACCGGGCTGTAGGGGCGACCCGCCGGGTCGCCCGTACAGGCCTTCGTGGTTGACTGGATCCGCGCGCATCACAACCTCTGCAACGTCAAGCCGCCGTCCACGTGGATCACGGTTCCGGTGGCATAGGGAAAATCCCCGCGGGCGAGGGCGGCGGCGGCGCGACCGACGTCGTCGGGCGTGCCCCAGCGCGCATCGACCAGAAGGCCGCGGCCGATCAGGTCGTCGTACTTCGCCGTCACGCCCGACGTCATGTCGGTGGCGATGATGCCGGGACGGATTTCATACACCGGAACCCCGAATTCGCCCATGCGCGCGGCGAACAGCTTCGTCGCCATGCCGAGCCCGGCCTTGCTCACGCAATAGTCGCCGCGCGTCACCGAGGCCACCTCGGCGGAGACCGAGGTCACGTTGATGATGGCGCCCGAAAACCCCGCGTCGGCGCGCTTCTGCCGCGCCATCCAGTTGGCGGCCGCCTGCGTCAAAAAATATGGCCCCTGCAGGTTGATGCGCATGAGGCGCTCGAAGCTTTCCTCGGTCGCCTCCAAGATGTCGGCGCGCACCTCGGGAGCGACGCCCGCATTGTTGACCAGCACATGGAGCGCGCCGTAATGTGCCTCCACCGCGGCGATGAGGGCCGCGCGATCTTCGCGGGATCCGATGTCGGCACGGACGTAGAGAACCCCCGCACCTTCTTTTCTCAATTTCGCGAGCGACTCTTCCGCCGCCTCGGCGGATCGAAGGCCGCACACGCAAAGGTCGAAGCCCTCACGCGCCAGCGCCGTGGCAACACCGAACCCGATGCCGCGCGTTCCTCCGGTGACGAGTGCAACGCGTTTGCTCATGCGAACCCCGGCGCAAAGAACGCGAGATACGGCCTGCCTTCGGCGAGGCGCTGCGCATACAATGCGGCTTCGCGCAAATGATAATCACCCCACTGGCAGGCTTCGCCGCGCGGCACCTTCGCCCCTTCGGGGACGTGGTCCCAGCCGTTGGGCCAGTGGTACACGCTGTGAAGCAGCAAGCCCTGGTGCTTCCCGTCCGTGGAAAGGTAAGGCTCCTCGAGCAAGTGCGAGAGGATGGTGAGGCCGGCCTGGAAATACCGCGCGCCGTCTCCGGAATCGGACGGGGTGAGGTATCTCCCCAAGCGCATCAGACCCTGGCAGGCGATGGCCGCGGCGGAGCTGTCCACCGGCTCGTGGTCGTTAAACGGATCGGCGGCGCGGGAGCGCCAGTCGCCCAACTTGTGGAGATCCGGCGCGCCATTGTCCCAGTACGGGATGCCGTCGAGCGGCGTGTCCTCGATCCAGTAGTCGCAGGTGGCGCGGGCGGCCTTCAGGAAGGGCGCCGTGACGAGCTCGCGCCCACCGAAAGACTCGAACTCCGCGTCGGACAAGGTCGCAAGGAACTCGAGCTGCTCGGCGAAACCGAGCATGGCCCACGCCTGCCCGCGCGTCCAGGTGGTGAAGGGGCTGAAGCCCTGCTGCGAGTTCGGACAGCGATAACTTCCGTCGGTGACGTTGAACACGCTCTCGTGCGCCGTGCGGCCGCGCACGTCGTAATGGTCGCGGCCCTCGCCGTACCAGATCGCGTATTTCGCGGTGGCGTGCGCGTGCGCGATGAGGCGTCCGAGCAGGGAGATGCGCGCATCCTTCTCGCCCATCAACACGTGCCCCAGACGGTGCGCGAGCGCAAGGGCGCGCAGGGAGCGGATGGTGTCGACGAAGAGGGAGTGGGGGCCGTTGAAGGACCGGATGTAGCCGGCGCCGGGGGCCTCCGGAAGTGCGGTCCAGCGTGCGGCCTGCACGGCCCCCGAGGCCTTGATCGCCATGTCGTGGAAATGCACCTCGTAGGGCGACGCTTCGTAGGCCCCTTCGAGTGCAAGGCGACGGAGGTTGCCGTAGGTGCTCACATTGTTGAACCCGTGGTCGTGCACCCCGACGTGGGTCACATGGGAGGCCATCACGTTGAGCGTGCGGTCGCGGCACAGGTCGAGGAAAGATCGATCTCCCGTGGCATCGAATTGCAGGGCGGCGGAGCCGTATTGGAAACCCTGCGTCCACTCCGTCCAGCCCCGAGCGGTGTAACGGCCCTTCACGGTGAAGACGGGAGAGGGGGCTCCCGGAGGACAACTCTCTTCAAGGGACCGGATCTTGGCGGCGGAGAGTTCCCAAAGCCGGGAAATCCCGGAGGCGAGGCCCGCGGGTTGCAGGCCGGTGTCGATGCGCATCTTCGTCTAGTTCCTCTTTCCCTTGTGCAGGTGCAGCAGCATGATCTTGCAATCCTGCAGGGCACGGTAGGCATGCTCGAGCATCGCGTCGAACTGGATGGCCTCCCCCTCCTTCAGGGTGTACTTGTCCGTCCCCACGGTCAGTTCGATGCTTCCGGAGAGCACCCAGCAAGTTTCGGTGTCGTTATGGTGGACCTCGGGACGGTTCACCGTCGAACCGGCCATGGCCGTTCCGATGAAGACCTGAAGATCAAGGAAGTGCACGTTCTGGAATTGGAATCCGCCCGAGTTGTAATGCTGCGCGCTCACGACGCGGGCCGTGCGGTTCTCCGCCAGACCGAGGAGATCCGTGGCGGAGATGCCGAACACCTTGGATAACCTTGCCAGGGTTTCCAGCTCCGGCATGGCCTGGTTGCGCTCGATGCGTGAAATCACCGCCGTCGAGATCCCGGAAATTTCCGCCACGTCGGCGATCGTGTACCCCTGCGATTTTCGCAAACTGCGAAGGATCGTGAAATTGTAGTGTCCTGATGCCATTGCCTTCCTCCCGTGTTGCCCCGTGGATCGCGCCCGGAAGGCGCACGGCGGGGATCAAAAAAGTCAGTGTTCCGACACAATGCGATTTTTACCGAAAAACCGCACTTCCATCCCTTCTTGTTTCCGTGACGCCACAAAAAATTGTGGAATCAAAACATGTTTTATTAGAAAAATCATAAGCGAAAATCCTGCGTTCGCGATATAATATATGCGGAAATCGTACTCACGCAACAGGAATCGCATGGAAATCCGAAAAATCCCGCTGCTCAAAACACCCGCCGCTTTTCGCTCCCGCATGGCCGAGCTTGGCATCGACCTTCCGATCGACGACTCCGTGCAAAAAGCACCGGAATCACCCTTGGCCTCGCCTCTCGAAATCGGCGGCTTCAGGGTGGGAAACCGCTATGCCGTTCATCCGATGGAAGGCTGGGATGCTACGCACGACGGTAAACCGACTCCCGACCTGATCAGGCGCTGGGAGCGCTTCGGGGAGTCTGGCGCCAAACTCATCTGGGGATTCGAAGCCATGGCCGTGCGCCACGACGGACGCGCGAACCCCAACCAGCTGGTGCTGAATGCGGAGAACGCCCCGCTCATCCGCGAGGCGGCGGAGCGCACCCTCGAAACCCATGCTCGCATCTTCGGAACCACCGACGATGTGCTGTGGGGTTACCAACTGACGCACTCGGGGCGCTTCTCGCGCCCCAACGAGAAAACCCGCTTCGAGCCGTCCCTCGCCTACCGGCACCCGATCATCGACCGCAAGTACAACGTTTCCGCCGCCTGTTCCGTGATGAGCGACGACGATGTGCGCCGGCTCGTTGACGACTATGTCGCCGCGGCAGTGCTTGCGGAAAAGTCGGGCGTCCCGTTCGTGGACGTGAAACAATGCCACGGCTACCTCGGCCACGAGTTCCTTTCCGCCTTCACGCGCGAAGGGCGGTACGGGGGGGACTCGCTGGAGGAACGCAGCCGCTTCGCCCGGGAAATCATCGAGGGCATCCGCCAGGCCGCGCCGCGCCTCGTCATCGGGGTACGCCTCTCGGCATTCGACTTTGTTCCGTTCCGCAAGGGCCCCGAAGGCGGGCGTGGCGTTCCCGAAGACTTCGGCTCCCTGCTTCCGTACCGCTATGGATTCGGCATCAACCCCGAAAACCCTGTCGAGATGGACATCTCCGAACCCGTTCGCTACCTCCGGATGATGAAGGATTGGGGTGTCGCGACAGTCAACGTCTCTTGCGGCTCCCCGTACTACAACCCTCACATCCAGCGACCCGCCCTGTACCCGCCCTCCGACGGCTACCAGCCTCCCGAGGATCCGGTCGTCGGCGTGGCACGCCAGGCCGCCGTCGTGCGCGAACTCAAGCGCGCCGTGCCCGGCATGCCGCTCGTCAGCTCGGGACTGACCTACCTGCAGGAATGGCTCCCTCAGGTCGGACAGGCGCTCGTGCGCGAAGGGTGGACCGACGTTCTCGGCATCGGGCGCATGATGCTGTCATACCCCGGCATCGTCGCGGACTCGCTGAAGAATGGCGCGATCGAAACAAGGAAAATCTGCCGCACGTTCTCCGATTGCACTACGGCTCCCCGCAACGGGCTCAAGTCGGGCTGCTACCCGCTCGACGAGTATTACAAGTCGATGCCGGAGTTCGGGCAGCTCAAGGAAATCAAGAAGGCGGAACGCGCGGCGGCCAAGGAGGCACTGGCCTGAGGTCCCCGGGATGTCTCGCACGAAAAAGGCTTCCCGTCGGGAAGCCTTTTTTCATGGCACGGGGTTGCCCGACGATCAACGCAGCAGCACGGTACGGCGCAGAGTCACACCGTCGCCGCGGGCCTCCAGGAATGCCACCCGCGCGCCTCCGGTGCCCACGTCGAGAGTCCGCTCACCCGCGCCGCGACCCGAGGCCGTGGCCAACACGGCGCCGCGCACGTCGGTCATGCGAAGGGTGTAGGCGCCGTTGAAGGGGACCTGCACCTGCAGGCTGCTGCCCTGCAACGCCCAGGAAAGGCCCTCGTCGAGGCGGGTGCGAGCCACGCTCCGGTCGATGGACACGGTGGAGAACGGTTCGCTGGGAGAGATCGCGTTCAGGGTGTAGTAGGCGTTCCGGTTCCAGGATGGCGAACCCGTCGCGGAAGTCAGCGCGGACGTCAAGGCGATTTCCACGATGCGATGCTGGTTCCCCGTACGCGCCTGCAGGCCGGTCAGGGGGAGGTACACGCTGCGCCGGTCTTCCGAGACCTGGATCGCGCCGATCGACAACGGAGTCGTGCCCCCCACCTTGTTTCCGCCGTACGTCTGCGTCGGCTGATAGTAGTAGGTGGTCACCTGGTAGTTCGCCGGGTTCTTCGCAGCGACCGTGTCCACGGGCAACGTGAACTCGATTTCCATGCCTTGGGCGCGGGAACGCACCGCCAGCATTTCGAAGGCCGGAGATCCGTTGTAACTCACTTTCTGCAATCCATGGAACTGCCCGTTCCAACTCCAGTCACCGGTCGTGCCCAGCATGCCGAAATAGATGTGACCGTCGGGGCCCTGCGCGATGCGATACACGCCCGCCTCCAGGCCTCCCATCCAGACGAAGCCGGCCCCTTGGTATTCGCCGTTGACCTGCTCCACGAAGAAGCGTTGCACGCCGCCCCAGCTGACGTCTCCCATGATGAACTGGCCGGCATATGGGCCGCTGGTCAGGTAAAGCGGCTGTCCGGGTGAATTGGAGAAAACGCCCGCGGCGTTCATGTTGCCGTTGCCGCCACCGCCTTCCTGGGGCAGAAAGACCGCGGCGGGAGTTTCGGGGAGATCGGCCCAGCCGATGTCGTCCGAAATGGCGACGCCCCCGGCGTTGTGACGGTAACCGTAGTGGGCGCCTTCCTTTAAATGAACAAGCTTGTTCGTGGGAACCCAGTGCCCCTGGGTCTCATTGGTCCACAGCGATCCTCCGGGGCCGAAGGTCAGGCCCGTGTGGTGGCGGAATCCGGTGCTGCGTACCCGGAAACTTCCCCGCTTGTCGGTGGTGCCGTTTCCCAGCGTGACGGCGATGTGGCGGCCACGATGGGGGTTGACCTGGCCCGTGCCGCCCGCCAGGCTTCCCTGGTACATCGAGGAAGGGTTGACGTAGAACGTGTCGTTGCGTGCGACCATTCCGTACATCCACTCACTGCGCCCCTTCACCGGATGCAACGAATCACCGGCATTCGGGCCCGAGTTCTGCGGGGTTCCCGGCAACGTGAACATGGTATCGATCCGGTTCGCGGTACCGTCGCCGTTGGTATCGACGAGGCGGACGATGTTGTTGCCGCCCGAAACGTAAATGGTGTCACGAACCACGGTGAGGCCCATGATGTCCTCGAGGCCCGTTGCGAAAAGCTGCACGGTCACGTTGGGGTTGCTCCCGGTGACGCCGCTGAGGATGTACACGCGCCCGGTCATTTGCCGGCCGCCGAAGTTTCCCGCGGGGCAGCAGGCGTTGCGGGTTCCGTTCCAGTCGCCCACGACGAGGCGCCCGTCCGAAAGAAACGCCATGCCGCCCACCATGGGCTGAAACCCTGCGGTGGGCCTGAGGTTGTGCAACGTGAAGGCGGGATGCACCGAGTTGAGAGGCGTCGCCGCCTGCGCAGGTTGGGCGCCGGCGAAGATCCCTGCGCATGCAAGCAGCGCGGCCCCGAACATCGAATGATTGCGGGGGATCCCCCCGTGCGTCTTGTGTGTCTTCATGGTCTCCCCTGGATCGGCAATCCCCGGCAGGGGACGCGCTGAAAAAACATTCATGGAATATACCGCCAACACCGGAGAGTCGCTGGAAGTAATCGCGTCACACTTGCTGGACAACGTCCGGAAAAGTTTCCCGGAAGCTATCACCCGGGCGGAATCAGTAATTGAAGCTGAGGCGCAGCGAGAGATTATGGGTGCGCGGGAAGCGGTTTTCGACGTTCTCGGAAAACTCGCGCACCTGGAAGAGATAGCCGATCTCGATATTGCGCGTGAGGAAGTAGCGGAAATCCGCCTCGAAGTTTTCGAGCGTCACCTTGCCGAGGTTGGCATTCTCGGCGAAGACCTCGGCGCGCAAATCGACCGTCAGCAAGGCGGAGAGGCGCAGGCGACTGTTGAGCACGCCTTCGGCGCCCACGTTGTAGGCGGACTCCGCCCGCTCGTACAGGTTCGGATATTCATTCGACGGCCGGGCGATGTAATCGCCCCTGGAAAGATCCTGCCGCGCGGCGATTCCCGTTTGCGTCGAGATCTCGGCATAGTAGCGCGACAACCAGTCGACGTTGACGCCAGCGCCCTGCGCGAATGAAACGGGGAACAGCGACGGCTGCCTGCGGAAGGTCCCGCCGGTGGCGCGCGGGACGGTGTCTCCGGCCGCGCTGATGACGTACACGGTGTCGAGGTTGACGTCGGAGGGAAAGAGGTGCGTGGCCATCTGTCCACGCACGTAGGGGCCGACGTAGTTGTTGAGCCTGCGCACCCAGGTGCTGCGCGCCTGCAGGAAGTCACGCGTGGGACGCAACGCCTCGTCGTCTTCCTTGACGAAGCTGTTCTGCAGGAAGATCTCGCTGATGCCGAAGTAGGATGCCTTGTCATAGCGCGCCCGCATGCGGACGTCGGTCGAGACGAGGATGTTCTGTCGCGTCAGATCGCCCTCGTCCACGTCGCGGGTGAAGGCAAGATTGCCTCCGGCGCGCAGGCCGTAGGTCCAGTAGCGCCCCGCGCGGGCCCGTGTCGTCAGGGTTTTGGTTCCCCCCGCGATCAGGGATCCTTCGGAGTTGAAGACGATTTCGACCGTATGCAGTTCGCCGGGGTTCAACTGCACGGTGATGTAGTTCACCAGGGAGGTGTAGGACTCGCCGACGCGTGAAATGCGGTAGAGGCCCGGCGGCAGGATCCAGATGTCGATGTCCTGCAGGCGCTCTTCCCGGTATCCTTGTCCGCGGCCGTAATTGATCCATTCATCCATGCGGATGAGGTCGTACTGCCCGTCGATGTATTCCCCGGTTTCGTTCAGGGTCTCAACCAGCAGCCCCGACCAGTCGGGAAAGACCGTCGTCGTGCGTCCTTCCTCGACGACCACCCCGACCCGCGTGAGGCGCTGTCCGCTGACACCCGATCCGAAACGGATCTCGTACTCACCGGCATCGAGAAGAACGCGATGGCCCGGTTGCCCCGTCGTCACGAGATCTCCCTCGGCATCGAAGATCGCGATGTCGGGCTCGCGTCGCGCTTCGCTGTAGGTGGGCAGGAAGAGTGCGCCCTTGCCCAGGGCGATGAGCGCCTGGTCGCGCGAAAGCTGCTCCGGCACGGAGGGAGCGAGCCAGTTCGCCCCCGAAACGGAATCCGGCGCCTGCTGAACATGCTGTGGCCGCAACGGCGGCGTCACGTCGGGATCGAGAACGACCTCGATCCCGGGCAGGCCGTCGAAGGCCGCGGCGGCCGCGGGAAGCAATAGGCAGAGGGCGGCGAGGAACGGCTTCATCGGGTTCTGGAGGGTGGCATGAGATTGGAGGGCGATCGCTGCTCGCGACGCTGCGCCAGGTTCTCGAGCACCGGCTCCAGGTCGCGCGTCAGGCGGTCATGCATGTGTTCGAGCAGCGCCGACAACTCGCGCACGACGAACACCGGCTCCTGCTGGGGCACGGCCTTGCGTAAATCGTAAACCTCCTTCCACAGGACCTGGCCGTTCCGCTCGTCGATCAACTGGTACTCGATGGCAAGGTGCGCGTACCAGCGGTCGGGGCTGTCGTATTCCTCAATGGCGCGGATGTCGGTCGTCAGCTGAAAATCCGGGGTGTAAGCCTCAATGGAGCGCGAGACGTGCTCGAAGAGGCGGACCGCATTCAGGTGCTTGAGGAGCAGGTCCCCGATCATGCGTTCCGGATCGACGGCCCATAAATGGAAGTTGTAGAACTGCATCTGGAAGGCGCTCTGGCGGTACACGATCTGGCTGCGGCGGTAAGCTTCCGCGATCGTGGGTTCGCGCAGGCGCAACGTGAACGGATAAGGTCCGCGCTCCAGGCGGGCGGGATCCACGGAGGGGGTGTACCCCAGCGTATAGTATTTGGTTTCCGGCGTGCGGCTTCCGAAAAAGCAGCCGGCGACGATCAAGGTCGCCATGAATACGGAAACGATCCGGACAACGATCATCTGCGACGCTCCTGCCTCTCCTCGCGCCGCAGCAGGATCGACGGCGACTCGCGGATCTGGCGGCTGAAGGAACTCATGTTGCGCAGCGTTTCGCGAAGATCCGACATCGAGACGATCAGATCCTCCTGCGTGCGGCGCACGGTAATATCGAGGTTGGTGGCCACCTGGCGCACATCCTGAGCCACAAGACGGTAGTCGTTGACGAGCCCGTCGATCTCCGCGTTCTCGATCCGCATGCGCAAAGCGGCGAGCGTCGCCTCGCCGTCGTCGAGCAGGCCCGCGAGCCGGCGACCGGGCTGCAGGCCCTGCAGGTCGCGAAGCATGTCGTCGAGCGTCTCGGCAAGGCCCGCGGAAGCGGCCATCATGCGATTGAGGTTGTCCCGGTTGTCGAGATCGGTGATGGCAATGACGTTGCCGAGCAGGCGATCGACCTTGTAGGCGATCGAATCCGCGCGCAAGGCCAGGCGCCCGACCATGGAAAGGCTCGAGGGCACCTCGCCCCCGGGGGCGATGTCGTGCGCGGCATAGCTTCCCCCGGAGATTTCCAGGTACTTGAGTCCCGTGATGCCATAGCTTCCGAGCGAGGCGGACATGTCCTCCTTCATCGGGGTGCCCCGCGCCACCCCGAAGTGCACCACGGTCATGCGCACGTCGCCCGTGTCGGAGCTGATGGAAAGGACCTTGCCGACATCGAGGCCGTTTTGCTTCACCGCCGAGCCCGGGCGCAATCCCGTCACGGACTCCTCCATGCGGGTGAAGTATGCATCGGTCCGCACGAAAAGCTTCCCACCGAGCAAGTACAACACAGAAACCACGAACAAGGCGATGATCGTGACGAAGAAGATGCCCAACCGGGTCTTTTCGGCGCGCGTGGCTTCCATCAGGGCTCCATTCGAAACGGCGCCGAGGCCTCGCCTTTTTCGGCTGCTTCGGGGAGGCGGCGCTCCAGAAAGTCGCGTACCTCGTCCGGGCCCTCGGCGGCCTCGTCCAGCGTCCCCTCGAAAATAACCTTCCCCGAGGAAAGAAACGTAATGCGATCCGCGATCGCCCGGATCGAATCGAGCTCGTGCGTGACCACGACCATGGTGATCCCCAGCGTTTCGCGCAACTCGAGCAAAAGATCGTCAAGCCCGCGCGACGTCACGGGGTCGAGCCCCGCCGAAGGCTCGTCGCAGAACAACAACGCAGGATCGGTCGCAAGGGCCCGGGCCAGGCCCGCCCGCTTGCGCATGCCGCCCGACAATTCGCCTGGAAGTTTTTCGCCCGCCCCGTCGAGCCGAACCTGGCGCAGCTTGACGTTCGCGAGTTCCCGCAACACGGAGCCAGGCAATCCCGGATGCCTGACACGCAAAGGCAGGGCCACGTTCTCCTCGACTGTCAGCGACGAAATCATCGCCCCGCCCTGGAACAGCACCCCCATGTTCTCGTAGGTCTCCCCGGAGGGCTGCCCCTCGGACCAGTCGAGCGGCTTTCCCAACAGCTCGATCGTCCCTTCCCACGGCCGCTCGAGCCCGGTCACGGCCCGCAGCAGCGTCGACTTGCCGCACCCGGACCCCCCGAGCACGATGCGGATCTCGCCCGTGGCGACCTCCATGTCGATTCCGTCGAGAATCGTCTTTTTCCCGTAACCCGTGCGCAATCCCGCGACGCGCAAGGCGGGACTCTTTCCGGGCACGCGCCCGCCTTCAAATGTATTGCCGGCCATCACAGGTAAAAGACGAAGGAGAAGAGGGCATCGGCGAGGACGATCGCGAAAATGCAGGTCACCACGCAGGCCGTGGTTGCACGGCCGACGGCATCGGCGCCGCCGCGCACGGCCAAACCTTTCACGACCGCGATGAGCACGATCAGCCAGGCGAAGGTCACCGACTTGACCAGCATCTGGCCCACGTATTTCATCTCGACCGCGTCGCGCAGCTGGTGCAGGAATGCCTGGGGAGCGATGTCGAAGAACAGGATGGCCACGATCAGGCCGCTGAAGATTCCCGCCATCGCCGAGACGATGGTCAGCAGCGGTTGCACCGCGCTCAGGGCCCAGAAGCGCGGCAGCACGAGGAACTGCAGCGGATTCACCGCCATCGAACGCAGGGCGGACACCTCCTCCTGCACCGTCATGGTGGCCAGCTCCGCGGTGATCGCGCTTCCGGAGCGCCCCGCAAGGATGATGGCGGTGATGAGCGGACCGATCTCGGTGACCATGCTGATGCCGATGCCGTCGGCAAGGAAAATCGCCGCGCCGTACTTGACCAGTTGCAGGCCCGACTGCAGCGCCAGCGTGAACCCGATCAGCGCGGACAACAACAAAACGATGGGCAGGGCCGTGCTGCCCAGGCGGATCATGTGCTTGATCGTGTCGCCCCGCAACAAGGTCTTGGGCTTGCGCCACCCGAACGTCGAGTAATACAGGGATTCGGAAAGCAGCAACGCGATGTGTTTCCATTCGCGTCCCAGGGCGATCGCCCCGTCGCCGATCCGTTCGAAAAGGCCGGGGGCATCCCCTGCCGACACTTGCGTGGAAGGGGGCGGAACCTTGCCGAGCTCTTCGGTGAGGGATGCGGGCACGGCGTGCAACACGAGTTCACGGCCCGCGGCCTCGGCCTCCGTGCGCAGGGAGGCGAACAAGGCGAGGCCCAGCGAATCCAGCCGTTTCACCTCGCCGCAGTCGACGTGCACGTCTTCACCCCGGCGCAACATTTGCGCGGCTTCTGTGGAGAGCGCCTCCACTGCATCGGGAGACAGATCGACGGGAAGCTTCAAGCGGGTTGCAGACATCTCGCATGTATATAGCGTTTTCCGCGCTCTCCCGCGACAGGTTCATCGCGACCCCGGCGGCATCCGGCATTCCCTGACGGGGGCGATAACTAGATTTGTGCCCCGATGCACCGCGTTTCCGCGCGAATCCGCACGTTTCAAACGTCCTTAATGCCCTTTCGCACCCACACTTCCCCCGTCTCGCTGCTCACTGCGGCGCTGATCCTTGCCTTGTGCGCCGGATCCGCGCACGCGCAGGACGCGGTGGAAGCCGACGACGCCGGACTCGCGCCTCCCGCGCAACCACGACTGACCTTGGCCGATCTCGAACGGATCGCCCTAGCGGATCATCCCGTGCTGGCGGAGAAGGAACTCGACATCGACAAGGCTCGCGAGCGGGTACGCGATGTCGACATGGGTGTCATCCTGCCCCGTTTCGACCTCGAAACCGGGGTCGGTCCCGCGCCGGGAATCCGGGAAGTGGTGCGCGATACGTTGCAACGCTTCGGCGCAAACCCAGACCCTTATTTCGAGACCCGTCGCCGCTACGACCTCGGCGAGTGGGGCCCGTATTTCGGCATCCAGGGGAATATCGTTCAACCTTTGAACTTTGCGCGTTACCGCGCGGGACGGCGCGCCGCGAACCTCCGCGTGCGCGTGACGGAAGCGGAGTTCAAAAAAGAACAGATCGCGGTCTCGGAAGAAGCGCAGGAGATCTACTTCCAGCGACTCTACGCCCTGACCATGCATCGCGAGCTGGACGAAGCGCGCCGTGACCTTGACCGCGCCCAGCGCCGCATCTCCGACCTGCTCGACGACGGGGACGAAAGCGTCAGCCAAACCGACCTGCTGCAGCTGCGGGCCGGTCGTTATTCGCTCGACCAGGGATGGAACGAGGCCGTGCTCGGGGAGCGCCGCACAGCGCTTTCGCTGCGCTTCATGCTGATGCTTCCCGACGACATCGAGCCGGTGCTGGCCGACAGCGTGCTCACCGTCCGTCAAGAACGGATTCCGCACCTCGATACCCTGCGCCTGGCCGCCCTGCGCGGGCACCCGGATCTCTCGCGCCTGCGCAACGGCCTGGCCGCCCGCCAGGAACTTCTCAAGGTCGCGCAAGGCGAGATCGGACCCGACATTTTTCTCTTCGGCAGCTTCCAGTACACCAAATCGTGGTCCTCGGACCGGCAAACCGGAACCAGCGACCCGTTCGCGCGCGACCCCCTCAACGAGCTGACGGGAGCGGGCGGTCTGGGCATGCGCCTGCGCCTCAATTTCTGGCAGCGGCAACAAAGCTACCGCAAGGAACGCCTCGAACTGCGCCAGCTCGAGCGCACGGAGGTTTATGCCGCCCGTGGCGTGTTGCTGCGGGTGGAGGACGCCTACCTGCGCGCGATGACGGCACGCGACGACGTGGAGGAAGCACAAAAAGCACTGCGCGCCGCCGATGCCTGGTTGCGTGGCGCGTCCATGGCCTATGACCTCGACCCGTCCGAAGCACCGGGCATGATCGCCCCGTTCCGGCAGTCGTTGGTCGCAAAGCGCGACTTTTATCGCGCGGTGCTGGCCTACAACGTCGCCGTGGCCCGACTCTTCAGGGAGACCGGATGGACGCTCTCCGACTACCTTGGTAGCTTGAACCACGGCGGAAGCGCCGCGGAGGAGCCGCGATGAACATCACGAAAAAACTGCCTGCGATGTTGATGGCGACCCTGATGGGTGTCGCCGGAGCCGCGTGGGCCGCTCCGGACCCGGTCGAAATGATCCGGGACCAGGACACGGAGCTCCAGATCCTGTTGCGCGACCCGAACGTGGGCGACCAGACCGAACGGGTGAAGGAGCTCATCAACGGAATCTTCGACTTCGGCGAACTCGGGCGCCGCGCGCTTGGCCCCACGCACTGGCGGCGGATGACCGAAGCGCAGCAGGAGCGCTTCGTGAAGGCCTTCCGCTCCATGGTCGAGAACTCGTCGGTAAAGCGCCTCGAAGCCTACTCCAGCGACTCGACGCGTTATCAGCCTCCCGAAATCGAGGACGACCGCGCCACCGTCACGGCGCATGTCTTCTCGAAGGGCGTGGAGTCGATCGCCGTGTATCGCCTGCAGTTGCGCGAAGGGGAATGGCGCGCCTGGGATCTCATCCTCGACGACCTGAGCACGGCGCGCAACTATGGCGACCAGTTCCGGCGCATTCTCCAGGACAACGACTACGAAGAACTGATCCGCCGCCTCGAGGACCGCGCGCGCGACGATGCCGGCACCACGGCGCAACCCGTCGCCACCGACAACGTCAAGGCCAAATCGGAACGCACGGGAGCCGGCGCGGCGACGCCCTAGCGCCCGTCACGTTTCCCCATGCCGGCCTGGGCCTGGGTTCTCACCGTCCTTTTCACCTTCGCGGGCCTTCTCGCGCTCTTGCTTGCCGCGGCGCGCCTGCGCTACCGGTTCGAGGCGGAGGGCATGTGGACCGGCCGCGTCGATGCCAGCCGCGGGAGCATGGCGGCGCGGGTGGAGTTCCGTTTCCCTGGCGTCAAACGCGCGTGGGAGCTCCCGCCGCGCGAGGCGGCGGAAAACCGGGAGGATGCGCGGCCTTCCGCGCAACCGGAGCCCGCTCCCCCGGAACACGCGAGGCCCACACCGCCTCCCCCGCCGGCGGGACGACCACGGGGAGCGACCCCCGAAACCTCCCATGAACGACCGCGCGCCGAAACTCCGGAAGCGACGGCTTCGGAACAGCCCGCGCCGGAGACCGAACGGCAGACACCTGGATCATCACCGCCCGCGGAATTGTCGCGGCGTGAGCGGCGCATGCGCATGTTGTTCCTGCTGGCAACCGACTCCGATGTGTGGGCATGGACGCGCGACTACGGAGTTCGCGCTGCGGTTCTCACGTTTCGCCTGCTCGACCCGCGCGTCGCGGCTGCGATCGGCCACCCTGATCCGGCATTTCTCGGGCGCACCGCCGGCAAGTGGTACGCCATCCGTCCCCTTCTCAAGACGCGCCGGGCGGCGCTCGGCTTCCGTTTTCAGGATCGCCACCCCTCCTTCAAAATCCGTTTGGACGGGGGGTTCTCCGCGCTGACCCTTGCAATGTTCGGGGTTCGCCTCGTTTTGGCATTTCCCGCGGTCAGGCTCGGGCGCAGGGCATGGCGACACTGGCGCAGGCCGCGCCTCGCGGGTTGGCGCGCCAAGGTTTACACGCACCTGCGTGAGCGCCCCTGAAGGGGGGCGTTCCGGATGCCGAGGACAATGGCTACACTTTGCCGCGTTCGCCGCGGCCTCTCGGGGGCATTTCCCGGTGATTCTCGCAATGGAGGCGCCTCATGAGCTTTCTGGAAAACGAAGAAGAGAAGAAGAAGTCGGCCGTGTGGGACTGGATCATCGGCCTGGGCCTGCTCGCGCTCGTGGGAGGATTCACGTTCTATTACCAGTACCAGAAGCGCAGTTCGGTGGATCGTTTCGCCGAGGCCGACAGCCTCTACCAGGCCGGTGACCTGCGTGCGGCAGCGAAGTTGTACGAAGAGTTGAAAACGGCCTCATACCTGACGGCGCGCGATGACAGTGTCCTGTACGAGCGGTTGTTCGCGATCGCGGAGCTTGAAGACGAGGAGCGCAGGCTCGTGGGCCTGCTGCGCGCCCGCCTCGCGGCGGGTGACTCGGCCGGGGTGCGCGCGGAGATCGAAGCGGCGACCTTCCGCGGCCTGCTGCGCGCCGATGAGCAGCGCTGGCTCGACTCGGCCAAACGCGCGCTGGGAGTGGAATAGGGGACGGCCGCGGCGGACTATTCGATCACGATCCGTCGCTCCGTCTCCCCCGCGTGCTCCAGCGTCACCGAATGCGTGAAGAGATTTCTGCGGGAACCCGGCCCGGCAAAGGCACCGGGGCCAACCCCGGTGAGGGCCGGGGGCAGCCGCTCCGGCCACTCCACCAGACAAATCCCACGCCCGGCCCCCCCTGAGCTGGTCGAAGGGTCGAGATAGTGCGCGAGACCGATCTCCTCCCAGTCGGAACCGGGCGCGAGGCGGTAGAGGTCCATGTGGTACACCGGAACGCGGCCTGAATACTCGTGAACCAGTGCATAGCTGGGCGAACTCACCGGCCCGTCGTAACCCAGGGCTCGCGCCACGCCGCGCGAGAACAGGGTTTTCCCCGCCCCCAAATCACCGTGCAACGCCACCGCGTCCCCCGCCTTGAGAGTCGCGGCGAACTCCGCGGCGATCGCCAGGGTTTCGTCTTCGGAGCGTGAGATGAGATTCGTCATGTCCGGATCGTGCCGCTGTACGGGCGAGCCATGGCTCGCCCTTACCCTGCCGGAGGCTGCGCCGCCGGCAGGGGCGTCAACGTCGCCAGCGGCACGATCACCTCGTCCATCGACAGGCCACCGGTCACCATGCGATCCTTGTAAGGTGTCACGAAGTACTGGTATTTGTTGGGGTACACGAAGTAGAAACGATCCTTCGCGATGGCATACGCAGTGTCCCCTTCCTCGCCCGGAAGACCGAAACGCTCGGGTGCCTCCACGAACAGGGCTTGGCGCTCGTCGCACGAGATGTTGGGGCCGATCTTCACGCGCGGGTGGGCGGACTGCTCTTCCTGGCAAAAAACCTCGGCGGGCGTATCGGCCCGCACGGATCCGTGATCGGCCGTGAGCACGACCGTGCGCCCCTGATCGGCCAGCGCCTTCAGGGAGTCCCCGATGCCGCAGCTTCTGAACGTCTCCACCGCGGCCGCGCGCACCGCGGCCTCGGACATTCCCGGCGCCATCGGCACGCAAGCATCGGGATGCTCGGGCCTCAACAGATCGAGCAACTCGATCACCACCACCACAAGGCGCGCATCGGCATTCTCCGCCAATGTCTTCGGAAGTTCCTTGCAAGCCGCGCGCGTGTCGATGGAAAAAATGCGGGGATCATCGATATCCGACCCGAGTCGACGCAGGTGCACGCGCAACAGCTCGCGCAGGCAAGCCGCCTCGTCGCCGCCTTCGCGCAGGCGGGCCCACAATGTCGGTTGATCCAGCGCCACATCGCGCGGGAGCAGGCCGGAGAAGAGGGCCGTGCGGCAAAAATCCCGCTCAGTGGGCAAAAGCGCCCAAGCCGCTGCATTCTCCACGCGAAACCACGCCCCGACATCCTTCTGCATCAGGTGCCACTGGTCGAAGCGCAGCCCCGAGAGCACCACCAGCGCCGCCGGCCCGCCGGCTTGAAGCACCGGCTGCAGCTTGCGTCGCAACGAATACAGGTGCAGGTCGGGGTTTCCCCCGCGGCGCCCCACCCACTCCGTATAATGGTTTTCGGTCCAGGCCAGGAACTCGCGGGAAAGCGTGCGCTTGTGTTCCGCGTGGGTCTCCTGGAGGGCCTCGTCGCGCGAAGCGTCCACCTGATCGTCCCATCGGCTGATCTGGAAATGGATCTTCTCCCAGCGCGAGGGCGATGGAGTCGCGAGCAAGGTCGAACGGATTTCCCCGCGCGAACGAACGTAGGCGGCCGTCACGGGATCGGACCTCTCCGCGCGCGCCAGCAGCGCCGACCGACACGACGTCAGCATCTGTCTCGGATTGACGGGCTTGCCGATGAACCCGTCGGCATCCTTGCCCCGCTCGGAGGAGGCCGCGCGCGTCTCGTCCCCCTTTGAAACCAGCAAGAGGGGGACACGATGCGGGCAGTGCCTGCGCACGCGCTCCACCGTCGAAGCGCCTTCCTTGCCCAGCGTTTGCTCGTCCAGAACGACGACATCGTAGTCGCAATCGGGTAATTGCATCAGGTGCAACACGTCGGAGAGCGACGACACGCCATCGACCCTGAAACCGTTGGACTCCAGAAAACGGATGTGCGCGCGGAGAAACTCGATCTCCGCGTCAAGCCACAACAGCTTCCTGGGTGGATTCCCCGGCGGGAAGGAAAAACCGTTCATGCCGGAGCGACTTCCTCGAGGCCGCCCATCCAGGGACGCAAGGCAGCGGGAATGCGCACCGTGCCCCGCTCCGTGAAATGGGTTTCCAGAAACGAGGCCAGCACGCGCGGGGTCGCCAGGCCGGACCCGTTCAGGGTATGGACCAAGCGGGGTTTACCCCCCGCCTTGCACCGGATGTTGGCGCGACGCGCCTGAAAGTCGAGAAAGTTGGAGCAGGACGAAACCTCGAGCCATTTCTTTTCCGCCGGTGCCCACACCTCGAGGTCGTAGCACTTGGCTGCGCCGAAACCCATGTCGCCCGCGCACAGCTCCAGCACGCGGTAGGGCAGTTCGAGCATGCGCAGGAGTTCCTCCGCATGACCCCGCAAAGCTTCGAGCGCCTCCCACGACTTGTCGGGGGAGGCGAACGTGACCATCTCCACCTTGTTGAACTGGTGCAGGCGCAAAAATCCGCGCGTGTCAGCCCCCCATGAGCCCGCCTCGCGGCGGAAGCATGCCGTATAGGCGCAATAAGAACGGGGGAGCGTCGACTCGTCGAGGATCTCTCCGGCATGCATGTTGGTCACCGGCACCTCGGCAGTGGGCACGAGGAAGAGGTCTCGCTCGCTCGATTCGCCGTCGCAGCGGTACATGTCCTCTTCGAACTTGGGAAGCTGGCCCGTGCCGGTCATGGTCTCGCGTGTCACGAGGTACGGGGGGGACACTTCGGTGAACCCGAATTTTTGGGTGTGCGTGTCGAGGAAGAAGTTGATCAGGGCGCGCTCCAGCCGCGCGCCGGCACCGGTGTAGATCGGAAACCCGCTCCCCGAGATTTTCGCGCCGCGCTCGAAATCGAACAATCCCAGCTTCGCGCCGATCTCGAGATGGTCCGGCACGTCTCGGTTCGCGGCGGGTTCTCCCCAAGTCGCCGCCACGCGATTGTCGGCCGAGGACTTGCCGTCGGGGACGGATTCGTGCGGGAGGTTGGGGCAGAGCAAGGCCAAGTCGAGCGCAGCCCGCTCAACGGCGTCGTATTTCGCCTGCAGTTCCTTGATCCTGTCGCCCGTGACGCGCGTTTCCTCGATGGCCGACGATGCGTCCTGCCCGGCGCGCTTGAGCTTGGCGATCGACTCGGAGGCCGCGTTGCGCGCGGCCTTCAGGCCCTCGAGCTCCACGCCGAGCTCGCGCTTCTCCCTGTCGAGCCGCAGCAGGCCGTCGAGGTCGAAGGACGCCCCCCTGCGGCGAAGGCCCTCGCGGACCAGGTCGGGATTGTCGCGGTACAGTTTCGGATCGAGCATGGCGGGGTTTTCTCCTGAAACGGAAAATCTAGAACGGATGCCCGTATTTGGGGACGCGTGAAGCACTTGCACAGGGTGCCGGGCAGGCCGTCTTGCTAGTTTGTACCGGAATTTTCCCGAACGGAGTCCCCCGCTTGATGCCCACGGCGCGTCCCCACGCACTTCATTCAACCTTCGCCGCCGTGGCCGCTGCTCTCGTCGGCCTGCTGGCCCTCGCCTCCCCTGCCGCGGCCCAGACCTGGAATGTCGTCGGCGTCATCCGCGACGACTTGCGCGGCGACCCCATCGCCGGGGTGGAAATCACCATGGCCGACGGTCGTCCGCTCGGCGTCAGCCAGAGCACGGGGCGCTTCGAGATCACCGTCAACAACCGCCGCGCCGAAATCGTGTTCCGCGCCGACGGGTACCGCGACTACGAGCTGAACATCGGCACCTTGCCCCGACTCATCGATGTGGACATTTACCTTGAATCGGTGGTGCAGGAACTCGACGAAGTCGTGGCCCGCGCTCCGCGCCGCCGCATCGATCCGACCCAGGCCCAAAGCATCGAGGAGCTGGAGGCCATGCAGGGCATGCGCATGGACCTCAACGACCACCTTCGACAGATGCATGGCGTGGCGGGCATGAACGAGTTCACCAGCGACATTTCGGTGCATGGCTCGCGCACACAGGATGTGACCCACTACCTGGGACGCAGCCGCGTTCCGAGCCTGCGCCACCTCGACTTCGGCTTCCCGGGCAACCAGAGCGTGCTCAATCCGCGGGTCCTCAAGTCGGTGACCCTCGCGGACAACATGGCGCGAGGGCCGCTCAACCAGGGCAACGCCTCGGCGCTGGTGTACGATCTCAAGGACGGCGACCCGGAGGCCATCCACGGCGATGTCGTTCTCGGTTCGGTGAACCGCGAATTCAATCTCACCGCCTATTGGGGCGAGCGCACCTTCGTGACCAGTTTTCGCATGCTCGACCCCAACGGTCTCGGAGCATTGGGCCGCCGCTTCTTTACCACGCCGAAGGACGCGCGCATCAACCCCGGCGGAGAACCCTGCTCCGATGCGAACCCCTGCCAACAGTTGGAGGATCCTCTCGAGTTCACGACGGGCGACTTGTTCTTCAGCACCTTCAAGCGCGACACCGCCACGGGAGGCTTCGGGCGTCACACCCTGCTCGTGCTCGACGACGAATACACCATCCGCGAGGACAAGGGGCTCACACAGACCGAAGCGACCCCGCAGGTGCTGCAAAGGGGCTTTCAAGGCGCGTGGCTGTACTCCTACGAATCCGTGCGCCCGCGGGAAACCGGCGACCTGGAATGGGGTTTCTCGATGTTGAACCGCAACTACCGCGATGCCTACCGCGACACGACCCGGCCTTTCATCAACGATCAGGAAGCGTTCTTCGATGAGCGGCGCTGGTACCCACTGGACGGACAGTCGGACAAATTCTTCCGGCTGGGCCAGGGCAACCGGCGCGACCGCCAGGTGATTCTCTCGGGCATGTGGTCCCCTTACGAACCCTTCCTGGGCGCGATGCCTTCCTACGGCATCGAATTCGAATATACCGGCGAGTCGCGCCGCTTCCGCGACCACAGCACGCTTTACACCAACGGGAACCCGAGCACCAATGTGGGCGGAGGCCCCGTTTCTGAGCGCGAGATCGAGCGCGACATGACCTTGGTCAATGCGCTCTACCGCCTGCGCTGGAATCTCGGCGGCGGCCGTTCCATCGAGAGCTCCGCGGGCGTCGCGTGGGCGCAGGATGCCCCCCGCAACGGGGAAAACGCGGAAAGCGTCCCCCCCCTTCCCATGGCGTCGCTTCGCTACACACACCCCGTGCACGAAGACCACACGCTCTTCGCCGAGGTCGCGGGACGGCATTCCGCGGTGCTTGAGCCCTCCGGCTACAACCGGCTCGGCATCAAGGTAACGCCCAGCGCCGAAGGCAAGTTCGGCGGCAACGGTTTCCTCGGAGAACCGGTGCGCTATGCCTGGAGCGGATATACCCGATGGTACGACAACCCGAGCTTGCCCGATCCCGAAGTCTTCTGGAACTACGCGGAAATCCGCGAGGCGAGCCATGCCGTCGTGCAGGGCGCGAACCTGACGCTGACGTATCTGCCGGGCCATCACGTGGGCGTAGGCATGAACGCATCGATCATCCAGGGACAGTACCACATGCGCGACGGCGGTACCCTGCCCTGGGAGTCGAACCGCACCCTCGACCTGGTCTCGAACGTGCGGTTCCTCCCTCGCGATGATTCACTTTTCAGTTTCATCCTGACCTACGGCATCCATAACGGCGCGCCGCTCTACGAATATCGCGGCCTGTGGAACCCCGACGAGGGCGTGGATGGCGTTTCCACCGGACAGCGGGCGGTGTACCAAAGCTCGAACTACCCCACCGTTTCGCGCCAACGCCTGGACCTGCGCGTGAACATCGACCTGAAGAGCGACTGGCGTCCGCTGGAGTCGATGCGTTTCTTCTTCGAGGCCAACAACATCTTCGCGGACTACGACGAAGGCTGGGCATCGATGCTGGGCGGGCGCAACGAGCGGCGGCGCGGCTGGACGCGCGATACCGAGAATGGGGAACTGTTCCCGGTCGTGACCCGTGGATTGGGACTGTTCCTGATGTTCGGAATCGAGGGGAAGTTGAAGATCTAGCGGACCCGGTCGGTGAGGTCAGGATCGCCCGAGATATCCGCGGCGAAGCGCGAGGGGATCCCAGAAGTCGGGCCACCCGGGAAACGTGCGTCGCAATGCGTCCCCGGTCGCGTCCTCAGGTGTCCCGTGGAACGGAAATTCTCCAGAAGCCACCATCAGGCAGCTGTCCGCAAGCCCCAATGCAAGGTCGACTTCGTGCACTGCTGCCAGCGCCGTGCGCCCGGGCGCGGCGCGCACCCAGTCGCGCAGCAGGGAAAGCAGCTCGGCCTTGGCCGGGAGATCAAGGTGCGCCAATGGCTCGTCGAGCAAGAGCACCGGAGCGTCCTGGGCCAGCACGCGCGCAAGACACAGGCGCTGCTTTTCGCCGTCGCTGATCTCCCCCAGGCGCCGGTCCGCGAGGTGCATGCAACGCAGGCTCTCCATCGCGCTTTCGGCCACGCCATCGTCCTCGTCGCGGACCGCGGGGAACCACGAGGCATGCGGCGTGCGGCCGAGCGACACCAGCTCGCGCCCGAGCAGATAGGGCGGCAACCCGGAATCCGTGAGCAACAGGCCGACACGACGGGCACGTTCCCTTCCGGAGAGTTCCTGCAAGGGATCACCCCCCAAACGAACCGTGCCGGAGACCTCGGGAAGAATGCCGGCGAGGGTTTTCAGCAAGGTGCTTTTCCCCGCCCCGTTGCCGCCCAGCAAGCAGGTGAGCTCGCCGGCATTGAGATCGAGATCGAATGCGGGAAACAGCGCATGCGCGTATCCAACGGCGAGCCCCCGCGCCGAGAGGGGCGGAAAGGAAGGCCTTGCGCCGTTCATGCCGAGGTCCTCGCGCGACGCAAGAGGAAGTAGAGCACCGTCGGTGCGCCGAACAACGATGTGATGGCATTGAGCGGCAGCACCGCATCTCGTCCCGGAAAGTGGCTGAGGCTGTCGCAAATCAGCAATAGGGCGGCTCCCACGAGCATGCATGCCGGCTGCAGCACGCGTGGATCGGAACGGCGCAGCAAGGCCCGCGCGATGTGGGGTACCGCCAGGCCGACGAAGGCGATGGGACCGCAAAAGGCCGTGATGACCCCGGCCAGCAGGGCGGCCACCGCCAGCGTTGCCATGCGAAAACGCTTGACGGGAACCCCCAGGGCCGCGGCCGCGGAGTCGCCCAGCAAGGTCGCGTACAGCGGGCGCGAAAGCCCCATGGCGGCGACGAGACCGACGACCGTGCATGCCGCCATCACGCCGTTCTGTGGCCAGGTCACGCCGCCGAGGTTCCCGAATCCCCACAGGGCGTAGGCCTTGAGCTGTTCCGCATCGCTGAAGTACTGCATGAGGCTGATCACGGCACCGCACGCGCTGGCGATCATCAATCCTGCCAACAGCAGGGATGCCGAATCCCACAGGCGCGCCGAGAGCGCCAGCACGATCGCCATGGCTCCGGCAGCGCCCAGCGCCGCGGCACCCGCCATCGGCCACGGCCCGAAGGCGGAGAGCAGTGCCACCGGCAGAAGCGGCTGGGCCATCAGCAATGCCGCCACTCCGAGCCCCGCGCCCGAGCTCACTCCCAGTTCCGCGGGGCCTGCGAGCGGACTCCGGAACTGCGTCTGCAGCAAAAACCCCGCGACTCCCAAGCTCGCACCCGCGACCAGGGCGGCCACGGCGCGCGGCAGCCGAAACTCGAGAATGATCACGCGCGCGACGGGATCGGGATCGCCGCCGCCCGTGAGCACGGCCAGCACTTCGCGCCATGGAAGCAACACCGGGCCGAACGAAACGTCCACCACGAACGCGACGACGACAAGCATCGCGAGGAGGGGGAAGATGAGAAGATGCTTCGGCATGAATGCTTTGTGAGTGACGAGTTACGAGTTACGAGTCGAGCGCAAGGACTGTGTTTGTGTGAAGTGTACACGCGCATTGCTGCCGATGTTTGCGAAACTCCGTTTCCAAAAAGAAACTCCCCACACTCCTGATTCGTAACTCGTAACTCGCAACTGAATCACGGCGGCAGCCTCCGGTAGTAGTAAAGCGCGTCCTCGGTCCCGTGAAAGATGGAAATCAGGTCGGCCAGCACGCGGTCGGGGCGGACCGCACCAGATTCCCAGAAATCATTGGCTCCGTCGGAATGAAGGCGTGCATCGTTGTTGTACACGTCGCCGCGCCGGAACGCGGAGAATGCACTGAAGCGGGAGTCGCGGGAAACCCCGTCTCCAAGGCTGCGCCAGTCGCCCGGATTCAGCCAAAGCTGCGCGCCGGCAGCTCGCGCCAGCACCGTTTCGATGCTCAGCGGAATGCCTCCGGCACTGAGGTCGTCGCGCCAGAGGTAATACGCGCCCGCATCCTCGAGAAAGCGCGCCATGTAACTGCGTCCCCCGGGCACGAACCACTGGTCCCGGAAGGGGGCACCCAGCATCACGAAGGGTTTTTCCTCCCGCGCGCGCGCGATCTCCGCCTGCTCGAGATAGGCGGACTCGACGAAAGCGAAGATCGAGTCAGCCCGTTCCGCGCGCCCGACGAGACGACCGATGACGCGCAGCCACTCCGCACGGGCCAGTGGGTGGTTCTCCATCCACTCGGAAGTGATGACCACGGGAACCCCCGCGCGAGCCAGCCTCTGTAGCGCGGCATGCTCCGAAGCCCCGACGGCATTGGCCAGCACGAGATCGGGGCGCATCGTCAGCAGCCGCTCCACGTTCAGTTGCGGCCCCGAGCCCGCCGGCAGAACTCTCCCCTCGGCCACCGCGGCGCGCACCGATGCATCATACACATGGCTTCGTGCGTCGACGGCGATGATGCGCTCCGCCTCGCCCAGTTCCGAAAGCATGGCGACGTGCACCGACGCCAGCGCGGCCACGCGCCGCACCGGCAGGCGCACCGCCGTCGGGGGGGCGCCCCGGCGCGGCGCCGTCGGCGGAATGAAGGTGTAGCCCAAGGGTTCCCGCGCACCCTGCCACGGCTCCCGCACCACCAGTGTCGCCGCGGAATCGTTCCCCAGCCATTCGGCGGTGCGCACCCAGCGCAACTCGGAGGCGTCGGATGCAACCATGAGCGCGAGCAACGCCGGGAGCGGGGCGGCTCGCAGCATCACCCGACCCGGTGTCGGGAGACGCGCAAGAAAGGCAAACGTTCGGGTACGTGGGTGATTCACGGCTCAGAATGCAAAAGGAATGCGAACCCGGAACATGACAGGCCAATTCTTGCCCGTGAGATAAAACTCGTTGCGACCCGGATCCCAGGCCACGCCATTCATCACGTCGTGCCGGGAGCGGCGACCGCTGCGAGCGGCGACCCCGCTTCCGTCGACGACGGCGAGAACGCGCCCGGACTCAGGATCGATGACGACGAGCGAATCCGAATAGAAAAGATTGGCGATGATTTTTCCCCGCACGGCCGCCAGTTCATTGAGCCGAGGCACCGGACGGCCATCGAGGCGGACCGGAACCTTGCGGGTCACCCGGAACGAAGCGTCGCGGCGATACAGGGTGTCGGATCCGTTGGTCATCCAAAGCGCGCCGTCCATCGCGGCAAGCCCCCACCCTTCACCATCGTACGTGAAGGTGCCGAGCGGCTCGCTCCAGTCGTCACGCGCCCAGCGGAATGCCACGCCCTCGCGCCAGGTGAGCTGCACGAACTCGCCGCGGTACCAAGCCAGCCCCTCGCCGAAATACCGGTCGGGAAGCGCCTGAATTCGAAGCACCTTGCCCGTCTCGGGCTCGACCTCGCGCAATGATGATTTTCCGTATTGCCCGGTGCTCTCGAAAAGGTTTCCATCAAGCCACAGAAGCCCCTGAGTGAAGGCGGAGGTGTCGTGCGGCAGCCCTGCGAGGATCTCGGGGCGCACGACAGGGGTTCGCGACCATTGCGCCTCGGCGAAGCCGCCGGCGAGCAACACCAGCGCCGCAACGAACGGGAATGTCTTGCGACTCATGGGGGAATAGTAGTGAAACAAGAATTGACGGGAATTGCGAAGCGGCTCACGAGGCGGCGGAGCGATCGAAAAATTACGGGGAGCCTCCTTCCACGGCAGGAACTCTCAAGATGTACGGGCCCGGCGCGCGGCGCACGGGAGAGCGCAGCAGGGCGTTGCCGTCATCATCGAGCACCTGCGTTCCCCGAATGGGGACGGAGCGCCCCTGAAGATCCCATGCGCGCGCGCGCTGCATGTCGAGGTCGTTGGGCCACGGCAGCGCGCCCAGCGTCCCGCCGCGCCACATGTACACGCCCTTCGCTGCAAGCGGGGGGCGCGGAGGGACGCACGCACCGCCGAAGGCGAGCGCGCAATGGGCCTCGGCTGCACGCATCAGGCCGTGCCCGGCGAGGTTGTCCGGATTCGCGGCCCGGGAGGCGGCTTCGAGCAGCGCCCTGCGAACCTGCTGGGCGGCCCCGACCCCTGCATCTCCCGGGTGCAATTGCAAGAGAAGCGCCGCCGCACCCGCCACCACCGGTGCCCCCACACTCGTGCCTCCGGAATTCGAGACCCCTGAAAGCGTCGCGGGACTGGCCACGCGCACAATGCATCCCAGCGAGGAAAGATCGGGCTTGATCCTCCCGTCGAACGATGGCCCCGTGCTCGAGTAGCCGCATCGCGTGCCCGCGGCGGTGACCATGCCCACGGCGAGAATGCTGTCGGCATCCGCCGGCGCCGTGAGCGTCGGTTCTCCGTCGCGCAGCAGTCCCTCGTTCCCCGCCGCCACCACCACGATCGCTCCGCGCCGGGCCGCGCCGATCGCCGCGAGCGAGGAGGGACGCGTGCGGCCGTCCATCATGGCATGCGGGAAATCGGGAAGCGTATCGAAATCGTACCGGTAGCCGAGGCTGACGTTGATCACTTGAGCTCCGGAATCAACCGCGCGTTCAAAGGCCGCGGCCAGAAAATCCTCCTCGACGTAATCTTCGACGAGTTCGTCCTCGGTCCGGTAGAGGAGATATTCCGCGTCCGGAGCCGCCCCCTCCAGCGTGCCGGGAAGGCGTCCCGCAAGCAGTGACAGGACGAGGGCGCCGTGACTCGGGCCCACGGAATCCAGTACGGCCACGGAGGTGTCCCCCACGAAATCCCATTGATCCACGATCCGCCCCGATGCGCGCAGTGAATCAAAGGCACGGTGACCGAGAAAGAAGTCCGCGTCCATCAGGGCGATGCGCACTCCCTGCCCGGAAAGCAACCCTCGGAGCGCGAGCGTGTCACGCAAGGCTCCGAGGCCGGTTCCCGCGAACAAGGCGCCGAACTCCCAAAAGTCCGTCGTGGAGGATTTGGCGAGAGATGGGGGGACGCGCGGGGACGCGCCCCTGGCCGGGGCCTGCGGGACCTTGCGCGGAAACTCTTCCACCGCCCGAACGAAGGGAAGCGCCCGCAACGCCTGCACGCGGGAAGGCTCGACGCGCCCCGAGATGCGGTTCTGCCACCGCAGTGTCACGGAGATGTCGAGCCCCCCGGATCGCAACGCTTCGAGGTAAGGCGGATGCACGGGGGCGTCTTCCCAGGCAAGCCCCGTCAGGCCGGAGGCCGTGGGGCCTTTGTCGCGCAGCTCGACCCAGACTTTCACGGGGGCGTCACCGGCCCAGGCAAAACCCGTGCAGAAGACAAGCGGCAACAAGCGGATCCACGGGGCGGGCATGGGTCTTAAACTATTATTCCTCGACTGTTTTTACGGTTTTTTCGCGGGAACAAGGCTGTGATACCCACCATTGACACCATGCGCGAACGTCTGGAACGATCCGGTGCGAACGTGCTGCCCGTCAGCCGCGACTTCCTGCCCGACCTGGAAACCCCAATCACCGCGCTGATGAAGCTGAAGCGCTCCGGTGAAAGGGCTTTCCTGCTTGAAAGCGTCGAGATCGGCGAAAAACTGGCGCGCTATTCCTTCCTTGGCCGCGACCCACTCTATGTCTTCCGTGCACGCGGCCGATCCATCGCAGTTCGGGGCAGGGAAGAACGCGACTTCGAGGGCGACGCCCTCCATGAGTTCCGGAAGTTTCTGGAACGCTTCCGCGCGGTCGAGGAGCCCGACCTGCCCGCCTTCGCGGGCGGAGCGGTGGGGTTTTTCGCCTACGACTCGGTGCGTCTCCTCGAGGACACCATCCCCGCGCAGGGCCGCGACGACTACGGCATCCCCGACCTCGACTTCGGCATCTACGAGGCCTTCGTGGTGTTCGATCACCTCAAGCACCGCCTCAGCATCGTCGCCAACGTCATGCCCGACGTGTACGGCAGCCTCGAGGCCGCACGCGACCGCGCAGTATCCCTGATCGACTCCCTGGAAGCCGAACTCCGCTCGCCCCTGGCAGGGGGCGGACTCCTGGAGTCCCCCGCGTCCTTCCCGCCTTCTTTCGACTGGAAGTCGAACATGACGCGGGATCAATTCCTCGAAGGCGTCGAAGCCTGCAAGGAATACATTCGCGCGGGCGACGCGTTCCAGATCGTGCTGTCGCAGCGCTTCGAGGCGCCCGTTTCCGCCGATGCGGTGTCGGTGTATCGCCGGCTGCGCGCGATCAACCCGTCGCCCTACATGTTCTACCTCGACTTCTCCGGCCACGGCGACTTCGAAGTCGTGGGAGCATCGCCCGAAACTTTGGTGAAGGTGCAGGGCGGCGAAGCGGAGACCAAGCCCATCGCGGGCACGCGACCGCGCGGGCGCGATGATGCGGAAGACAAGTCCCTGGCCGCGGAGCTGCTTGCCGACCCGAAGGAACGCGCCGAGCATGTGATGCTGGTCGACCTGGGACGCAATGATCTCGGGCGCGTGTGCGCCTACGGCAGCGTGCGCGTCGCGCAGTTCATGGAGGTCGAGCCCCTCAGCCACGTGATGCACATCGTCTCGGTGGTGAAGGGAAGGCTGCGTGAGGACAAGCATGCGCTCGACGCGCTGATGTCGTGCCTGCCCGCGGGCACGCTCTCGGGCGCCCCGAAGATCCGCGCAATGCAAATCATCGACGACCTGGAACCCACGCGCCGCGGCATCTACGGCGGGGCGGTGTGCTACCTCGACTTCCGCGGCAACCTCGACTCGGCCATCGCCATCCGCACGCTGACGTTGAAAGACGGCATCGCCTACGCGCAGGCCGGCGCGGGGATCGTGGCCGACTCCGTGCCCGTCACGGAATACGATGAGACACGCCACAAGGCCCGCGCGGCCATGCTGGCGGTGGAAATGGCATCATCGGGGAACGTATCGTGATTCTATTCCTGGATAATTACGATTCATTCACCTGGAACCTGGTGCAATACCTCGGCGAGATGGAGCCCGACCTGCGCGTGGTGCGCAACGACAAGGCGACGGTGGCGGAAGTTCTCGCCATGAAGCCGTCGCATATCGTGGTCTCCCCCGGCCCCTGCACCCCCGCCGAAGCCGGAATCTCCGTCGACCTCATCCGCGCCGTGCCGCCGCAGATTCCCCTCCTCGGAGTCTGCCTCGGGCACCAGGCCATCGGCACGGCATTCGGCGGGATCGTACTGCGCGCGCCCGAGCCTCTGCACGGCAAGGTCTCAGAGGTGGAGCATGACGGAAAGGGCCTGTTCGCGGGGCTCCCCTCTCCCTTCACCGCCACCCGATACCACTCCCTGATCGTGGAGCGGGCCACCCTGCCGGCGGTCTTGAAGGTCACCGCGGAGACCTCGGACGGCCTGATCATGGGTCTGCTCCACCGTGAGGTGGACGTGGAGGGGGTGCAGTTCCACCCCGAGTCCATCCTGACCAGCGCCGGGATGCAGCTGCTCGGCGCCTTCCTGGAC
>JBJHDK010000007.1:0-60480 GCA_050486505.1 Fibrobacteria bacterium | reverse complement strand
GGGGCTTGTTGTGGGCCATACTGCGCTGACTGGACCTCGGCCTTCGCCGGGGTGACGGAGTGGAGCCGATGAAGTTTTTCATAGCAATGTCTTTCGGCCTGCTGGTCGCCTCGACTTCCGTCGCGGACAGCCTTGCCGATCTTGACACACCGATTATCGTCGATACTGCCACGACCGAAGTTCATTCGGAAGCCGCCGGAACCAACCTTCTATCAGGTAATCAACACCATATTGATGTGGTGCAAGCAAACAGGGAGCTTGTATCCGCAACGAAGCGTCTGGTTTGGGCAACGTGGGTACTCGCATTTTTTGCCGCCCTCGCATTCCTTCTTAGTTGGGGAACCTTTCGAGTCGCTCGCGGCCAATCCAAGCGGGAGTCGCGTGCCTACTTGACCGTAGCCCTTAATCAAGAAGGATGTAATGAGAGTTCTGACAGCGTTTTTCAAGCCGCGTCTCTACGTATTAGCCCTAGTTTTCGAAATCACGGAAGAACACCTGCCAGAGATGTTTGGTACACTGCCTCCACAAAAGGCATAACACGCAGCGCTGAGGGACAGCGGCCCCGTATTGACGAAGAGGATCTTCAAGCGATTCGTGGAATGTCTCGCAATAATTATTCAAGTGATGAGTTATGGACTATTAGCCCCGGAGCGGAAGTGTCGCACGTGGTAGTCGCGCTCTACTCATCCAATTATGAGCAGTACAAATCTCTACCTGAGGCAAGAAGGCTTCCTGATGGTACTCAAACTTCTGTTCGAGAAACCGAGTTTTGCCTCTACGGCACACTCACGTATTCAGATGTACTCGGTGATACATGGGAAGTTGTGTTTGCATGGTACTTGGTATGGCTCCACAAACAAAAGCAATTCTTTCCGATTGAGATTTTTCCACACGGCCAAGAACGGCGCGTAGCTCAGCATCCACTTAAGCGCGTCGTACGATTCATTTTCGGTTAACCCCCCTTCCCACTGTACACTGCCTATTTCATGAACCTCCTCATCGACGAAAACATCCCCCAGGGCCGCGAGGTCTTCGGCGCCTACGGCACCGTCACCACCTTCCACGGCCGCACGCTGACGGCAGCGGATGTGCGAAACAGCAGCGCCGACGCGTTGCTCGTCCGCTCGATCACCAAGGTCAACGCCGACCTCCTTGAAGGATCGCGCGTCAAATTCGTCGGCACCGCCACCATCGGCGTCGACCACATCGACCAGGAATACCTCCGCGCGAAGGGTATCGGATTCTCCGCCGCGCCCGGCTGCAACGCCCGCTCGGTGGCCGAGTACTTCGTGGCCGCCCTGCTGCACCTGCACGGCCGCCACGGCCTCGAACTGCGGGGAAAAACCGTGGGCGTTGTCGGCTACGGCAACGTCGGCAAACAGGTCGCCGCCATCGCCCCCGCGCTGGGGCTGAACGTTCTGCTCTGCGATCCCCCGCTCGCGGACTCGGGCGTCGTCCCGCCGACCGGCGGGTTCCTGGCATTGCGCGAGCTGTCCGCGCGCGCCGACATCGTGACCCTCCACACACCGTTGACCCGGTCCGGCCCCCACCCCACCCTGAACATGGTGAACGCCGGCCTCTTCGCGGGCTGGGACGCGCCGAAAGTCCTGATGAACATGGGGCGCGGAGAGGTCATCGATGAGGGCGCCCTGCTTGCGGCGCACGATGCGGGCAAGGTCCGCCACCTCGTGCTCGACGTCTTCCCCGGCGAACCGAACGTGAGCCCCGAACTCATCCGGCGCTGCGACCTCGCCACCCCGCACATCGCCGGCTACTCGATCCAGGGAAAGCTCAACGGCACCGCGCAAATCCACGCGGCGTTCCTCGCGCACTTCGGCCTCGAAGCCGCATCCGCCGTCACCTACCCCGTGCCCGAAGAGCCCGAAATCCGGCCGACGGGACGCAACCTCGACACGGTGGAAACCACGCTGCGATTCTGCGTGCGCCACGCCTACGACATCGCCCGCGACGACGCGAGTTTGCGCGCCTGCCTCGACCACCCCAAGTTTTCAACATCCTTCGACGGGTTGAGGAAAACTTATCCGGTGCGCCACGAATTCACGGGATTCACCATCACCGGAATCCCCGCCGAAAAAAAATCCGTCTCCGAAAATTTGACCCGTCTCGGTTTTTTGGTGAAGTAAGGGGGTGCCCCCTCCTGACACGCGGTTTTCAGGGGATCCCCCCACCCTCCCCTCCCCGGGGACGGCCAGCGGAAATCCTTTTCCGACATTAGGTTACGGGAGGTCGATTTTCGACCCGCGCTCCGTTTCGCCCCCGAGAAAAGGATTCGTCGATGATCACCCACCTGATTACCGAGGACACCCCCGTGCAGGAAGCCCTGCGCCTGAGGCCGCTGCTCGCCGTTCGCCTTGAAAAGGCCGGCAGCGAGGTTTGGGATCACCCCGCCAGCCCGCTGCGCGAAGTCGTCCGCGACGATACGCTCGGGCGCATGCTGGCCGAAGCCGCCAGCATGCCCATCCCGGCGCCCGACTCCCGATGGAACGACCTGCCCGCCGCGCATCTCGTTGACTACCTCACCCAGAACCACCGCGATTTCTTCATGGTCACACTCCCCGACATCGCGGGATTCTTTCACGAGTGGGACTCCCTGGATCCCGAAATCGTCGATTTGCGTGAAGACTTCCAACGTTTCGTGCAGGGGGTGCGCTCCGAAGTCGAAAACGAGGAGAGCCACTTCTTCCCCAGGGTCCTGCGCTACGAAGCCTGCCTGCGGGACCCTTCGATCAACCCGGAGTTCAACGGGGGCTCCCTCAGGGTCGCCGTGGCCTACCGCAAAAGCCACACGGCCGACCTGAACCCCGAACGGCTGGGCCAACTGGTCGAGCGACTCAAGGACACGCATGCCGCCCGGGAGGGTAACCCCTGGGCGGACCTGCTCATCGGGCGGCTCGAAGACTTCCGCGCCCAGTTCGAAGAGCACGAGCGCCTGGAATCGGACGTGCTCTACCCCATGTCGATGGAGACGGAAAAAACACTCTACAACCTCTCCATCTCCGGCATCCGCCGCCGCAGCGGCGCGCTGGCATAACCCCATTAAATCCCATATTTCCAACGTCTTCCCCGGCGAAACGCGCGAATTTCGCGGCCCTTGATTTTCGGCGCGTTTCGGGCCCGAAATCGGGGTGTTTTGAGGGGCTGTTTGCCGACGTCTTTGCCAAATTGCGCATCGACGGCTGTTGAAAACTCCCGCGGGGCAGCGGCGCGTTTCCCAAATCGACAGTATATTTGTCAAATCTTTGTTAAAAGGGTTCCGGACCTTTGTCCCCCCCGAATAAATGAGCCGCCCATGAATACTCCGCACATTTCGCACTATACCCCCGTCCATCTCGCGTTGCGCCAACGCCCGCGACTCGCCGAAAACCTCGCCGTCTTCGGCGCCGAACCATGGGAGCGTCCCGGCGCCCCGCTGCGCGAACTGTTCCGCAACGCCAATAAGCTGGACAAGTTCCTCACGATGGCGGCGGCCCTGCCCGTTCCGGGCGATGACTCGTGCTGGAACGACCTGCCCGTCTCGCATCTCGCCGACCACCTCGTGCAACGCCACCGCGACTTCTTGAGCGACGCGCTGCCCGGCATCGCCAAAGCCTTCGACGACTGGGACTCGCTCGATCCCGAGATCGCCGAATTGCGCGACGACTTTGCGAGCGCGGTCTCCGCCGTGATCAAGGAGATCGCGAACGAGGAGTCGCTGTTCTTCCCCCGCGTGCTGCGCTACGAGGCCAGCCTGCGCGACCCGCGCGTCAACCCCGAGATCACCGACGGATCGCTGCGCCTGGCGGTGGCCTATCGCAAGTGCCACTCCCCGGGATTGAGCCCCAGCCAGTTCGGACGCATCGTCGTGCGGCTGCGCGACACCCACGCCTTCCACAACGGCGACCCCCATGCCGCGCGGCTCGCGGAACGGCTCGATGACTTCAGCGTGCAGTACGAGGAACACAAAAGGCTGGAATCGGACGTGCTCTTCCCCATCGCCCTGGAAATGGAAACCATGCTGTACAACCTCTCGATCTCCGACGTGCGAACCGACGTGGGGGTGGAGGTCTGATTCGTGACATTGTAGGGGCGAACAATTGTTCGCCCCTACAATGTCACCCCCGCGCCCCCGGGACGTAGAATCGCCCGCAGGGGTTACCCCCATAGTTCCCCGTAGAATCAACGATTTCGCCCCGAGAAATCGTTCTCGACCCCGCCCGTCTTTGCTAAATTGCGCCGTCTCGGTTTCAATCACGTCAACCCGCGCGCCCTTGGAAAAATTCAGGCATCGCGCGCGGGATCATCCAAAAGGGAGTCCGGTCATGGCGAAAGCCTCGAAATACGTTTACTTGTTCGGCGGAAAGAAGACGGACGGCAACTCGTCCATGCGCAACCTGCTCGGCGGCAAGGGCGCCAACCTCGCCGAAATGGCGCGCATCGGCCTGCCCGTACCCGCCGGCTTCACCATCACCACCGAAGTCTGCACCCACTACTACGCCAACAAGCGCACCTACCCCGCCGTCCTGCAGAAGCAGATCGAGGAAGGCGTCCGCCACCTCGAGGCCAGCATGGGCTTCAAGTTCGGCGACAAGAACAAGTTCCCCCTGCTCGTGGCCGTGCGCTCGGGCGCGCGCGACTCCATGCCCGGCATGATGGACACCATCCTGAACCTCGGCCTCAACGACGACACCGTGCAGGCGCTGGTGAAGGCGACGAACAACGAGCGCTTCGCGTGGGACTGCTACCGCCGTTTCGTGCAGATGTACGGCGACGTGGTGCTCGGTGTGCAGAAGGCTCCGGGCGAAGACCATGAGCCCTTCGAGGTCGTGATCGAGACCCTCAAGAAAGAGCGCCTGGGCAACGCCCATGCCGAGGACAATGATCTCTCCGCCGACGACATGAAGGAAATGGTCGCCCGCTTCAAGAAAATGGTGAAGGACCGCACGGGCAAGAGCTTTCCGTCCAATCCGTGGGAGCAGCTGAAGGGCGCAGTGGGCGCCGTGTTCAACTCCTGGATGAACGACCGCGCCATCGTGTACCGCCGCAAGTACAACATCCCCGCCGAGTGGGGCACCGCGGTGAACGTGCAGGCCATGGTCTTCGGCAACACCGGCGAAGAGTCGGGCTCCGGCGTGGCCTTCACACGCGACCCGGCCACCGGCGAGAAGGTGTTCTACGGCGAGTTCCTGATGAACGCGCAGGGCGAGGACGTGGTGGCCGGTGTGCGCACTCCCGACCCCGTGGCCAAGCTGGCCCAGAAGCAGCCCGCCTCCTACAAGGAACTGGAGCGCATCCGCGGCGTGCTCGAGAAGCACTTCAAGGACATGCAGGACTTCGAGTTCACCATCCAGGACAAGAAGGTCTACATGCTGCAGACCCGCAACGGCAAGCGCACGGGCGTGGCCGCGGTCCGCATCGCCGTCGAGATGGTGAAGGAGAAGCTCATCGACTGGGAGACCGCAGTGACCCGCGTTCCCGCCGAGCAGCTCGACCAGGTGCTGGCCCCCATCTTCGACCGCGTGGCGGTGAAGAGCGTTCCCGTTTGCGCCACCGGCCTCCCCGCCGGCCCCGGCGCCGCCTCGGGCAAGATCTACTTCAGCGCCGAGAAGGCCGTTGAAGCCGCCGACAAGGGCGAAAAGGTGCTGCTGGTCCGCGTCGAGACCTCGCCCGAGGACCTGCGCGGCATGATCGCGGCCGAGGGCATCCTCACCGCGCGCGGCGGCGTGTCGTCGCACGCGGCGCTCGTCGCACGCCAGATGGGCAAGGTCTGCGTGTGCGGCGCGGCCGCGCTGCACATCGACTACGACAGGCGCACGCTCACGATCGACGGCACGGTATACCACGAGGGCGACTACCTCTCCATCGACGGCACGGCCGGCACGGTGTACGCGGGCGAAGTGAAGACCGCCCCGTCCGAGGTGGTGCAGGCCCTGGTCGAGGGCGACAAGGAAGCGCTCAAGAGCCGCACCTACACCAACTTCGCGCAACTGATGGCGTGGTGCGCCAAGTCCACCCGCATGACCGTACGCACGAACGCGGACACCCCGGAGCAGACCCGCAACGCGGTGGCCTTCGGCGCGGTGGGCATCGGCCTGACCCGCACCGAGCACATGTTCTTCGAGGGTGACCGCATCGACGCGATGCGCGAGATGATCCTCGCCGGTTCGCTGGAGGCCCGCAAGGCCGCGCTGGCGAAGCTGCTCCCCTACCAGCGCGCCGACTTCCTCGGCATCTTCAAGGAGCTGAAGGGCCTGCCGGCGACCATCCGCCTGCTCGATCCCCCGCTGCATGAGTTCCTGCCCCACAGCAAGGAACAGCAGATGGATCTGGCGCGCAAGCTGGGCATGCCGGTGGAGAAGATCATCAACCGCGTGCACGAGCTGCATGAGTTCAACCCCATGCTCGGCTTCCGCGGCTGCCGCCTCGGCATCAAGTTCCCCGAAATCACCGAGATGCAGGCCCGCGCCATCTTCGAGGCAGCCGCCGAGGCCCAGAAGGCCGGCATCAAGGCCAAGCCCGAGGTGATGATCCCGCTGATCGGCTTCAAGAAGGAGCTCGACCTGCAGGTTGCCATCGTGCACGCAACGGCGAAGGCCGTGCAGGCAGAAAAGAAGGTGAAGCTGTCCTACCAGGTCGGCACGATGATCGAGATCCCGCGCGGCGCGCTGACGGCCGACGAGATCGCGCAGACCGCCGAGTTCTTCAGCTTCGGCACCAACGACCTGACGCAGACCACGCTCGGCATGAGCCGCGACGACTCGGGCTCGTTCCTCCCGGCTTACCAGGAGGAAGAGATCGTGAAGGCCAATCCGTTCGCGAGCATCGACCAGACCGGCGTCGGCCAACTGATCGAGATCGCGATCGAGAAGGGCCGCAAGACCCGTCCCGACATCAAGCTCGGCATCTGCGGCGAGCACGGCGGCGACCCGTCCTCGGTGAAGTTCTGCCACAAGGCGGGTCTCGCCTACGTGAGCTGCTCTCCCTTCCGCGTGCCCATCGCCCGCCTCGCGGCGGCGCAGGCGGCGCTCGAGGAGAAGCGCGGCGCAAAGGCCGCAAAAGCCAAGCCGGCGAAGAAGGCGGTCGCAAAGAAGACCGTGAAGACGTCCGCCAAAAAGGCGGTCAAGAAGGTCGCCAAGAAGAAGAAGTAAGGGATGGCCGGAGCAATCCGGCCGCGCCTGAACTCAAGGAGCCCGGAGTCGCAAGATTCCGGGCTCTTTTTTGTGGGGGCCGGAGTGCCTACATCATCCCGCGCACGGGATCGACGAACTCGTCGGAGAAGGTCGGCTGCGCCTCGGCATGGTAGTCGCGCTCGCGGTAGCGGCGCGCGCTCTCGGCGAACAGCTTCGCGAACCTGAAGTCCTCGTACTGCGACAACAACTTCAAGCCGATATCGAAGATCGACTGGAAGTAACGGTTGCCCATCTTCAGCTCGCGCAACGCGGTCATCAAAATGTCCATCGCGTCGGCGGCCGCGACGATGCGCCCTTCGACGCCCTCCTTGGCCGTGAGCGCCGCGCGCGTGCAGCGATCGCGCAGGGGCTGGGGCAATTCCTTGAAGATCTCGTCGCGCACCAGGTCGGGCACGATGTCCTTCAGCACCTTGCCCAGTTTGCCGCCCTGGAAGCGGTGTTTGATCGGGTGGGGAATGTCGGAGAGGATCGTCTCCTCGAAATCGTGCAGCAGGGCCGAGCGCAACACCTTTTCCACGTCGATGCCCGCGCCTTCGCCCTCGTAGTCGGCCGTCAGCAGCGCGAGGATGGCCACGTTGAAGCTGTGCGACGCCACGTTCTCGCCCTGGATCATCGGCAGCGTGCCGAAGCGCTGGATCGAGCTCATGGTCTTGAGCCGCTCGAAGAATGCGAAGAGGCGGTCGGGCGACGGCTCGCGCGGTGTTTCAGGCATGGGGGGCTCCGGGGATTAAACCTGCGGAGGGGGAAGGTAGCAAGGGCTGCCGCGGCGGGGTGTGACGGGAGTCACGGGACCCTGTGAGGGCAAGCCATGGCTCGCCCTTACAGGGTCACCGCGATGCCAAAAGCGCCGCGGCGACATCGGACGCGCGGCGGTCGATCACGTACAGGATCTGCTTCACGCGCCAGCGACGCCACGTGCTGGCGTGCTTCACGGTCCACTCTTCCTGGATCTTGGCGCGGTTGAAGTCGCCGCGCTCGCCATGGTACCAGATCTCGTTGCTGATCTCGCGGATCTGGTCGGCCATGTCGAGGGGCAAATGGATGAACCCGCGTTGGCGCACGCATCGCCGCACTGCATCGACCAATTCTTCGGGAGAATAACTGTGGTTCGCCAAGGCGAGGATTTCGGAGCGATGGCGCTCGACGAACTCCAGCAGGTGCGCGGAAATTCCGCCCAACTTCCCCGCCTCCCATTCCTGGTTCAGGGTTCTGAGTTCGTCCTGTGTGGGGAGATCAGCCTCCCGGGCTACATCCTTAGGCATGGGATGCATCCACTCCTCTCAAGCTGTTTGCGAAAGCCAACAGGGTTGCAAATTCCTTTAAACGGCCGGTGTTGTCAAGCTCCGAAACACCCCCGGGCCGGGGGGGAACCAGCGCCGCCCCGGTGCCCGCTGCCAGCCCCGCCAGGGCGTCGCGCGGCATGTCGCCGACCATGTAGCTGCGGGGCAGGTCGAGATCGTGGCGGCGCGCCAGCTCGAGAATCATCCCGGGGCCCGGCTTGCGGCAGTCGCACACCCGGGTGAACTCGGGAACCGTTCCCTCGGGATGGTGGGGACACACGGCGAACCCCTCGATCTCCGCCCCGCGCTCCCTGAAGTATTCCCCGATTTTCGCGTTCAGCGCTTCCAGCTGCGCGAGGGTCAGCATCCCGCGCGCGACTCCGCTTTGGTTCGTGGCCACGAACAGGTGGTAGCCCTTGCCCCGCATCACGCGCAAGGCCTCTTCCACCCCGGGCAACGGCCTGAAGTCGGCGAAATCGGTCATGTAGGCCACGTCTTCGTGCAAGGTGCCGTCGCGGTCAAGAAAAATTGCGGGTGTCAGCATTTTCCGATTCGATCCCTTCCACGATGACGCCGCGAAATCGCGGGAGTGCCCAAGACGAGACTTGAACTCGTACGGCCTTGCGGCCAAAGGATTTTAAGTCCTCAGCGTCTACCAATTCCGCCACTCGGGCCCCGTCGTTTCGCGGTGCAACCGGACCTGCCGATAGCAGACACGGAAGCGGGGAAAGATAGAACGTGGGGGACTCCCGGTATGCCCGCGGCGTTCCGGGGATACGGGAAGGCCTCTCGTCCGAAGCGCGCGAGGCGCGGCTCTCGAGGGCGTCCCGAATGTACCTTGACGCAATGCCCACCGCGCCGCGCGTCCTGCTCCGATCCCTGCGGAACCTGCTGTCGGCATGTGCGCTCCTGGCCGCCGGCGGATATACGGCGGCGCAAGCCCAGACCTTGCGCGACGCGCTTCCGAAACCCACCCGCGTTGAAGTGTCCATCCCCTACCCCAACGCGGGCATGTATCTCTATCGCGGCATTTACGGTTCCTTTGCGGGGGGGCGCTCCCGATCCACGGACATCGACCCGGCTTCGAAGGCGCAAGCCTGGCAAGATCCGCTCTATCAGTGGCAGGGCGAGGTCGGCTACTTCTACACGGATCGGATTTCGGGGGGGTTCGGCTTCCGCATCAATGCGGGTGAACCTTCCGGAGACCGGCAGGATGTCGAGAACCGCTACTTCCTGCTTGCACGCATCCACAAAGCCTGGCCCAACGCGGCGGCCTTCGCGGGCATGCGGCTCGGTGTCGACGCGGTGAACTTCTCGATCCGCACGGCCGACACGCTCGATCTGCGAGAACCCCTCGACGAAACCCGGGCCGGCCTGGGGCTTTCCGCGGGAGGCGGGTGGAAGTTCTCGCGCTATGCGGGGGCGACGCTCGGACAGCGTCTCGACTTCCTGCTGGTTCCCCAAGGCATCGACAACCCGAACCGGGCCGTCAACTTTCTCACCCAGCCCGGCATCGCCATCGACATCCTGCGCATCAGGCCGGAGATGGGCGAGAACGTGAAGGCCCTCTACCTGCTGACGGAACTGCAGTTCGGACAGCTGTTGACGACACGCGGGGACTGGGCCCAGCAATTCGCCTGGATCACGGGGATCAGCATGGCGTTTTGAGAAAAGGCAGGGGGTAGGAGTCGGGGGTTCAGTAGGGGCGAATAATCATTCGCCCCTACTGAACCATCACCCGCTGGGTGAAATTCCCTTGCGGCGAGGAAACCCGCACCACGTACATTCCGGGTTTCTGGAATGCTGCGGGGCGATGGGTCTGGGTGCCCGTGCCACTCGTGCGATAAAGAACCCGCCCCTGCAATGAACGGACTTCGAGACGCCAGGCCCCTTCGGCGCGGATCTCGAGGTTGCCTCCGTTGATGTGGATGGCCTGCTCCGCGTTGCGCAAGATGCGACCGTTCAGGAAGATCGAAGAGGATGTGTCCGTATAGTTCGCCACCCACTCCAAAGCCCTCAAAATAAGGCTGGGGAAAAAGTCGTTGCCCTGCTGGCTGTTCACCCCCGCAGGAGCATGAATCATGGGTGTGAAAAAGAAACGCGTCTTGTTGTTCGGCTCTTCACGATACCATGCCATGGGATGGGGGCTGAAGTGGGCGGAAATGGGATTGCTCAGGCTCGCCTCGTTCAGATAGTACATCACCCGCACATCGGGCCAGGTGAACGGGCTCTTGCCGTATTCATACCACTCATCCGATCCCGTAAAGCTCGTCGGCAACCCTTCCATGATGCGAGGGTCAAGCGGGACCGCGGACGTGTCATTGCGGTGCACCGTACCGCTCTGGGCGGCTGCGGTATGCACGATGTACTGCATCGAACTGACACTGTCCCGAAACCATTTCCATTCAGGACGAGTCGCGCCCGAGGTATGCATGCCCACCCAGCCCTTGTTGCCGTTCTCGTTCGGCCCCATCTCGACCCACTGGCGAAACGCGGAATGGAAAGCTGCGAAACTGCTGTTCTCGTTGTTGAACCAGTAATTAAAAATGATGATGTCGTATGGCATGAGCGCCGCGAGATTGTTGGGGGGCTGTACCGTCGTGGTCACCTGGGATGGCTGCACGCCGACCGCCGTCCAGATCTGGTTCAGTTTGGTCGTCATCGCCGCGCGCGTATCCGCATGGCTTGTATGCGGCCCGTTGATAATGAGGATGCGCTTGTCCTTGAGCCGACTCGTCTCGTTGGGGGTGACGAGTGCATGGGAGCCGGTGGCGAAGAGCGCGAGCACGGCGGCAGCGCGAACAACCTTAGATGTTTTTTGCATGTTCATTCTCCTTGCGGTTGCGCCTCAACGCAATGTGAACTCCAAGCGCATCAAATAGTACCACTCCGAGGGTTTGCTCGTGACCGGCACATTGCTGGCGCGCAACGAGCCATCGGTGAGACGGAAGTGATCGCTCGCTGCCTGGGCATACACCGTCATCACCGGGTTCACCGTCTTCTTCGCATGCACCGACCACTTCCAGTTGTCTTCGGGTTTCAGGTCCGCGACCGGAACCAGACGAACCGGATCATTCGAATCCTGTTCGAAATCCGTAGTCCAGACGGGAAGACCTTGGGTATTGTAGATCTCGAAGTTGTTGAAGCGCGCCTTCTGGTATTCGACCTGAACCGAGAGAAGGTCGAGCCATCGATAGGTCGGCAGATTGATACCGAACATGATCGGCATGCGTTCCACAGGATCCTCATAGAACAGGTCCTGATTCTCGACCCCCAGCAGGGCGATTTCGGCGAAGACCCGCAAGTCCTCGGGATTGCGGATTTCCTCGGGCAACAGGCTGTTCAGGTTGAGCGCTGCGCGCCCCATCACCTTGATGCCCTTCTGGGTCCAGCGGTGAAGGACTTCCGTCGCACTGTTCGGCCCGAAACCCGCATTCTGCCGATCTTTGGGGCCAACATACTCCACCGTGTTCGTGGAGGTGTCCGTGACGCGGATGTAAGTGTTCTCGTCGGCCTTCGGTGTGTGGAAGCTAGGACGCATCGCAAGATACTGGTTCAATACCACGCCGCCCCCCACCTCGAACCAAGGGTGCTTATAGCCGAAGTCATAACCCGGGGAGAAGTCGCCCACGGGGTGGTAATTCGTCTGCATGAACAGGGAGAAGTTCTGCGTGAAGGCACCGCCGAAATGCGACAGTGTCAGCAGACCCCCGTAAGCACGGTGCGCGGCCCGGTTCATGAGCAGCCAACCCTCGTTGGTCCACAGATAACCAGGGTACGTGCCCGAGCGATAGAGATATTCACCAAGGTTGCGCGCGTCCGGGTTGTACTTGTGGCTGAAGGTTCCCAGCAAAAAGGCGCCGGAGTTCGTTTCCGCATCACCGAAACGCCAGCGCGCGCGCGCCACCGGAATCATCGGCCGTACGTTCATGGCGCGCTCACTAGCGTTGCTAACGCCGCCGCCGTAGGGCCACCAGATCAGCCCCGAAATCCCCACCAGGACATCGAAATTATCGACGGCGACCGACTGTACCACGGAGACATTGGCCCGGTTGAGGGGGAGCATGCTCACGTCGGGCCCCGACTGTCCTGCCGTTTGCCAATAGGGCTCAGGAATCGTTCCATCGACGATATGGCCGATGTCCATGAAGGTGCGAATGGCGAGGTTATGGCGAATCACGTCGCCGTCCTGGGCGGAGACGGGCAGGGCTGTGGCCACGGTGATGCACGCAAGGGCGGACACCGCCGCCCGCCGGATGGATGCAGGATCGAATATGTTCATGGCATCTCCTCGTCGCCTGTCAGAATCCGCCTTCAAGGCGCAGCACGTAGTACCAGTGTTCCGGAGTATTGGTCAACTCCGTCGCACTCACATTGCCGGTAAATTCGGGTAAGCGTAAATGATCGTTGGCCACCTGGGCATGCACGCGCAGGAGACGGTTAACGGTTTTTTTGCCGTACACCGACCACTTCCAATTGTCGCGACTCGAACGCCCGCTCACGTAGGTCTGGCTGTAGGGACGTCCCCACCGCGGATACCCCTGATCCTGGTAAGAAAAGTTGTTGCTGAACCGGGAGGCGTAATACTCCGCCTCCACGGCCAAAACATCAACAAGGCGAAACGTCGGCAAATTGATTCCGGCCATCACAGGCGCGCGGCGCTTCCAGTCTTCGTAGTAATAAGGTTGATCCTCAACTCCGAGAAGCGCTGCCTCCGCGTAGAGTCGCAGGTCGTCGGGACCACGGAACTCTTCCGGCAGCATGAAACCGAAATCGACCGCTCCACGAACCATCAGCTTCACACCGCGCTTGGTCCAATATTCTGCCTCGTACGTGATGGCCGGATCCAGGCCCGTCTGGATCGCGTTCTTCTGGGGAGAGGCGCCGTAAGGGCCCTCGTACACGCGGACCCCGGCCGAATCGACGTAGACGTAGGCGTTCTCGAGCGTCCGCGGGGCGAGTTGCTTCTCCTGAGTCGTGATGAACCGGTTGAGCACCGCGCCCCCACCGAGTTCGAACACCCCTTGCCGAAATACGAAATCGTACGCGGGCGAAAAGTCGCCTACCGGGATGGTCGTCTGCTCCGAGAACAGGCTGAAGGTGTGGTGCAACCGTCCCCCGAAGCGGCTGAAGCTAGCCTGCAAGCCGTACCCCTCATACAGCGCGTGATCGATCAGATGGTAGCCGTCGGTGTTCTGTACCACCCCGGGATAGGTTCCTGAACGGTAGAGGTATTCGCCCAGGTTTTTCGCGTCGGGGTTGTATTTGTACGGAAAAAACCCGAAGCGAAAAAACCCCGGGGTCGCCTCGCTTTCAAAGGTGTACCTGGCCTGCAATTGCGAAAGCTGAGCCATGCCGCGCAAGTTGCGGCGCAAGGGATCGTTCCCCCCCGGAAACGGCCACCACACCACGCTGCGAAACCCGGCGCCAAACTCCCAATTCTCGTACGTGGCCCCTTGTTCGAGAATCACCGTACTGCGATTGAGCGGATAAAGCTTCAACTCGTTGCCGTACTCCCCGCGTACAATGTGCCCGGCGTCGATGGTCAGTCGCGGAGTGAACTCGTTCCACAGCAGCCCCTCGGGTTGGGCCACCGCGACGGCGGAGCCGGCCCCGAGCGCGAGGAGGAAGGCACGAAGGAAGTGGGTCGTTGAAATCATCAAAGCCGGCAACCGGTCGGGGTGAGCGGTTAATCTATCGCCAACCCAATCACATCGCACCTGAAAACCTCCTTTTCTTTCCGTTTTCGCATGTACGATGTCTTTTCAAAGTGTCGGGGAAATACCATTCGCACCCCCGGCCCCGGACAGGGGGTCACCGGGAGGGGCCCCCAATGCCCGTCTTCCCGCGGTTGCAATGCCGTATTTCACGTTTCGCGATATGTTTCAGGATGAAGCACCGCGCAAGACCCGATCCCGGAATTCCGGGCATTCAGGCCAGCCTGGCGCTTCCGGTTCCCGGCTAACTCGCGGCACCCCGTTTGCTTTTTCCTTGACCCCATGAACGCGAAACACGAATTCACCCATCTCGCCCAGGAAGCCCTGCAGCATGCACAGGCGATCAAGGACGAAAACCGCGATGCCGAACTGACCTCGCTGCACCTGGCCTGTGGCGTGCTGCGCGCGGGTGCCGGCCTGCTCGATCCCTCGCTGCGCGACTGCGGGGCCGACCCGGCCGCCTTCATCGGTGATCTCGAAACCGCCGCGCGGAAACTTCCCCGGGTCGAGACTGCGGAGGGAGCCCAAGCGCAAGGGGAGGATGTGAGGGTCTCCCCCGATGTCCACCGCGTCCTTCGGGGCGCGCAGGCCGTCGCGCGCGAGATGGGGGATTCGTTCACCACGCTGGAGCATTTGCTGCTGGCCGTCGTCGGCCGGGCGGAGATGTTCGAGCTCAAAAGCATCATTCAAAAACACAACCTGAATTTCGACCAACTCAAGGGAGCCATCATGCGCAATCGCAAATCCGGCGGGGAGAACCCCGGGGCGCACTCGGCCAACGCCGAGAACGAATACAACGTGCTTGCCAAGTACGGGCAGGACCTCGTCGCGCTCGCGAAGGAGGGCAAGCTCGATCCCGTGATCGGCCGCGAGGAGGAAGTGCGCCGCGTCATCCGCATCCTCTCGCGCAAGACCAAGAACAATCCCGTGCTGGTGGGAGAGCCGGGCACCGGCAAGACCGCCATCGTCGAAGGCTTGGCGCAGCGCATCGTGCGCGGCGACGTACCGGAGTCGCTCAAGGGCAAGAAGGTGTACAGCCTCGACATGGGCAGCCTGATCGCCGGCGCCAAGTATCGCGGTGAATTCGAGGAGCGCCTCAAGGCCGTGCTCAAGGCGCTGGAGGAGGACGAGGGGAATACCTTGCTCTTCATCGACGAGATCCACACCTTGGTAGGCGCCGGCAAGGCCGACGGTGCCATGGATGCGGGCAACCTGCTCAAGCCCAAGCTGGCGCGCGGCGAACTGCACTGCATCGGCGCGACCACGCTGAACGAGTACAAGCTGCACATCGAGAAAGACCCCGCGCTCGAGCGCCGCTTTCAACCCGTGCCCGTGGCCGAACCTTCGCAGGAGGAAAGTATCTCGATCTTGCGCGGCATCAAGGAACGCTTCGACCGCCACCATGGCGTGCGCATCCAGGACAACGCCATCGTGGCAGCGGTGAAGCTCTCCTCACGTTATATCGCCGACCGCTTCTTGCCGGACAAAGCCATCGACCTCATGGATGAAGCCGCGGCAATGGTGAAAACCCAGCTCGACACCATGCCCGAGGAACTGGATTCCCTGTCGCGCAAGCTGCTGCAGTACCAGATCGAGGAGAAGGCGCTCAAGTCGGAGAAGGACGACAAGAGCCGCGAGCGCCTGAAGGCCCTGCAAAAGGAGATCGCGGACCTTCAGGGACGCGTCGGCGCGATGAAGAAGCAGTGGGACGCGCGCGCGAAGTTCATCCAGGCCGTGCGCGACGCGCAGGCGAAGGTCGGCGAAGTGAAGACGCAAATCGAGCAGGCCGAGGCCGCGTATGACTTGAACAAGGCGGCGGAATTGAAATACAAGACCTTGCGTGACGCCGAGGCGAAGCTGAAGGAGGCCGAGGAGGCCGCCGCGAAAAGCCGTGTCGGATCCAGCGAGTTCCACGAGGAGGTCACCGAAGACGAGATCGCCGAGGTCGTTTCACGCTGGACGGGGATTCCCGTGAAGCGCCTGCGCGCGGAGGAAAAGGACAAGCTGCTCAACCTGCCATCGTTCCTCGCGAAGCGCGTGATCGGGCAGCAGGCGGCCGTGCAGGCTGTGAGCGACGCCATCCTGCGCAACCGCTCTGGGCTCGGCCGCGAAGGGCGCCCCATCGGCAGCTTTCTCTTCCTCGGCCCCACGGGCGTGGGCAAGACCGAGCTGACCAAGGCCGTGGCCGAGATGCTCTTCGACAGCGAGGAGCGCGTGATCCGTCTCGACATGAGCGAGTACATGGAAAAGCATGCGGTGAGCAAACTCATCGGTGCGCCACCGGGTTACGTGGGATATGAGGAAGGCGGTCAGCTCACCGAGGCCGTGCGCCGCCAGCCCTACTCGGTGATTCTGCTCGACGAGGTGGAGAAGGCGCACCCCGATGCGTTCAACATCCTGCTGCAGGTGCTTGACGACGGGCGGTTGTCGGACTCGCAGGGGCGCACGGTGAACTTCAAGAACACGCTCATCGTGATGACCTCGAACATCGGGTCCGGTCTCATTGCGGAGTCGGCGGGATCCGGAGTGCCCGTGACGGCCGACACACTGATGCCGGAGATCCGCAAGTTCTTCCGCATCGAGTTCGTGAACCGCATCGACGAGATCATCGCCTTCCAGCCACTCGCGCTGGAGGAGCTGGTCAAGGTGGCGGAGCTGCGCTTCGGCGATCTGGTGAAGCGGTTGCGCGAGCGGGGCATCAGTGCGGAGATTACGCCCAAGGCCTCCCGCGCCATTGCGGAGCTGAGCCACGACCCGCAATTCGGCGCGCGGCCCATCAACCGCTTCATCCAGCATCGCCTGGAGAACCCGATGAGCCGCATGCTGGTGGCGGGCAATCTCAAGCCTGGCTCGCACCTCGCAGTGGATTTCCGCGACGGGGACTTCCTGTTCAACGGGAAGTTCGCGGACGAAGCGGCGGCATCCCCCCCGGCCCCCGAGGGGGGGGAAGACGAGGGTGGTGTGGAGGATGCGGAGTTCAGGGAGGTTTAGTCGGGGCGACTCGGCGAGTCGTCCTGTTTGACCATCGGGAACCGTAGGGGCGAGCCGCTGCTCGCCCTTTTTGATTTCTGGTGGCCCCTATCCCCCTCCACCGCCGCGCCCGGGCACAGTCCCCCCATCCTTCCCCATTTCTGTTTTACTGCGTTGCCCCATTGTTCTATTGCTCTATTGTTGCATTGTTCTATTGTCCCCGGGAGGCAAAATCGTGATCCACGTCGACCGCATCGAAAAAGACCTGTACGCCCTCGCCGAGTTCGGCTACAACCCCGAGGACCGCGGCATCTACCGCCAGGGCTTCACCGACGTCGACATGCAAGCCCGCCGCTGGCTGATGGAGCGCTTCGAAGAAAACGGCATGACCGCGCGCATGGACGGCGCCGGCAACGTCATCGGGCGCTTCGGGCCCGCCGAGGGTGCTGCGGTGATCATCGGATCACACCTCGACTCGGTGCCCTGCGGCGGCATGTTCGACGGCACCCTGGGCGTGATGGCCGGGCTCGAATGCATTCGCGTCATTCGCGAGCGCAGCATCGTTCTGGAACACCCGGTCGAAATCATCGCAACCAGCGAAGAGGAAGGGCGCTTCGGCGGCATGCTGGGGGCGCAGGCGCTCACGGGCGCGCTCACGCTCGACTGGCTGCTGACGGCGAAGGATGCCGCGGGAGAGTCCCTGACGGACGCGATGAAGAAGCAGGGGCTCGACCCACATGACGCCCTGCATGCGCGCAAGCATCCCGATTCGGTGCGCGCGTTTCTCGAGCTGCACATCGAGCAGGGGCCCGTACTCGAGGCTGAGCGCAAGACCATCGGCGTGGTCGAAGGGATCTCGGGCGTCTTCAAATGGCTGGTGCGGCTCATCGGCAAGGCCGACCATGCGGGCACGGCGCCCATGCACATGCGCAGCGACGCCTTCATGGGCCTCGTCGATTTCGCGCACGAGATCTCGCGCATTCTGGACGAGGAGGGGACCGATCGCAGCCGGCTGACGGTCGGCCAGGTGGCGCTGAAGCCCGGCTATCCCCACACCGTCCCCGGCGAGGCGGACTTCACCTTGGTGGGGCGCGACCTGGATGAAAACGTCATGAAGCAAATCGCCTCGGCCTGCCGTCGCGTGCTGTCGTCGATCGCGCGCAAGCATCGCCTGAAGTTCGAATACACCGAGATGAGCTGGCTCGGGCCCAAGCCCTGCGATGCGGGCGTGGCCGACCTCATCGAGCGCACGGCGGAGTCGCTCGGCTACAGCCACATGCGCATGCCCAGCGGCGCGGGGCACGACACGCAATTCTTCAGCGACATCACGCCCTCGGGGCTGATCTTCATTCCGAGCAAAAACGGCGTGAGCCACGCGGCGGATGAATGGAGCCACTGGGACGACGTGGAGAAGGGCGCGAACGTGCTTTTCCACAGCCTTCTCTCCCTGGCGGGCGGCAAGGTTTCGTAAGCAAAGGCCTTTCCCTGATTGCCGGATGAAATGACTCCGCCGGGCCTCTTCGCTTTCAATGCGGATCCGGCCGGTTTTTCCGCCACCTTGAGTCGTATCAAGCCCCGTAACTCGTAAAACCGCGCCGAATTATGGACTTTTCCCATATGGCACGGCGGATCCACGACACCGAAAACCGGACGAAAAAGGCACATGGGACGGCGCGGTAGAATCGCGGGCCTCGTGGCGCTTTGGTCTTCGGGGATTCTCTTTGTTCCCGTCATCCTCTTCGTCCTCGCCGTCTGGATCGGCCTGTGGTGGGTCGAAAACTCGTACCTGCAACGCGAGCTTCGTTTCGGCGACGATGGCGAGCACATCGTCCGCGTCCACGGCGCCGAAGTCAGCTGGCGCCTCAACGTGCGCGCCGATTCCCTGTGGTATCGCGGGCCCGCCGCGGAGGTGCGCCTCGGCGCCACCGACGCCGCCATCGACTGGATCGGCGGCATCCGCAACCTCAATCCTTCCGCGCGCGTCAAGTCTGACAGCCTCCACGCGCGGCTGCTCGCGCGCGACACGATCGACGCTACCGCGCTCCCTGACGAAGACGCGGCCACGAAGGGGCCCCCCGCATTCCCCGACTTCAGCATCCCCCTGGGCGTGGACGTGAGTCTCGCCGCACTTCAGGTCGTGGATGACTCCGGGCATCTCGCAGGCGCGCGCGACATCCGCCTTGTATCCCCCGGCGGCATCCGCGCAAGGCTCGACGCGGACGCCATCGTCACCCGCTGGAACGCGCACCTTCCCGCCGACGTGCGCGTGGGACTCGACTGGGGTCGCGCCGATTCCGTGACGCTGCGGGGCGAAGTCGAACGCGGCGAAGACAGGTTGCGCCTGTTCGCGCGCCACGCCAAGGACGACCTGCGCCAGGGGCGCGACAGCGTGACCGCGGAAATCGCCGATCTTTCGCCCTGGCTCGCGGCCCTCGGCATCGCGGACGACAACCTGCCGCGCATCACGGGACTGCGGTTGGACGGTTCGGCCCGGCCCGGCGAAGTGACGCAGGCCCGTGTGCGGATCAGGGCGAAAGCCGATTCCTGGGTCGTCACGGAACAACTGACCCTCGGCCCGCAGGCCCTGGAGGCGGTTCTCGACTGGAGGGGCAAGGGGGGGAACCTGCGCCTGCAAAGCCGTGGAGAGGAAGGAGAGGATGTCCTCCTCGCGGCGGATGCCCGCCTGCTCAACATCCCCGAAGACCGCGACTCCGTCGCACCCTGGGAAAGAGCGACCCTCACCGTGCGGGGGCACGCGCGCAACCTCATGGTGAATGTTCGCGACACGTTGCGCGCCGCCGATGCCGTGATCGAACGCGCGGACTGGGACGGCCGAGAACTTGCGGTGCGCCTGGTGACCGGTGACCTGTCGCGCATCGAGGCGGACGGAAGGTCCGACCCCGCCACGAACGAATGGCACGCCTCCTTCGCCGCGGACATCGATCCCGAGGAGCGCTGGCTGCGCGTGTTCACCGGGGAATCGATCACCTTCGACGGTCTGCGCGTGCGCGGGGTGGTGAATGGCCCGAACATCGAGGCTTCCCTCGACGCCGAGGAAGTGGTCGCATGGGATGTCGCAATCGACTCGCTGCGATCCCTGCACGCGTACGGCCCGCAAGGCTACGTGCTGCGCCCCTCCATGCTGCATGCGCGCGGCATCGCATGGGAGGCCTCGGGGCGTGTCGATCTCCCCGCTCCCGAAGGCTCGGGGCCGGCCCTGTCATTCACGCTGGGAAGTCCGGCGCACGGAAGCGTGCGCTACGCGCAACATCCCGACGGGACCATGGAAGTCGAGGCTGATGCATTCCGGCCCGTGGGGCTTCCCCATGAGGCGCTCGACAGCCTGCCTGTTGTGGATCCCGTCATCTCCGGAACATTCCGCTGGAACCGCACGCTGTCGTCCGGAGAGGCCGACGTCGCGGCGCGTGCGAGGTACGACGGGGATCCCGTGGATGCGCGCGTCGATGCCGTGTGGGATCCCGAAACCCTCACCGTGCGAACGGCCTCGGCGGGATGGCGGGGGTCCGAGCTCAACGCGGCCGCGACGGTACGCCTGCACGGCCGCGAGTTCTTCGACCTGTCCGGAGTCACGATCGACGAAATCACGCGAGCCGCCCTGGAAGTCCCCCGCCTCGACGTCTCCACCGTCTTCGCCCTCCTTGAAGACATTCTCCCCGAAGGCCTCCCTTTCGATCCGGCGGAAATCCTGCCCGTCGACGACCCCGTGGTCCAGGCGTCCTTTGCATGGGACGATTCCGGAAACTCCGGCCGCGTCGACGTGCATGTCGAGGCGCGCCATGAAGGTGACCTTCTGCGAGGCTCCCTCGCCGGACACTGGAATCCGGAGCATCTCATCGTCGCGCCGCTTCGTGTCGAGGGACGCGGCTCCGAGGCGGCCATGCACGCGATGCTGCGCATCGACGGCAGGCGCATCCACGAGATCACCGGAATCAAGCCCGGTGACATCGCATCCCTCGGGCTCGAGATCCCCCGGCTCGACGTCGCCGACATCCTGTCGATCTTCCTGAACGATTCCCCCCTCGCCTCGGGCGTGCTCGAAGGCCGTTTCGACTGGTCCGACTCCGCCGGCTTCGGCGGGGAGCTGGAGGCCCGCGACGTGAGGCAGCGCGTGCCCACGGGAAACATCACGCTGGAGGAATTGATGCTGCAGGGATTCGGCGACACCCTGCGCGTCACGGCCCGCACGCTTTCGCCGTCCACTCCGCTTCTCAATGCCGGCATCGAGGCCTCACTCACCGGCGCGCTCGCGGATTCGCAGACTGTGCGACTGGTCGCGACGGCCGATGGCATGCGCGCCGAACTCACGGGTGTCATGCGGGACTTCGCGTCGCTGCGGGGAACCTTGACGGCGGAGGGACGCGCCGATCTTCCCGACGGAGCCGGCGCCATCGAGGAGTTCGCGGCGGAACTGGAGTTCGACCTGCCGTTCGGGGATGTGATCGGGGGGGGCACCCTGGGAACGCGCACGTTCGGGGGGCTCTACGTGCTACCCGGACTTCCCGCGCAACGCTTCTCGCTCGATGCCGTGCTGCGCGACGGCGCGCTGCGTGTCCCCGCCCTGCGCATCGTGAACGACGAGGGGCAGACGCTCGACGGCAACGCCGCCTACGTGTTCGCCGACAACTCCCTCGAAGCCCGGGCTGCCGGGGCGCGCTTTCTCGCGCAATGGGGCGACGACGCGCGCGCCGACCTGCGCACCATCGATCTGCGTTTCCGCATGGACTCGACCGGCATGCGCGCGGAGGGAACCGTAGGCGAGGGACTCGTGCGCTTCGCCGACCCGCCGTTGCGCGCGGAAGGACGCGTGACCAACCTGCGCTTCGACTTCGACCAGCCCGCGAACGGTGCGCGCGCTGCGGGAGTCCCCGCGGGGACGGCCGCCCGCGACGGAAACCCCGGCATGCTCAACCTCTCGGCAACGCTCAACGAGTCGCTGGTGCGCTATCGCCTGCGCAGCTTCGGCGACATCCAGCGCCTCGTGCGCGGCGACCGGCGGCAGCGCAGCGGGGCGGGTCAGCGCGGGCGCGACCAAAGCACCCTGCCGCGCATGAACATCAGGCTGCAGACGATCGGCACCAACAACCGCATCGACACCGACGCGCTGCGCCTCACCTGGACCGGCGACATCGAGGCGCGCGGGGGTGGCCCGTTCACCTTGCTCAACGGACGCGTGAATGCACTGGAGGGAAGCTTCGGCCTCGAGCGTCAGGCGTACACGATCCGCGAACTCGAAGTGCGCTGGCTGAACGCCCCCGTCGAGGAGGGCGTGATCGCCTTCGAGGGCCGGCGCACGCTGGCGGCCTCATGCCGCCCCACGCGCGAAACCGCGGACGCCACCTGCACGGTCATCGCGCGCCTCGACGGGGAGCTCGACGACATGCAGTTCTCGTACGACAGCGACTGCGGCGGAGCCTTCGGCGCGGGTGCGAGCGTCACGGCCCTGCTCTACTCGATGCAGCGCGGGTGTTACGACCCGTCCTTCGCCACGGGCGAGGCCCGCTACGGGGAAGCCGCACTCAGCCTGCTCGAGCCCCAGGCCAGCCGCCTGTTCACCCGCGGCGCAGAGCAGATCACGGCAGGATGGATCGAGCGCGTCGACATCACCGGACTCGGGGCCTTGTCGCGCGAGCAATCCTATGCCGACACGCTGGGCGAGCCGGTCAGCATCGGATTGACGAGCCGCGAATATTTGCGCCTGCGCCTGCAGTTGCGGGGAGGGTACCACGTCGAGTCGCAGGACCTGTCGAACCCTTGGGAACGCATGCTCGCCATTGAGTGGCGGCCCCCCGTGGAAAACCTGGCGCGCGATGAAACCTGGAACAACCGGTTGCGCGACAACCTGCGCGTGGTCGCCTCGGTGCAGACGCGTCCGCGGCGACGTAATGATCCGCGCGAGGAGGAAATCGAGCGCAAGGTCGGCTTGAACTACAATCACTTCTTCTGGGGAGAGTGGTGGGACAGGACGCGAAGAACGGGAAGTGATGAGTGAGGAAGAGGGAAGCATGGAACTAGCGGAAATGCGAATGGACGAAAGGCTGACGAGGGGCACCGGCTCCCTGTATGGGCGAGCAGCAGCTCGCCCATACGGAGGACTGGTGGCTCTGTTTGGCGGTCTCCTGCTCCTCGCTCTCCCCTCGTTCGCCGGCATCGACGTGTTCCTCGAGGGAAACCGCGCGTTCTCGAACCGCGTGCTGCGCGCCCTCCCGCCGCCCGTCCCCGAGCGGCTTCGCGAGGCCGACGTGCGCTACTGGGCCGCCGAGGCCGCGTACGACATCGAGTTGCACTACCTCGAGCACGGCTACTTCTCCGTGAACGTGGACGTGCGTGTCGCCCCTCCCGATGAGACCGACGACGACTGGCGCGTCACCTTGGCGATCAACGAGGGGCGACGCTACCGCTACGGCCCCGTGCGCGTGGTGGCCGACGGCGATACCCTGGACGCCCCGCCGGGCACGCGCACCCTGCGCGCCCGTGAAGGGCGGCGCTACCACGCCGACGACGTGGCACGCGACCTGCGCGAGGTTACCCGCGCATACGGTAATGCCGGGTTCGTGCGCGCCGAGACGCGCGACGACCTCCGCGTCGACGACTCGCTGGCGCGCGTGCACGTGCATTACGTCGTCGAGCGCGGGCTGGCCGTGGTGTTCGACACCCTGCAGCTCAGCGTGCGCCGCACGGCCCCTCACGACTCCCTGGAGGGGCTTACGCGCAGGACATTGTTGCGCTCCTTCGTGCCCTACCAGCGCGGCGACACCGTGCGCGCCCGCATCAACGACGACATCATCGCCAAGCTGCGCTCCACCGGCCAGTACTTCACCGTCCGCCTGCGCGACAGCCTCCCCGACGGTGCGGAGCGCAGCATCCTCACGCTCGACGTCGAGGAGCGCGTCCCCGGACGCATGGGCCTCTCCGCCTTCTACGAAACCCAGTTCGGCTTCGGCGTCTCGGGCGACGTGGCGCATTCGAACGTGGCGGGCAGTTTGAAGGAGGGGCGTCTAGGCGCCGGCCTGGCTCAAAAGAAGCAGCACGTCTCGGCGGGATACGGATCGCCGCTGACGTTCGGCTACCTGCTGCGATTCGACAACGATCTCATCGCGGAGTGGTACCAGGACAAACTGCCGGACGAAGCGATCTATGGCGGCGACTTTCGTGCAGCCAACATCTCGAACCTCTCCCGCAGCTTCTCCTACTGGCTGCGCTGGGTGGGTGGAACCGAGCTCGAGTACAAGAACCGCGTGGTCGCCGACACCGCAGGGGATCTTTCGCGGGAGCGCGGTGGATTGTTCAACGTCATCAACACGGGTTTCATCTCCTTCCTCGACCATCCCCTGAACCCCGCGCAGGGCATGCGCTACGCCCTCACGTGGGGCAACGGGGGCGCGGTGTACGAGCGCGGGGAATTCGGCCTGGCGGAACGACACAACTGGCTTGAGGCGAAATCCGCGTGGTACGGCCACCCGCCGGAATGGTCGCAGTTCAAGCTCGCCCTGCGCCTCGACGGCGGGCGTTTCTTCGGCGAAGGCGGGCAAAACGCCGACCGGTTCTTCCTGGGCGGCCCCCGCAACGTGCGCAGCTACGGGTTCCGGCAGCTGTGCCCCGACATCCCATCCCCCGAAGTGGGATCGTGCCCGCTGCTGGGAACCCCCCTTGAACCCGCTTATTTCCTCGCCTCTGCGGAGTTGCGCATCAGCCCGCTTGATTTTCCCGGCGTCAGTCCGCATGGTTTCATCGGGTTTTTCAAGCCGGTCGAACTGGTTCCGTTCGTCGACTTCGGAAAGGTCTGGAACCTGCGCGGCGAAGAATCCTTCGAACTCAGCCGGGAGTTTTTCACCTCCGGGCACGGGCGGGGAGTGGCGTGGGGGGGCGGATTTCGATATCCCCTGCTGGGGGTGTTCAACCTGCGCGTCGACCTCGCCTGGGGACGTGAGGGAGGCGGCTCCCTGCCCGATCGCTGGCTGGTTGATCTCGCGCAGGCGTTTTAGAACTCTTCGCCTTTCCGCCAAACCGGATTTGCGAATCTCCTGCGAAAAAGCGGCGGTTCGGCAACCGATTTTCCACGCCCGCGAGGGCAAAGTCAAGTACGTTAATGGGTGCACATCCGGCAAAGGAGGGAAACAATGCTCGGACAAATGCAAAGCCGCCTGAACCACACGGTGGACGACCTGAAGGACGCGGTCGCGCGCCTTGAAAACACACGCAAGTCGATCAAGTTCGAAAACCTGAAGTCGCTCTCGTTGCGCCCGAAGAAACGGACCTGGCCCAAGGCCCTGTTGCTTTTGGGTGCCGTGGCCGCGCTCGGAGCCGCCGCATATGCCTTCTGGGTGCGCAAGGAATCGAAACCGAAAGACGAGCTCGCCAACGGCACGCCCCACCCCGATGCCCTGCCCGAAAAGGTCGGCGCACGGGACGATCACGGGTTCTGAGTTTCGCGTGCTTCCATCATGCGCAGCGCGGGACCTTCGGCCCCGCGCTTTTTTGTTGCCAGAGTCGAGAAGGAGTGGTGATGACTCAGCGATCTATCCCGAATCGTCTTCCTGTCGAGAAGCCCTGTCATGACTCTCCACATTCTTGACTCTTGATTCTTAATTTCCCCCCATGCCCCCCCGCTACTTCGCCTTCGAATCCGGCTTCGTCGACACCCTGCGTTGCATTCCCATGTGCGTATGCCTGAAGCTCGATCTCGCGGGCGTCAAACTCAAGCTCGGTGAATGGGCAAAGATGGATCCCGCCGAGCGGGAGTACCTCGTCGGAATGCCCTGCGACACGCCCGACGAAATCCGCGGCTTTCGTGATTTCATTTCGCTGCTGGTGCGCATCAACTGCGGAGCCTTGCCGACGATGATGGACAGCCCGGCCGAACGGTTGTGGGAGGCGGAGGATGTCCCGGCCCAAGTGGCGGAGAAGGGGGAACTCTTCGGCGTCGCCGTTTCTTCAGGGGGCTGGAAGACTCTCGATTCCCTGCAGCGCTTCGCGCTGGTGAGACTCAGCCGCCCAGGTCATGAGGGCAAGAATTTTTTGCCCGCCCTCGAGGAGTTCGGGCTGACCGGCAGCCGGGGGGAGTGAGGGACGTGTTGAAGTTGCCGCCACCCAAACCAATAAAGGCTGGCGAAACAGTCGAGATGAAACATGCTGTAGCGCTCATCTTTTCTTCCTTGCTGATCGCTTGCGCTTCCGCGGATATCAACAAAGTTGGAAACGGCGGCCTGATTGCATTTTCTCTCGAGTCCGGCGGCTTGGGAGCCAAAGGAAAAGGCGGAACCCTGACCCTTATGAACCTTCAAACCAAAGACACGATTTCGACAAAACCGCTGTCGCCTTTTTCGATTCATTCCGTCGCACCCAACGTTCCACCGGGAACCTATACGGTCACAAGAATTCGCGTTCCGGTAGGATCACGTGTTTATTCCAATTGGTCGGAGGACGTCGGACAATACTTCGGTGAAATCCTGGTTGAGAGCGGTTGAGTATAGCCGGAATTTCGGTCCAGTTTGAAGTTTAGTCACCCTACCCGAATCGTTCGATTTTGGGGTAGGCGGTAGCCGGGGGCCGGTACCCCAAACGGCTGTGTGGCCGTTCCTGGTTGTACTTCCTCCGCCACCTGTCCGAGAACCATTTCGCTTCTTGCAACGAGCCAAACAGCTCGGCGTTCAGTACCTCCCTTCTGTACGTGCCCACGAAACTCTCCGCGCTTCCGTTCTGCCACGGCTTGCCCGGATCGATGTAGGCCATCTGGATACCCTTCCTGTCAGCCCACCGCTTCACCACGAATGCGATGAACTGGCCACCATTGTCGCAACGGATGAAGTCCGGTGCGCCGTGGGCCTCCACCAACCCGTCCAGCACACGCTCCACGTCGATCCCCTTGAACGACCGCTCGACTTCGACCGCCAGGCCGTAAGCCGACGCCTCATCCTTCACCAGAAAGGCGAAGAACTTGTTGCCGTTTATCAATCGATCTTCCGCAAAGTCCATGCACCACACCGAGCCGGGAGCCATGGCCTGTGGCTTCAGTCGGGCACCCGTCCGGAGCTTGCGCCGCTTCTTCTTCCACTGCGCCGCAAACCCGTATGCACGCCAAATCCGGCGCACCCGGGATAGCCCGTCGTTGTGGCCCTTTTCACGCAGCCAGCCATGGATCATCGGGGCTCCCCACGATGTGTTCTGGCGCGACACTTCGGTGATGGCCTCAAGCATGGGCTTGTCTTTCTCCGGTTGACGATGGCGGTAGGTGGTCATGGAGCGCGCGACTCCGAACAGGTTGCAGGCACGACGCAGGCCGATTCCTCGTTCTCCGGCGTACCGAGCTGCCTGAACTCTGGCTGGTACGCCTACCATTTTTTTGCGACAACCTCCTTCATCACATCGATCTCAAGGTCGCGTTCCGCCAGCAGCTTCTTCAGCTTGGCATTCTCAGCCAGTGCGCGCTTGAGTTCGGCGACGTGGGACACTTCCATATCCCCGAAGCGCCGTCGCCAGGTGTAAAGGGTTTGCTCCGAGACCTGATGTTTCTTGGCGGTCGCCGGGACGCCATGTGCCCGCGACTCCCGGACAATGGCCACGATCTGCTCGTCTGTGAATCGTCCTTTTTTCATCCATCCTCCTCCGAGGGGGCTAACCCCTCAAGTTAAGAATGGACCGAAATCCCCTACATACTCCAGGTCCAAGAGTGAATGGGATAATCAGAAGATTGGCATTTATGTATACGGCACAGTGATTTATCGAGATGTGTTTAATGAATTATGGCAATCCGATTTCAGGTTGTTTAATGTTCGAGGAGACGCCAATCTTGATTTTGAACTGAAGCCAGGTCTCAGTTATGCACTTCAAGGTAATCGAGAACATCGGTGTGATCTGAAAATACGGCGCTTGATCGGCGAGAGTGGTTGATCTCAGATATCTTCCAGGCGGACTCTACTGACTGGATGCCTTGCCCGCCTTCGCGGGAATGACGGCTTGGGTTCCTCCCAGACCCAAACCATCCTGCGGGATAATGATGTAGAATCCCAAACATCTTCGACTTCCTCGCTCTGAGGCTCCGAAACGGCCGAGGCGACTCGCCCCTACATGCGGTGCCAATCCCTTTCCCGCCCTGAGATTCGCAACGGGCGAGTCGGCGACTCGCCCCTACAGGCGGTGCCAATCCCTTCTACCTTTCTTCCCCGAACCCCCTCCTCACTCGTAACTCGTAACTCATAACTCATAATTCCCTTGCAACTCTACCTCCACGTCCCGTTCTGCGAAAAAAAGTGCCACTACTGCGATTTTGCCAGCTGGGAAAGCCCCGCGGTGACGCAACGCAAGTGGCTTGAAACCGCATTGGCGGAAATCGAACAGGCCGGAAAGGGTGAATGGGGGGGCGCTCCGGTGTCCACCGTCTTTTTCGGGGGCGGGACCCCGTCGGTCGTGCCCGCGACGTATCTCGAGAAACTGGTGGGGGCCCTCCGGCGGAACTTCGACCTGTCGGCCGTGGGGGAGATGACCCTCGAAGCCAACCCCAGCAGTCTTACCGCCGACAAGCTCGCGGCGTGGCGCGCACTGGGATTCCATCGCGTCAGCCTCGGCGTGCAAAGCTTCCATCAGGACGAGCTGACTTTGCTCGGGCGCGTGCACTCCCCGGAGACGGCCGAGGACGCGTTGTCCCTGCTGTCCTCGGAAGCGGCGTCGTCCGGCCTGCGGTGGAGCGCCGATCTCATCTTCGGCCTGCCCGGGCAAACCTCCGAACGTTTTCTCGCGAACCTCGAGCGCCTGCTGCGCTACCATCCCTCGCATATTTCCTTCTACGGGCTGACGATCGAGCAGGGCACCGAGTTCGACCGGCTGCACCGTGCCGGCCTCCTGAAGCTTCCCGAGGGCGGAGACTATCAGGAGATGTACGACGCGGGGGTGGCGCTGTTGGCGCGGCACGGTTTGGCACGCTACGAGGTCTCGAACTTCGCCCGGCCCGGCGAGGAGTGCCGCCACAACCAGGGCTACTGGAGCGGCGAGTCCTGGCTGGCCTTCGGGCCCGGGGCGCATGGCCACGACGGTCGCCGTCGCTGGATGAATCCGCGTGAGTTGCGCGACTATCTCGCCTGGGGCGAAGCGGGTTTTCCCGAAGCCGCGCGCGAGTGGGACGAACTGGACGATACGGCGCGGCTCACCGAGGCGGTGTCGCTCGGGTTGCGGCAGGCGCGCGGCGTGTCACTCACGGCGCTGGAGCGCGACTTCGGGGTGGCTTGGGACGACGCGGTGTTCGCGCGGCTCGACTCCGCCGGCTATGCGCGTGTGGAAGATGACGCCCTGCGGTTGCTCGACAAGGGCTGGCCGCTGCTCGATGAAATCGCCGCAGACCTGTTGGCACGGGCCGACATCACGCCTCGCAAATCAGTTTCGGTTTGAAATCCAGATAGTCGCACGAGGTGAGGTGGTACTCGGTGCCGCCGCGCGTTCCGAAAGCCTTGCCCTTCCATTCGGGTTTCACCGAATGCAGGTGCCCGAAGATCACATGTCGTGCCCCCGCGCCCTCGAGCATTCCCGAGACACGCGACGGGTTCAGGAGATGGTCGAGCGGGGGATAGTGGGTCAAGGCGATTCGCACGCCCTCTTCCGGAAGCCCGGCCATGCTGATGCGCAGCCGGTGCAGTTCATGGTCGTAGATCTCTTCCTGTTTGTCGAGCACCTTCCCGGTGGGCAGCCCGGGAATCGGGCCCTTGGCGGGGTCCCAGGCGATGAGGTCGAAGAGCGAGTATTCCGTGGTGTCCCACAGGCGCGCGCCGAAGAACGTGAACGGTCCCACGCGGACGTGGTTATTGTGAACGAAGCGCAGCGAGAGAGGCAGTTCGCGCTCCAGGGTCGCATTGGTCGGCCACCAGAAGTCGTGGTTGCCGCGCAAAATGACCTTGATGCCGGGGAGCCGGTCGAGCCATTCAAGATCGGGCATCACGTCGGGGAGCTTTTTGGCCCAGCTGATGTCGCCGGGAACCGCGACCACATCCTTCGGGCCGACCACCGCGCGCCAGTTCGCCTCGATCTTTTCGGGGTGGCTCACCCATTCCTCGCCGAAGCGATCCATCGTCTTGCCGGCCACGCCGAAGGCGAGATGGGGATCGGAGAGGGCGAAGAGCTTCACTGAGACGTCAATTCTCCGTCTCGATAAATGGGCTGCGGTTTTCACTCAATTCCTTGTCGAACATTCTTTCGAAAATGCTCCAGCCGCTGAGGAAGAGGGCCGCGATGATGGGGCCGATGATAAAGCCCGAAAGACCGAACCAGACCAGGCCGCCCAAGGTGGAGACGAGCACCATGACGTCGTGCATCTTGATGTCCTTGCCGACCACCTTTGGACGCATGAGGTTGTCGATGGTGGAGATGACGGCGAAACCCACTGCCAGCACGATCAGGCCCTTGAGCACATTGCCGCCCAGCAGCAGCACGACCGCGACGGGAAACCAGACGAGGCCGACGCCGAAGGCAGGGACCACCGAGGCGAACACTGCGATCACCCCGAGGAAGATCGGGGATCCGACTCCGACGGACCAGAACAGGACGGAACAAAGCGCCCCTTGCGTCGCACCGATGACGAAAATGCCCTTCAGTGTGCCGCGTCCCACGACCAGGAAGCGCTTCAGCAATGCGCGCTCGAAGTCGTCGGGCAAGGGGGACCAGCGGATCATGCGGTCGAGAATGCGCTCCCCGTCGAGATAGAAGTAGAACATGTAGAAGAGCATGAGGAAGAAGTTCAGGAACCCCGTGGCTGCGATCAAGGTAATGCTTGCCCCCTGGCGCACGATCCATTCGAGTGCGCGCTGCGTTCCCGTGATGGCGTATCCCGTGAGTTCCTGGCGACTGATGTTGAGTTGGTCGAAAACCATGGGAAAGCGTTGCTGCAAGTCGCGCAGCAAGGTGTCGATCCTCCCCGGAAGCCCTTGGTAGTCGAAGCCCGTGAACAGCGCGAACGCCTGCTGGTAGGCGATCATGATCACGGCGCTGACGGGGAGAACCACCAGCAGGAGCAGAATGAGCAGGGTCGCCAGCGATGCGGCGACGCGGCTGCGGAGTTTGCGGGAGAGCCAGAGAAAGAGGGGGTACGAAAGACCGGTGAACACTCCCGCCAGGAACAGGGTCAGCAGGAAGTGCCGGATCATGAACAGAAAGCCCAAGGTGATCAGGCCGAGCGTGATCAGGAAGGCGGTCCGCTGAAAGACGCTGTGTTGCGGGTGGTTGAAGAGGGTGGTCATGCGGCCCGGATCGGATGTCCCATAAGTAGTTTTGGGGTTGGAAAACCGGACTTTAAGGTACACAAAGAACCCCCCATGCAGACGACCGCATCCGAACAAAAATCTCCCGCGAAGGCTGCCGATCCCGGGGCGTTCGTTCGCAAGGTGGGTAAGGGAAAAACCCTGCTGAAATCCCTCGACCGGGACGAGGCGGTCGAGGCATTTTCCCTCCTGTTGCGGGGCGATTTCACCGAGGCCCAGGCCGGGGCCTTTTTGCAGGCCTTGCGCATCAAGGAACTCTCGCCCGACGAACTCGACGGTCTGATGGACGTCTTCATCCACCGGCAGCCCACGGCGCTCCCCGTGCTTCCCGCCGGGGGCTTCACGCTGAACCTCGCCTCCGACACGCCGCGCAAGGGCGGGTACGCGTCTTTGCTGGCGGCGGCGCTCCTGGCGCGCGAAGGTGTGCCGGTGGGGGTGGTGCGCAGCGAGCCCGTGCTGACCGGGAACAGGGCCTCGTGGGAAGGGACATGGGGGCTGCTGTCCGCGCTCCACGATTCCGGCTGCTGCGACGGTGTCCACGCCCCGGCCGGATTGTTCGCGGTCGAGACCAATGACCTTGTTCCGGAGCTGCGCAACCTGCGGAAGATCCGCAACGAGCTGGGCTTCCGGTCGTGTTTGCACACCGCGGAGAAGCTGCTGAACCCTTGGACCGACAAACCCCTCGTGCTGGGCATTTCCCACAGGCATTACGCCGAACGCATGACGGAGCATCTCGCGAAGCGGGGCCTGACGGCCAAAATCGTGCTCGGGAACCACGGAACCACGGATCTGGTGCTGCACAAAGAGACCGAGGTGTGGGAGGTTTCGCCGGGAGGCGAGGCCCGCACCGTGTTTTTCCATCCCGAAGAGCTGGGCCTCAAGCCCGATACCGGCGTGTATGCGATCGGACGCTTCGCCGAGTGGTCCGGGGAATTGGCGAGGCCGGGTTTCGGGGCGCTCGGGCCGGTCTTGGATTATCATTTGGCCTTCATGAAGTATGTCACGGGTGCCATCTCCCATCCCCGGGAAGCGGCGCTTCAATTCACCGGCGGGGTCTCATGAAATCCGGAACAGCGAAATCGACCGTGGCAGGGGCGCCCTCCACGGGGAAGAAAGGGGCCCGGCCCCCCAAGTCCGACTCCGCGAAAGCGAAGGGACGCACTGGCGGATCGATCCAGACGATTCGCGAGGTGTTCGGCTACCTGCGGCGCTATCACGACCAGGTGTTCGTGATCAAGATCGAGGACGCCCTGATGGAGCGGCCGCTGTTTCCGCTGTTGGTGCGCGACATCGTGCTGCTTCACGAAACGGGCATTCGCATCGTGCTGGTGCCGGGTGCGAAGACGTCGATCGACGCGGTGCTCGACAAGTACGGCGTGCGCACGCGCACGGTGGGCGGCGTGCGCATCACCTCGTCGGAAGCCATGCCGCTGGTGAAGCTGGGCGCGTCGAACATCTCGAATGCGCTGCTCTCGCTGCTGTCCGAGAACGAGGCCCACGGCGTGGTGGGCAACTGGGTACGCGCGCGGGCCGTGGGCGTGCTCAAGGGTGTGGATTACAAGCACACGGGCCGGGTCGAGAAGATCAACACCGACCTGATGCGGGGCATGCTCGACGACGGACTGATTCCCATCGTGTCGAACATCGGCTGGAACAGCGTCGGGCAGGATTACAACCTGAACAGCAGCGAACTGGCGGTCGCCGTGGCGCGCGCGTTGCGGGCCACCAAGCTCTTCTTCGTGGGCGAACATGCGGGCATCCCCGTGGTCGAGGACTGCCGTTTCGCCGAGCCCGGCGAGGTCGCGGCGGGGTACTTCTCCAACCTCGACCTGAAGGAGGGGCGCACCCTGTTGCGCGACTTCCCCAAGGCGCTCTCCGCCGCCTCTCAGGAGCTGCTGGGCCATGCCCTAGCCGCCCTCGAGGGCGGGGTGGAGCGCGTGCACGTCGTGGGCGGCGCGCGTGACGGGATCCTGCTGCAGGAGGTGTTCAGCAGCGCGGGGCAGGGGACGATGTTCTACCTCGACGCATACGATCATGTCCACCCCGCGCAGGCGGGCGACATCCCCGAGATTCTGCGCATCATGCAGCCTTATGTCGATGAGGGCGTCCTCATCCAGAGGACGGCGGAGGACATTGCGCGCGATCTCGAGTTCTACACGGTCTACAAGGTGGACGACGTGCTGCACGGTTGCGCCGCTCTCAAGCCGATCGGCGCGGGCGCGGCGGAACTGTTGGCGCTGGTGGTCGATCCCGCCTATGCGAACCGCGGAACCGGCGGCAAGCTCGCCAACTACCTGATCCAGCGCGCGCGCAAGACGGGGATCAGGAAGGTGTTCCTGCTGACGACTCAGACGAGCGACTTCTTCATGCGGCTGGGCTTCCGCGAGGCGCCCGTCTCCTCGTTGCCGCCCGATCGGAAGAAGGCGTGGAACGCGGTGCGCAACTCGCGTGTACTGGTGAAAAAAATCTGACGGCTCGCGTTGCGAAATCCCGGAAATGACACGGGAGCCCTTCAGGGCCCCCGTTCATTCCCTCCCCTTGTCGCCTCGGGGGGGAAACGGGGCCTCTCCCCCCGTTTGGTGTGGTTTCTATTCCGCCGATGTCGTGAACAGCGTGTCCGTGGCGCCGTTTGCGGGAGCGTTCGGCGCCGGTGGAATGACGGGAACAGTGTCGGTTTCCGTCGTGTCGGAAGGCGTCTTCAGTACGATCAGAAGCAGGGGCTTGAGAGAGTCCGATACCGCGGCATCCCTGGAATGAAACTGTGGATAATCTTCCGTCAGGTCATTGTGGACGGGGATGCTTCCGGCCAAGAGCACTCCGAAATTCGCGGCGGGATCGTCGGCCCAGGAACGCACGAGTCCGGTGAGCGGGAAGTCCCAGTGGCCGATGAAGTTGCGCGGCCTTGCGGTGCCGGCATGGGCGACCTGGGACGCATCCACGTCGTTGAGGCCCATAAGCTCTTGGCTCCAGGCTGTTCCCCAGTAGCGCTCCAGGCCGGAGGCGCCGTTGGTGGCGGCGGAGTTGGGTTGTCCCGCAAAGCCTGTGCCGGAACCTTCTTTCCAGGATTCCAGAACGCGATACACGTTGATTTGCACCGAGTCGGGCCGCACGTGCTTGGCGAACCAAGCGTAGGACGTGATGCGCAGCATGGCATGCTCGATGTCTTCGCCGGAGATTCCGGGGGGGATGTCGAAGCGGATCAGGCTGCGCATGGCGGTTTTCATGTCGTAAACACCGACTTCGAGCCGGTCGTTTTTCCCGGCGTTCTTGTCTGCGTGTGTTCCGGGGCTTGACCCGTGGGGCGTCGAGCCCCAGATCAGGGCGTCGTGGGAGGCGACGAGCGTCGCCGATGTTCCGGAGAAGACGGGGGGAACCCACGGGGTCCCAAGGGTGTCGGGGGGCGTCAGGGTGTCGCCCCGGGTCGCCTCGCCGCCCTCGTTGATAGGGTCTCCCACCTGGCAGGCTGACAGGGCGAGGCTTGCGAAGCCTGCGAGTATGAGGTGTCTTGTCATGTGCATGGTTTCCTCCGCTTCATCACTTCGGATCATTCTTGGGGCACGGGTGTGAACAAATACACCGCGGAAGTATCTCCCGTCCCGAATGCGTTGGCGGCAATTGCGCGCATGGAATATTCCACGCCCCATGTCAGGCCGGGCAGGGTGCAGCTCGTTTGCTGCGATGGCGCGTAACAGGAACCGGAGGGGGCGGCGGAAACGAAGGTCCCCGTGACCGTGTCCGCGGGCGGGCTCCATGTGACGGTGACCGACGCGGTTGCCGCACCGGGTGCGGAGGCAACCACAGCGCTCATGATGGTGGGGGCGCCTGGCGGACCCGCCGGGAAGGGAGCGATCGAATCGGGCGGCATGTTGTCGCTGGTGCTGAAGTTGCGAACCTCCGACCAGGCGCTTGTCCCGGCAGGATTCAATGCACGAACGCGCCAGTAATAGGATGCGAGGTATCCCACCTCCCCGACGGTCCGGTTCGTATCGTGCAGCACGGAATCATTCACGACAAGGGATGTGAAACCGGTGTCGAGGGCAACCTGCAGATGATAGCCTGTTGCGTCGCTTACGGAATTCCAGATGAACATCGGAGGGGGGTAGGGAGAAATGTTCACGGCGCCCTGAACGGGCAAGATCAGGGAGGGTGCTTGCAGCGCGGCAACCTGATGTCCCGAAGTGCCGAAGCTCAAGGCGGGAGACCACGCGGTGACGCCTCCCGCAAACTCGGCGCGTACCCTCCAGGCGAGCGTTGTGGCTTGCGGCAGGTTCTGGGTGCTCCAGATCCGTTCGGAAGGGATGGTGTCCTCGACAAGAAGGTTTTGGGGGAGGAAGAGGGTGTCGGTCGCAACCTGCATGCGGTAACGGACGGCCCCCGCCACGGAGTGCCAGACAAAGGTCACCGGTGAACCCACTGCGCCGCCTTGCGGTCCCACCAATGCCGGGGGAGAGGGAATCGGGGTGAAGACGATGGCGGCCGATGTGTCGCCAAGGCCAAGCGGGTTGCTGGAGACGGCGGAGAAGGTGTACGCCACGCCCCAGTCCAGGCCGCTGATGGCGCAGGAGGTCTGCGATCCGGGAGCGTGGCACATGCCGTCGCCGGGGCTTCTCAGCACAAAGGTTCCGGAGCCGGGAGCCTTTCCGATGGGCACGGGCAAGTCCCAGCCCAGGATCACTGTGGCCTTGCCGCCCTCGGTGTCGGCCAGTGTCGCGGTGAGGTTGACGGGTGCGACGGGCTTCGAAACGGGATCGGGAACCGGAGGTTCCTGTGACGGGTTCGGCGTGGTGTAGCTCCACGTCGCGGACCAGTCCGTTCTGCCATGGAGGGTGATCGCCCTGACGCGCCAGTATTGGGTGTTGCCGGCTTCCAGGCCGGCAACATACAGGTAGTGGGTGAAGAACAGTGAGTCGTTGTAGCGTAACGAGGCCGTGCTGAACATGGAATCGGTCGCGATCTGCAGGTGGTAGCGTACTGCGCCGGTGACGGGCGTCCAGAAAAAGGTCGCGACCGTGTCGGTGAGGATCCCTCCGTTCACCGGAACCGCGGGGCGAGGCGCGGGCTGGACGGCATGGGAGCCGCCGATGATGTCCGCGAGGGAAAAGGCGCCCGCGAGACCGGGAAGGGCCGCCAGCTGACCCGAGATCGTGAACTGCAGGTCGGGGTGAGTCACGGTGAGCGAGAAAACCCCCGGTGGCAGGACTCCGAAATCGCAGGTTCCGGATGCCCCGCTCACCGCCTGGAAGGGAGTGCCACCCAACAGGCAGAGCGCTCCCTGGAGCGGCGGGCCATCGTCCTCGCGGATTTCGATCCGGATCTCGGCCGTCAACTCGAGGGTGCGGGCGCCGATGTTCGTTTCGCGATTCCCTCCGGTCACCACGATTCCTTCGACGAACACCCCCAGGCTCAGCGTGTCGTTTGTCACCAGCGCGACGAGGTTGTACGTGCCCGTGGCCAACCCCGGAATTTCGAACGTCCCGGAGGCGTTCGTCACGGCGGAGTCGGGCCTGGGCATCGCCATGTCGGAGACCTTTCCCAGTCCCTCCGGGACGACGGGGACCACCCGAACCTGCGCGCCGGCCACAGGGGTTCCCCCCGCATCCACCAAGGTTCCCGAGATGCCGCCCACGTCGGTTCCGCCACCGCCACGCGTGGTGATCGGTGTTCCGAGGTTGCAGGCGGCCAGCACAAGTGCCATGAGCGACCCGGCGATGGTCACGAGGGCGAGGTTCCGGCGTATCATGGCGTTCTCCGTATGGCGCTGTCGGCCGGGATCGATGATAGGGGAAAGAGCTGCAGGTTGAGTTGGTAAAGGCGGTCGACCGCCTCGTCGCGTGTCACCACCTCGAGGATTTCCTTGCGAAGCCCGAGAAGGCGCTCGCGGATGTAATGCAGCGATTGCTCGGAGACGCTCAGCGTCTGGGAGGCGAAGGGACGTTGTTCGGGAGGGTGGGCGTCGAGGGCGCGCATGGCCAGTTCCGCGCTGGCACGCAATGCGGGGCGCGTGTCCAGGGGGGTCGCGTTCCCCGTGGTGATCACGCTTTCGGTTTTCTCGTAGCGGCCATGCGGCGTTCTCCGGATCAACTTCAACTCAAGCAGCACCCGGATCGCGTCCATGGCTTCACCGGAGGTGACGGGAGGGTCGAGCAGGCTCGCGAGCCGTTCATAGTCGCCCTGGAAATCGTGGATCGCCAATAGCTCGCGGATGGCGGCATAGTGCCATTTGCGCAGGTACTCGAGCTGGAACGCCTCCAACGACGCGTGCGATCGCAGGGTGGAGCCCCCCGTCAGTTTGCGCAGCCGTTTTTCCTTTTCCTCGGGCGTGCGGGCCTGCGCGTAAAGCGCGAGGTTCTCGAAATACTCGGTTTCTTTCTTCGACAGCCGGAACATCCGCGCGAACCGTGCGATGCGGTCGGGAGTCAGCCGGGCGCGCCCCTGCAGGACGTCCCTGAAAAAGCTCGAGGATCCCGCGTTCATCACCTTGGCGATGTAGCGGTGCGAGAAATCGGGGTTCCGTCTCTTTTCGGCATCGTAGGCGTGTCTCAGAAACTCGCCGACATCGAGGAAGTCGTACACGGAGACCGGAGGCAAGGCGGAGGGAGTCATGGAAACGTCGATTCCGGATTGAAAGTCGGATCAAGTTAGCGTGGCCTTCGGGGACACCGGGTGCGTTGCCGCAAAAAAGCGTTTGAATTTTTCAAACGTTTGAGAGGTCGCATCGCTCAAATTCGCCAATTCAGCTCCATTTTCTGGGGTGTGCTGCGTTTTTTGCGCGAGGTTCGGGTCAGGGGGCCCATTGCAGCAGAAGCTGCGGTTTTGCGCTATCGGGTTGAGCGGCTTCCCTGGAGTGGAAATACGGGTGCGTGGGCAGGTTGTCGGGAGGGGCGAACTCCTCCCCGATCAGGAGGATTCCGTGGTTTTCGTCGGGATGGTCGGCCCATTGCCGCGCGAGTTCCGTGATGTCGAACTCCCAGGTCGCCCAGGTGCGCTGCAGGCGCGAGCTGCCGGCGATCACCCGCGCCGTGGCATCGGTGTCGTTCAGTCCCACGAGCTTGCGGCTCCATGCCTCGCTGCCGTCGCGCGCGCCCCAGAACCTGTCGAGCGCCGTGGCCCCGTCGACTGCGGGGCCGTTCGGCGTCACCGTTCCGGAGCCTTCCTTCCAGTCGCGCAGCACCGCGTGCAGGTCGATGCGGTAGGGGTCGTCGCGCAGGTCTCCCGAGACCCAATGGATGGGGGTGAGCCGCACGACGGCGCGCGCGATCCTGTCGCCCCCGCTCCCTTCGGGGATGGCGAAACGGAGGAGAATGCGCGCCACGAGATCGTCGCCGCTGTTGCCGATGTTGAGGCGCGTGTCGGCCCCGCTGTTTTCCCCGGCTGAAAGGTCGGCACCGGCGCTTCCGGGGGTTCCGCGCACATAGGTATCGGCGACCGCGACCAGTGACGTGTCGTAGGCGATGGTGTCTTGCGCCGCGGAATCGGGCGCGGGGATCCCGGTCAGGTTCAGGGTCGTTTCCGCGGGTGCCGGGCCCGAAAGAACGACCAGGCCCTCGATGAGCGCCGGCAAGAAGCCCGGCCGCTCCACCTTGATGCGGTAGGCACCCGGGGGAACGCCTTGCAGCGCGCAGCGGCCCTGTGCATCGCTGATTGCACGGAACGGGGATGCCGGAACGGCGCACAGGGCACCGTGCACCGGATGCGCGCCATGGCGGAGAAGCACGTGCGCCTGTCCGGGCGCCCGCAGGGTGTCCCTGCCTCGCTCGCGGTTGCCGTCCTGCACGACGATGCCGGCGCGGAAGAGGCCGATGACGTTTCCGTTCCGTTCCGCCGCGGCCTCGAGGTTGTACGTGCCCCCCGGCAGGGAGTGGAACCGGTAGTGCCCCCTCCGCCCCGACGTCACTTCATCCACCGGCTCCGGCGCCGGGTGCAGCGTGGTGTCGGCGGCCTCGTAGATGCGCACTCGCGCGTTGGCCACGGCGGAGCCTGAAGCGTCCACCAGCACGCCCGTGAGGCCTTCGCCTTCGGTTCCGCCCCCGGGTTGCGCGATGGGAACGCCGAAGTTGCACCCGGACAGGGCGCTGCAAAGCACCAACGCGAGGCTCCATGCGCGGGCGGCGCGGCTCATGCCGTCCTCCGGCGCGGCACGGGCCGAGACAGGGGAAAGAGCTGCAGGTTGAGCTGGTAGAGCCGGTCGACCGAGTCGTCGCGGCCGACGATGTCGAGAATTTCGCCGCGCAGTCCGCGCAGGCGCTCGCGGATCTGTTCGAGGGATTTCTCCGAAAGGCTCAAGGTGAGGTAGGAGAAGGGGCGTGCTTTCGGTGGGTGAACATCGAGGGCACGCAGGGCAAGTTGCAGGTTGTCGCGAAGCGCCGGGCGAACCCGTTCGGGATGCGCCGGCCCCGAACTCACGATCCTGTCCGATTTTTCGAGCCGTCCGCGCGCGTTGCGCCTGATCAGCTTCAGTCGCTGCAAGAGGCGCAACGACTCCGCCGTCTCATGCGCCGTCAGGGGCGGGTCGAGAAGGGAGCCGAGAGCTTGCGGCTCCTCGCCGAAATCCCCGAGGGCGAGCAATTCGCGCACAGCGGCGTATTGCCATTTGCGGAAATATTCCATCTGCAAGGCGCCCAGATAGGTGCGGTTTCCCGCGGGGGCGACTTCCAGGAGCCGCTCAAGCAAGGCCGCGCGTTCGGATTCGTCCTCCGCCTCGGTGTAGGGCACGAGCCGGGTGAAATACTCCGCTTCGGTGCGGTTCAGCCCGAAGAGCCGCGCGAAGCCAGCCGCGCGGGATGACCCGATGCGGATGCGCCCGTCGATCACGTCCCTGAAAAAGCTCGAGGAGCGCGCCTTCATCCTGCGCGCGATGGCTCGGTGCGAGAAGTCCGGGTTCACGGCCTTTTCGGCATCGTAGGCCCGGCGCAGAAACTCCCGTGCGTCGAGGAAACGAAAAACGTCGGGGCGCAGGGGGCGGGATGTCGGAGGGGGTTTGGGCATGCGGCGTCCGGTGATTCATGCATCATACCGCCGCGACGGCCGCCCGGGTTGCGGTTCCGGAAAAAAAGCGTTCGTAAAATTCGAACGTTCGTAAAATCCGCGATGCCGGGGAATTCGGAGGGATCCGCGCGGCCCGCCCTCCGGAGGGGTCGCGTCATCCCATGCAGGGGAGTGCTACCGCAGTTCGCGGTCGAGCACGGAGAGAATGAATTTCTCAAGGCTGACCGGGTACAGGCGGGGCTCGGGGCACCAGATCACCGCGTGGTCGATGATTTCGCCGCGATCGAGATCGTCGAGCACGCGCTCCAGCACGAGCGCGTCGGAGTCGGCGAAGGTCTCCACGTTCAGGTGCTCGTTGCGCACGCGCAGGTGCTTGCCTCGACCGGTCGCGAAGGCGAAGACCCGCCCCGTCAGCGCGCGGTCCATGAAGGGCTCGGCTTCGGGAAAGGCATCGGCGAAACGTTCCGCCACGGCCGAAACCGGAATCACCAGCTTCGGGCTCACCGAGATCTTGCCCGTGAGCAGCACGCTTCCCCGCGCCGCGCCCCCGGCATCGGAGGGATCGGCCTCATCGTCCCCGTGATCGGGACCGACGAGTAAAAAGGGCAGGGTGTGATAGCCCTCGACGATGCCGGTGATGGGTGCGCGCCTCACCTCGGTGCGCTCGAAGACGCGACGCAGCCGTTCCGGGTCGGCGCCCTGGGGATCCTGAAAATGTTCGTGCATGGCGGGCCCCAAATTTACATCCCGAGGAAGGCCGATGTTCGCACCCCGGAGCGCCGGAAGCCCCAGGTGACGGCCCCGTCCCGCGAGGTGAGGGCGGGGGGAACCCCGTCCCGTTCCAGCTCCGTCCGGGTGCGCGGTCCCGGCAATCCTCGGCGCGTTCCGGCGGAAATCACGCTGCCCGGAGGGGTGACGGCCTCCGTAAAGCAGCTCAGGGTCGTGCGGTCGCTCCCGTGGTGCGGGGCCTTCAACCATGCACCCCGCCACAGGGGCCATGTTTCCCCAAGCGCGCGCTGCCCTTGGGCTTCGAGATCCCCTGTGAAGAGCAGGTCGCCGCCGGGTGTTCGCAGCAATGCGACTAGGGATCGGTCGTTCAGGCCTGCGCGCGACATCCCGGCATCCGGAGCGATCAGGTGAAGGAAGACGGAGCGGGAGCCGTGGATCCGCATGCCCGCGCGGCCTTCGATCCAGGGGATGTCGTGGTCGCGGATCAGGTCGCGCAGGCAGCGCCAGGTCACTCCGGGCGCATCGGGATCGGCGGTCGAGAGGATCATGCCGATCGGAATGCGCCCGACGAGACCGGACACGCCTCCGTAGTGATCGAGGTGCGGGTGGGTGATGATGATCGCGTCGATCCGGCGGATTCCGCGCGCGCGAAGATAGGGGAGAACGACATGCCTCCCCGTGCGGGGCGAGTCTCCCGCGTCGATGAGTACGGTGCGGCCTGGCAGCTCCACGACGATGGCGTCGCCGTGCCCCACCGCCAGGAAGGTCGCGCGCGCTTCGCCGGTCCCGGGTTTCGATGCGTGGGGGCGGACCCACTCGGCCGCCAGCAGCACCAGCAGGGCGAGGCTGCCAAGCCGGAACCTGTCCGCGCGAAGGAGGGCGGTGATTACGAGGGTTGCCGCCGCCCATGCCGCCAACCAAACCGGCGATGGGGCGGGCAGCGCGCGCAGGGATCCGGGCAGTTGCGCGAGCGTGAAGACGCAGGCTTCCAGGGCAAGGGCGAGAAGACCCGCCGCTCGCCCCGCGAGAGCGGCGGGAGCATCGAATCCGGGGGGCGACAGCAGGTCGAGGGTCCACGTGCACAGCCCGGCGGTGATCATGGCACTGCCGATCGGCATGGCGACCACGTTGCCGAGGAAACTCCAGGGGGTGACCGCATGCGTGGAGGCGGCCAGGGGGGCAAAGGTGAAAAGAAAGACCACGAGGCCGAGAAAGGCCATCTGCACGCAGGCGGAGGACAGCGGGTGACGGGCACGCACCTTTTTCGCGAGGGCGGATCCCGGGCCGGCCCCCAGGATGATCCCGAGCGTGGCGGCATAGGAAAGCTGGAATCCGAGGTGCAGGATGTTGTGAGGATCAAGGGCGAGATCGAGCATGAGCGTGAGACAGAGGAAATGCAGCGCGGAAGCCGGTCGTTCGCGCAGGACCGCGGGAATGAGAAACCCCAGCATGAGCCCGGCGCGCACGGCGCTGACCGGGGCCCCGACCAAGGGGATATAGGCCGCCGCGAGGACGCCGGCGGCAATCCAGGCCGCCTTGCGGGGCAGGCGCACGAGGCGGAAGAGAAACAGCAGGAAGGCGGTGATCAACCCGATGTGCAGCCCGCTGATGGCGAGGATGTGGCGCATGCCCGCATGCAGGAAGGCGTCCCGCGTCGCTTCCGGGACGCCATGGGTCTTGTTGAGCAAGGCCGCCTCCAGAAGATGCCTCGAGGCAGAGGGCACGTTGCGCTCGAAGCTCGCTTCGAGCCGGGTCCGTGCACGCATGAGGCCGCTCTTCCAGACGGGGGGAGGGTTTAGAGTTTCCACGGATTCAGTCCGTACCTGGGCGACGGCGCCCTGCGAGCGCAAGACACGCCTCATGTCGAGCTGGCCGGGATTCAATGCGGGAGCCGGCAGGATGGCGCGCCCGGTGACGCGCACGGTCGCTCCCCATGGCGGTGCGATGCCATCGGACACGGTGATGCGCAACAAGGTTCCGCCCGGGTCGCGGAGGCGCAGCAGAAAGCTTGCGCTCGATGCGCCGTGCGACGGGAGGCTTGCGACGACGCCCGTGCGGGGTGCAATGACGGAGTCTTCCGTGAAGGTGCTGTGGAATGGGATGTGCGGAAGCGTCAGCAGCGGCGCGCGGTGCGCGAACCACAGCGCAACGAGCGGGCCCGAGAGCAACAGCACGATCGCGGCGACCGGGCGGCGAGGAAGGCAGAGGAAGACGTGGACCAGGAATCCGGCCGCGCCGAAAACGGGGTTCACGAAGACGGAGAACGCCCCCCACAGCGCCGGCGCGGAGACCCAAAGGCCGCGGTGCAGTTCCGCGTGCCCGCGCAGCCTCAGCCACGCGCGCCGCGCTGAGTCCACGGGAGCGGGGAAGGGGAGGGGGCGTGGAACGGGCGCGGGCATGCAGGGATGATACCGCCGACGGGATTTTTCAGGCGTGACCGCCGTCACCGATGCCGCTCGCGGGCAAAAAAAAAGACGGGCCGGAGCCCGTCTTTCCACGCCTCCGCGAGGAGGGTTTACTTCTTCTTCGCGCCGGCGATCGCGTCCTTCGCGGCCTTGGCCACGCGGAACTTCACCACTTTCTTCGCGGGGATCTTGATCGTCGCGCCGGTGGCGGGGTTGCGGCCCGTGCGCGCCTTGCGGTTCACGAGCACCAGCTTGCCCAGACCGGGAAGCGTGAAGCCGTTCTTGGCGTTCTTGTAAGCCATCTTGGCGAGGCTTTCGAGGAATCCGCGAACCTGAACCTTGGTGAGGTCGTTGACTTTCGCGAGTTGCGTCACGATTTCGCTCTGAGTGAGGCTCTTGTCTGCCATGCAGTGTCCTTTCTTGGGTGTGGCGGGACGCGAGTCCCGGCCTTTCGGCGCCCTTAATCTAAGTCGCTCCGGCATTTGATGCGAGAGGTTTTTCGGAATTCGACAGTGTTTTCAGCCCCATGAACAGGGGCTTTCAGGCATGTCACGGTCCGCCGGGAGTCTTGCCTCGGGCGCAACCCGTTGTCGCTTAAAGAGATGTGGCGCGGGCGGTCGCGCTCGCGGCGCGGCCGCATGTTTCGGGGCCGGGAGATAAAATCTACCGTTGCACGCCTGAATGAGCCACGAAGCACCTTCCGAAGCCCCCTTCCCACCCTGCAAACGCGTGCTTTCGGTGCTCTTGCCGCAGCCGCGCTGGCAGCCGGGGCTATGCGCCGCGGCCGAGAGCGTCTTCGGTCAGATCGACTATCGTTCTCCCTTCGTGCCATTTGAAGCGGGTTACTACGACGCGGAGTTCGGGAAACCACTGTACCGCGGCTGGCTCTCCTTTCGCGGGCTCGCGGACCCTGCCGGCCTCGCGGCGTGGAAGCACGCGACGGCGGCGCTGGAGGCGCAAGCGACGCGCGACGGCAGGCGACCCTTCAATCTTGACCCCGGGTATCTTGATCCCGACAAGCTGGTTCTCGCCTCATGCAAGCCGGGTCCCCGCAAGTTGTACATTGGCGAAGGTGTTTGGGCCGACATGATTTCGGGGTATTCCGGCGGCGTGTTCACGCCCGTCCCGTGGACTTTCCCCGACTTCAGGGCCGGACGATACGACAAAATTCTGGGCGTGATTCGCCAGAAACTGAAAGCGGAGATGCGCCGATGAGTTCAAGACGAGTGAAATGGGGGGCAGCCTTTTTATGCTCCCTGCTCGGGGGGTGCGGTTCCCTCGTCGACATGGGCGGGAACAGCAGCGCCAATCCCCGTCGCATGTTCGTCAACGACGTTGCGGTCAACGATTCCCTGCGGTCCGCCATCCTGGGGCGCGGCGTCTCATTCATCATGCAGCCCGGCAAGGACTACGTGCTTCGCATTCAGACGCCCGATTCGGAGTCGAGGCTTTCGCTTTACGTCGAAAGCGGCTCCGTATTCTCGCGGGTCGAGGACGGCATCGAAGGGGTCGCTGCAGGGGGAGTTCTCGAGTTCCCGCTTTCCTCTTCGCGCACGACGTACGCGCGCCATCTGGTCTTTTTGCGCACGTCTTTCGGCACTCCCGCACAGCGGCCTGCGCGCGTGCGCCTGTTTCCCGCGGGAGAACCGCCCGCGCTGTCGGATTCCCTCCGGGTCAAGCTCATCATCGCGGGCGGCATCGAATCCCTTCCCACGGCCTCCTCGCGCAACGCCTTCGTCCAGGCCTTTCACGCGGAGTTGAGGGACATCTTCGACGTTTACGGGATCGTCATCGACACGGTATCGCAGATTCTCGCCGAAGGGCCCCCGATCGCATACGACTTCTTCTCGAACGCGGCGCTTCCCGGAATGCGTGAATCCAACACGGTGCACATGTACCTGGTCAACAGCATCTTCGTCGAGAACGGCGACGTCAACCAGGAGATTCTCGGATTCGCGCCCCGCGAGGCGTTCGATCTCGATGCGCACCCCACGAGCCGCATTCTGCTCAGCGCCCAGGGGGGCGGGCCCGTGGACGTGGCGACGACCGCCGCGCACGAGCTCGGACATTTCCTGGGCCTGCGTCACACCACCTCGACCGAACTGGATTTGCAGCAGGATCGCGATTTCAGCAACCGCTTCGACGGCTTTACGTCCACAGCCGAATGTCAGTTGTTGGCCAAGCCGATGGCGACCCCGCATGTCGATGCGATCGGCCCTGAAGGAACGATGTATTGTCTTCGCGTGGCGACCACCTGCCCGTCCGAGAACGTTTGCGCGGCGGTGACCAACCTGATGTTCCCGTACGCTTGCGGGGCGCCGCAAAACCAGCGCGTGCTGACTGGACAGCAGCAGACGTTCCTCAGGGAAAATTTATGGTTGTATCAGTGATGGCTTCAGTAGAACAGTCCAGCAATACAGCAGTACAACAATAAAGACACGCAGTTCCTTGGCCTTTCCCGCTTGTGTTCTATTGCTGTACTGCTGTACTGCTGTATTGTTCTATTGCTCTATAGCTTTACTGTTCTGTTGTCCCTCTCACTCCACCACCAGCGGTTGCAGGGAGTCGACCAGGTCGTAGAATGTCTGAATGCGCGATCGGCTTGAATTTTCGCGTCGGCCCCGGTACTGGATGAACGCGCAATAGTTTTTCCACCATGCGTGGCACACGATGTGTTCTCTCTCGTCGATGCCCAGTCCGCGCGTGACGTAGGCGGTGATGCGATGCGGATTTTCCGCCAATGCGGTTTTCAGGGCCTGGATCCCTTCATCGAGCAGGTAGCGCTCGTGGATTCCCGCGATCTCGCTTTCGTCCGCGGGTCCTGTGCGGCGGGCGGCCGTGATTTCGATCGAGCAGGAGCCGTCGGGCGAGGCGAGGATGGTGTGATCGGCCTTGTCCTCGACGCGCCACTCCTCGCGATCATCGACCTCGAAGCAGTACCACGCGCAGGGGGAGACGCGCATCATCGGGGCGGGGCTCCGGCATCGAGCCAGTCCTGGAGGATGCGTGCGGCGGCGACACGGTCGATCTCTGCTTTCTCGCGAGCCCAGTCGCGCGGTGTCTTGGGGCGGCGCGAGGGCTTGCGTCCTCGCAGGACCTCCGCGGCGATGGAACTGGTGAAGGCCTCGTCCTGCAGGTGCACGGGCAGGCCGAAGCGCTGTCGCAGCGCCGCCGCGAAGGCATCCACGGCCTCGGTCTTTCCCCCGGGCCTCACGATGCCGTCAGTGCGTTCCGGGTACCCCACGACAATGGCGGTCACGCCCCTGCGCCGGATCCAGTTGTCCAATTCCGCGAAGTGATCGGGTGTCTTGCGGCGATCGATGGTGTCAAGCCCCGTGGCGATCATGCGTTCGGGATCCGAGACGGCGACGCCGATGCGCCGCTCGCCGAAGTCGAGACCGAGAACGGGGCCGCGAAGCATGGGGGGTCACCCCGCCCGCTTGCGCGCGTTCTCGTCGAGCAGGATCTTGCGCAGGCGCATGTTCTTGGGGGTGCACTCCACGCACTCGTCATCGTTGATGAATTCGAGACACTCCTCGAGCGACATCTGGCGATGCGGGGTGAGCGTGGTGGCCTCGTCCGCGGACGTGGTACGCATGTTGGTGAGCTGCTTGCCCTTGATCACGTTGATGACCAGGTCGTCGGCGCGGTTGTTCTCGCCCACGACCATGCCGGGGTACACCTCGGTGCCCGCGCCGATGAACATCACGCCGCGTTCCTCAAGCTTCCAGAGCGCATAGGCCGCGGATGTGCCGCGTTCCTTCGAGATGAGGGCCCCGGTGGGCCGCTGCTCGATGTGGCCCTTGAGCGGCTCGTAGCCCTTGAAAAGCTGCTGGAACACCGCGTACCCCTTGCTCAGTGAGAGCAGGCGCGTACGCAGGCCGATGATGCCACGCGCGGGGATGTCGAATACCACGCGCGTCATGGCGCCTTCGAGCGTCATGTCGAGCATTTCGCCGCGACGCTTGTTGATTTCGTCGATCACCATGCCGGAGTAATCCTGCGGGGCGTGCACGGTGATGGTCTCGATCGGCTCCATCTCCGTGCCGTCGATTTCCTGTGTGAGAACGCGCGGGCGCCCCACCGTGAATTCGTAACCCTCGCGGCGCATCTTTTCGATGATGACGGAGAGGTGCAGCACGCCGCGGCCGGCAACGCGGTAGCCGCCGTCCTCGAGCTTCTGCACGTGCAGGGCGACGTCCGACACGGCCTCGCGCTCCAGGCGTTCGGCGATGTGGTTGGCGGTGAGGAACTTGCCGCCGTCGAGGCCGCAGAAGGGGGAGTCGTTCACCCAGAAGCGCATGGCGATCGTGGGAGGATCCACGGCGATGCGCGGCAGGGCGACAGGGTTTTCGTCGGCGGAGATGGTGTCGCCCAGGGTGAATTCGGGAATGCCGCACAGGCAGACGATCTGGCCCGCGATGGCTTCGGGGATTTCCTTGAGCTTGACCCCCTCGGGGTAGAGAATTTTGGTGATGCGGACTTTCTTCGATTGCCCCGCCGCATTGATGTGCGTGACGGTCTGGTTCATCTTGAGGGTTCCCTGGCGCAGGCGACCCACGGCCATGCGTCCCAGGAACTCCTGGAAATCGAGGCTGGTGATTTGCAGCAGTGCGGGAGCGTTGATCGCGCCTACCGTGGGGGCGGGAATGGTGTCCACGATCAGGTCGAAAATGGGCACGAAGTTGGAGTCTTCGTCCTCGAGCTTGCGGCGGCTGGTGCCGTTTCTGCCGGCGGCGAAGACGTACTTGAAATCGAGCTGCTCGTCTGAAGCGCCGAGATCGACGAAGAGGTCGAAAACCTTGTCGAGGGCTTTCATGGGCTCGCAGCCGGGGCGATCGATCTTGTTGATGACCACGGCGATGGTGAGGCCGAGCTCGAGCGCCTTCTTGGTCACGAAGCGGGTTTGGGCCATGGGGCCCTCAAAGGCGTCTACGATGAGGAGGGCACCGTCCACCGTGCCGAGCACGCGCTCCACCTGGCCGCCGAAGTCGGCGTGGCCCGGGGTATCCACGATATTGATCAGGTGATCCTTGTACACCGCGGAGGCGTTTTTGGAGAAAATGGTGATTCCGCGCTCGCGCTCCTGGTCGTTTGAATCCATGACGCGTTCGCTGACGACCTGGTTTTCACGGAAGGCGCCGCTCTGCTTGAGGAGGCCGTCCACCAAGGTGGTTTTGCCGTGGTCCACGTGCGCGATGATGGCCACGTTGCGAATTTTCGAGCTGTCCATGGAAGGTCCTTGCGGGCGTTTGAAGGGGCGGCAAACGTAGTAAAAACGTCGCTGTGGTGCAGTCCCGGTGAAACCGCCGCGGCTTCGTGTGGAGGATGCAGGGGGTGTGCTTCGTCGGTTGATTCTGCGTTCGGGGATTGACAGGATCGCGCGCGCTGGTAGAATTGTTGCGCCGGGTGCATGAAACAGGGCATCAAGTTCACTCAAAGAACAAATAACGCTTGCATTTTGACCCACTCGCGATAAATTAAGCGGACTTAAAATCGGCCGGCGGGAGAGCTCCCCACGGTATTGCCCCAGACAACGAGGACCCTCATGGTGAAGCAAGCAACCCCCTGGAAATCCCTTTTGGCCGTGATGGCGTTTGCCGGCGCCGTCGCCGCGCAGCCCCAGCTCAATCCCGACTGGACTCTTCCCGAACTGCCGTGTTCGATCGACACCTCGGCTACGGATCAGATGGATACGGTGGCGACGCTTCCGTACTGGGAAACGAATGACTACTTGATCACTGGACCCGACTCCAACGGTTTCTACAGTATTTTCGACGGTGTTTCCTACACTGGATGGTGGAACAACTGCCGGACCCCCCACTCCAACAACAATCCCAACGGTGGCATTTTTCGAGTCGACACCGTGCGCAAGGCGATTTACTCGATGATGCGGGGCACGAGCATTGGTGGCCTTCTCACCTCAAAGAAGAAGTACGCGCATTACGAACTCGTCTTTGACTGGTGGCCGCAGTACGGGAATGATGGCGGCGTTTTCAATCGCACCACACTGAACGGCCGAGCCAACCAGACTGTCCTCGATTACATGAATGCTTCATCCATTCTCGGAATCTGGAGCGAGAACGGCTTCCCGTCCCGCGAACTCGGGGGGGGCAGCGGTACCAGAAACTATCGCCCGTGGACGTATCAGGGGGCAGCCGTGCCCTTCACCACCGGAGCGAACGGTGCGACCTTCCCGAATTCGGGCGGAGACACCATCGTGCAGATTCCGGGAACCGGCGGAAACGGCGGCCCTTCCAGCAACTGGGGCACGCAGACCAACTCTTCGAACCCGGAGGCCGCGGACATCGGCTGCGCTCCCACGGGGTGCACGCAGGCCGATTTGCGCCGACTGTGGAATCCGCGCGGATGGAACCAGGCCCGCATCGTTTATTTCGGTGGTCTCAGCACCAACCAGCCGCCGTCCCGCAGTCTTCCCGGTGACAAGATCCGCATGTACACCTACACGCGCATCTATTACCCCACGCAGAATCCTGACGGTCCTTACATGGCTCCCATTCCAGGCGTGAGCGATACGGCGAAGTGGGTTCCCGTGCTTCGGGACTCGCTAGTGCTGACCGCCAACGAGGCCATGCAGAATCCCGCCAGCTGGATCGGTTTTCAGATTCACAACGGCAACCGCTTCGTGAACCTCAACCAGGGCGGCCGCGGAACCTGGTACCGCAACATCCGTATCCGTGAACTCGACTCTCTGGGAGTTCCTCTTTACATCCCGACGGCCCTTAATCCTCCCGGCGATCGCAAGGTTCAGTACGACATGAACATCGGAGCCAACGGGATTCTGGAAGGATCGATGGACCTCGATCACGTGATTTTCATCCGTGACGTGCAAGGCCGCATCCTCCATCGGATTCCCGGCGACGCGGGACGCAATCTTCGCTACGAGTTGCCCCGTCACTCCGGAATCATGCTGGTGCAGATCCGCACGTCGCGCGGTACGCAGGCGTTCCGTGTGAATGGTACGACCTGGTAGTTCGGTGTCGGTCGGGGCATATCGAACATGCTCCGCCGACCTTTCCCGGCCGATGCCCGCAGAGACCTGCAGGGAGTTCCGGCTTGTCCTAACCTTCAGAAGGGTCGATGTTTCATGAGAACTCTCACGCTGATTACTCTCGCCGCCGCCGTGGCATCGGCGAATGAGACCGTTCCGTTTCGCTTGCACGGCCAGGCCTGGACGGAAATCGGTCGGGTCATGGACGCATCCAGAAAGCAGTTCGGAAATACCGCGGATTCGATCGACGTCTCTGGAAGTTCGCTGCAGAGCACGGGAGGCCAGATCGTCGTGGAGGCGGATCTCGGTGAAAAACTGACGGCCACGATCGGAGTCGGGGCCAGGCAGATCTCGAACTCCCTCGGGATTTTCGTCCTGAGCGGCTCGGAGAACTACACTCCCTATGCGCAAACCTTCACGACGTTCAGGGGGTATGTCGCCCAAGCGAACCTGACCTACTTCGAGGGCGACCGGGAGAACCCCTGGTTCAGCGTGACGATGGGGAACTATTCCCACATCTACAACCGTGACGCGCACAACCTGGGCGCCTACCTGCTGAGGGGGCCGGTGTATCCCGGCATCCTGATATCGGGTTTTCAGCAGTTCGAACTGGACAGCACCAAGGCGACCCAGATGGGGGTCAAGGTGCACCACAAGGCGGGAAACTTCAGCCATGACCTGTTGTTCATCAATGAGCACGAGCTTCCACCGACCTTCGACTGGAGCCTTGCCTACATCGCCAAGTATCGCCCGCTTCAGGCCCTGGAAATCGGCGCCGGCGTGAACTTTCATCGTCTCGTCCCTTACGAATCGGACCTGATGAAGCCCGGAAAGCTGCCGAATGCGAACCCGCGCAGCTACGAGGTCGACGACGCGGGAGACACGCTTTACTACACCCATCAGGGAACCAAGTTGATGGCGATGTTCAGCCTTGACCTCAAGCATTGGTTTCCGCTTTCGCGTGGCAGTCATCACGACCTTCGCTTGTACGGCGAGGCCGCACTCATCGGTGTGAAGAACCAAGGCTCGTTCTACGATGACCCGCTGGAACGGATTCCTGTCATGCTCGGCTTCAATTTTCCGACATTCGGTTGGCTCGACAGACTTTCCGTGGAGGCCGAATGGTACGGATCGCCATACCGGAACGATCTCTACTACATCGGTAACCCCAATTCAATGGTCGCGCCCTGGAGGTGGAACCCCCAGCGCCCGGTTCCGATTCCGGTTCCGGTGGAGGGAGAATCGAAGGATGACAGCTGGAGGTGGTCGATACTGTTTGAGAAGAATGTGGCATCGCACATCCGCTTTACGGGACAGCTCGCGAGCGATCATCACAGGCCCCTGCCGTTCTCGACCGGACTGATTACTCAGGAAGGGGGAACCGAAGCTGCCTTTTCGTCTCCCAGCGAGTGGTACTTCATGGCCCGTCTGGGATTTTTCTTCTGATCCGGGAGGATTCGGGTGAACAACATGCGTAAAACGATTTCTCTCCCATTGACGGCCTTGTGCGCCGTGCTCCCGGTTCTCTCCGCTCCTGCATTCGAACTGGACTACGGTGCCGCCGGTTGGACCGAGTTCGGTCGCATTGAACGGAGCGAGGTCCTCGACCCGACGAACAACTACAACAAGAACTGGATGCAGAACAGCGGTGCCGTGTTGAACATTTCCGCGCATTTCGACGAACAATGGTCGGCGGGGTTCGGCTTCGGCGTCGTGGGGACGCATCTTGCCCGCGGCGATCGCTCGCAGGTGAACTACTGGTACCCCTTCTGGGTCCCGTTCATCTCAGAAACCCGCATTACACGCAATAGCCAAGGCTTTACCGAAGAGTCGAAGTTCCAGCTGACGCTCGGAAACTTCGGCTACGGCTACAATCCCGATACCAAGAATCTCGGGCAGTACCTCATGCGCGGCTACGTGTATCCGGGTGCCATTGTTTCCGGATTCGGCAACATCTTCGGCGCGGTCGCCCGCTATGAGGTCGGCAACATTCGCAACGACTTCATCCTCAAGTCCGAGAATGAAGACCGCCCCATTTATGACTTCTCGGTGGCGAATGTCTTCACGTGGACGCCGACCGAAGGCGTGGAACTTGGTGCGGGCATCAATTTTTATCGACTGATCATGGGGAACAACGATTTCCGGGATCCCGGGACCAACTGTCCCATTGCAAGCGGAAATTCCTGCTACATCCTCGGCGACAGCACCGGCGTGGATAGTGTCAGCTTCCCGGGCTTCCAGATTCCCGTGTACGACACGATCACGGGAGATTTGGCCGGCACGAAGCTAATGTTCCGCTTCGGGGTCGATCCCAAGCCCTTGCTGGGCTTGCAAGGCGTGTTCGGCAGGGACTTCGGCGCGTCCGACCTGAAGCTCTACGGTGAAGTCGGCGTGATTGGACTGAAAGACTATCCTGAATATTACGACGACATCATGCGTCGAATCCCTGTCATGTTGGGCATGAATCTCCCGGCCATGGGATATCTCGATTACCTCTCGGTTGAGGTTCAGTACTACGCCTCGCGGAATTTCGTGGACACGTACTACACGGGTGAGACCGCGTCATGGCTTCCCCGTGAAGACGGGCCGGCCGAGAATGCCGACACCTCCCGCGACAACTGGAAATGGTCGGTCAATGCCGCCAAGGTGCTTTTCGGGAGCATGGAAATCTCCGCCCAGGTCGCCAATGACCACTTGCGTCCGGGAGGCTCCAATCACTCGCCCAGTGGGGTGGAGGCCTTGACCACCCCCAAGGATTGGTACTGGACGGCCAAACTTGCGTACTTCTTCTAGGATCCCAGGGCAATACAGGAACACCGACATGAACGTTTTTCCATTTAGAAGCCGCCCGCTCCTGTTTTCAGGATTGCTCCTTGTCGTCGGAGGCTTTACCAGTGCTCCCCTGTTCGCAAAGGAGGGCGTCCAACTCGGTGCGGCCGGGTGGTCGCAGATCTCCATCGTGGGACACAGTTCCGACACGGCGGAAGCGGCAGATCACAACGGCAAGAGCTTGTTGTCCTGGGGCGCGCTGCTGACGCTGCGCAACCAGATCTCGGACCAACTCGACATCGCCGCCGGTGTCGGCCTTGCCGCAGGCCATTCGATGCGATCAATGCCCGGCGAACCCACTGGTTATGCCCCGCTCGGTGTCGGTGCCTTTGTTTCCGAAGCGCGCTTCACCTATCGCTTCCACGAGAGTGAGACCTCCGACATCTATGTTCGCGGCGGCCTTTTTCCGTATATGTACAATCCGGATGTCAAGAACCTCGGATTGTACCTCCTGCGAGGGCCGGTCTATCCTGGTTTTGTCATTTCCGGTTTCGAGACGAAGCATGTGCTGCCCGTGGCCAACATGCTCGGCCTGCAACTGCACCACCGGGTCGGAAATTTCCGCCAGGATTTCATCCTGAACAGCGACATGGACTTCTACCCCTACTTCGACATTTCTCCGGCTTATGTCGTCGGCTACCAGGTTCACCCTTCGCTCGATATCGGTGCAGGCGTGAACTTCTATCACTACATCCCGGTGGATCGCAAGATCACGACCGATCCGACCTATGTTTTCGTGACGCGTGATACGTCCGGCACACCCACGGACACCATTCAGCTAAGCTTTCGCGGGATCAAGCTGATGGCCCGTGCGACCTTCGATCCCAAGGTGTTTTTCGCGTCGGACCGTTTCGGCGAGGAGGATCTCAAGCTTTATGGCGAAATCGCCGTGATCGGGCTTGATGACACCGAGGCCCACAATGCAATGTATGGGGAGCTGACTCGCCGCATGCCGGTCATGGTCGGGTTCAACTTTCCGGCCTTCGGGTGGCTTGACCACTTGTCCCTGGAGGTGCAATGGTACGGAGCACCGTTCCATGATGACATGGAACCCTACCTGACGGGGTACAACAAGCCTTCTCCGTACCCGGTCGGCTGGCAAAACTCCGTGAATACCAACGAAACCCAGAACGTTACCGAGGACAACTGGAAGTGGTCTTTGCATGGTGCGAAGGTGATCCAGAACCACGTTCGCGTCAGCGTGCAGGTGGCGAACGATCATTGGCGGCCGGGGATCTACCGGGGCGACGGCGATGTCAATCTTCCGAAGCGCCAGTCCATCATGGTTGCTCCCAAGGATTGGTACTTCAGCAGCAAGATCGCCTACTTCTTCTGATCAGCCTCCGGTCCCGGGCGCAGAAAGGCCCCGCCGAGCAATTCGGCGGGGCCTTTTTTCGGGCTCGCGATGACGGAACGGGGATCCCCCGCCCGTGATCACTTCTTCTTTTTCTTCACGGCCTTCTTGACGGACTTCTTCGCCTTCGAAGTCTTCTTCGCCGCCTTCTTGACGACCTTCTTCACGGCCTTCTTGACCGCGGCCTTGGCTTTCTTCGCCGCGCCCTTGGCCTTCTTGCCCGCGGACTTCGCGGCCGCAACCGCCTTGCCCGCCTTCTTCGCCGCCTTTTTCGCGACCTTCTTGGCGGCCTTCTTCACCGAGCCCTTTTTGGCCGCGGCTTTCTTCACGGCTGCCTTGGCCTTCTTCGCCGCTCCGGCCGCCTTCTTCTTTGCGGAAGATGCGACCTTCTTGACTTTGCTGACTGCAGCCGTCGCCGGCGCCGCCAGTGCGGAGAAGAGGTCCTGGTTTTGAAGCGGCAGCGCCGCGGTCGTGTCGTTCGATTGCATTGTGGTCTCCTTGGATGGGTGTGCAACGACCGACAGAATATAATCCTGGGAGCGCATAAAGTGTTTCAGGTCCGTCACCCCGGCAGAAAGGTCCGCCGGGGGAGGGCGGGGGACGACGGCGGTCAGCCCTCGTCGCGGGGGCCGACCCTGACAAGCTCGGCCTTGATGGATCCAACCGGAATCTTGCTCTGCATCCGCACCGGCATGCGGCGCTCGTCCCGGGTCACCCAGATCCACAGGCGGCCCTTCGCCTGGAAGAGCCCGTCCTCCTTGAGGACCGGCTCGATCACCCAGGTGTCGAAGCGGCCGGCTGCAACCTCAATGGTTTCCCGGCGGTGGCAGATTACCCTCAGGGAGTAGTGCTTCTTCCCCGACACGGCCGAAAGCTCGAAGCTCTTTCCCGGAACGAGGTCCTGGGTCCGGATGTAGTAGAACGCCGACAAGATGTCGTGGGTGAAGGGGGCGGTGGGGAAGGTCGTGTCCCGGGTGGTCACGGTGTGGGCACGCTGGTCGAACTCCGTGGCGATGCGGGCGTGGTAGTTCCCCTCGTTCAGGATCTTGTGAAAGGCCAGGGGATAGACGCCCTTGGCGTTGATGAACGAGATGACCGTGTCGTTCACCGGGTAAAACGTCTGGAAGAACCGGTTTCCGGTGGCGATGCTGCGGATCTCCCAGACCTTGGGGTTCGTCGTGGGGAGCAGGTCGAGGGTGGCTTGGCCGGCCCGCACCCAGTTGAATCCCCAGCCGCCCCAGATGATGTCGAACAACAGTTCCTCGGGAGCCTGCAAGGTGGTTTGGCGCAAGTCCCGCAGATCCACGGTATCTTTCGGCACGGGGGGAGCGGCGTGAGCGTTCAGTGCAAAGGCGGCGAACACTGCTGCGAGGGCGCATGTCCTCACCCCACCCCCACGGCCTCCCTCCCCTCTCCATTTTCGCTTGCGCAATGGAGTGGGGAGGGGGGAACCACAGGCGGGGGGAGGGGTGAGGATCATTGCAAACCCTTTTGCCCGATGTCGCGACGGAAGTGCATGCCCTCGAAGTGGATGCGATCGACTCCGGCGTAGGCCGTGGAGAGGGCGGCCTTCAGGGTGCCCCCCTTCCCGGTGACGCCCAGGACGCGCCCCCCGGCCGTGGCCAGGAATCCGTCCTGAAGTTTCGTCCCCGCATGCAACACCTGCACGCCCGGAACAGTCTCGGCTTCGTCGACGCCTTCGATGCGCATGCCGTTGCGGTACGGGCCCGGGTAGCCTCCCGATGCGAGGACGATGACGGCGGCGCTTTCCCGGGGAGCCTGGGCCCGCCCGTGTTTCGCGGAATCGAGCTGTCCCGTCGCAGCCGCAAGGAAGAGGTCCGCCAGGTCTCCCTCGTGGATCGGCAACACGCACTGGGTTTCGGGGTCACCCAGTCGGCAGTTGAATTCCACGACCTTGGGGCCTTGCGTGGTCAGCATCAGGCCAACGTACAAAACCCCCTCGTACGGGCACCCTTCCGTTCGCATGCCCGCGAGCGTTGGTTCAATGACTTCGCGACAGGTGCGTTCGAGAAGTTCGGGTGTCATGATCGGGGCGGGGGAATATGCTCCCATCCCCCCCGTGTTGGGGCCGGCGTCGCCGTCGAAGGCACGTTTGTGATCCTGCGCGGTCGGCAACAACACGTAGCGCTCCCCGTCGCAGACCGCGAACACCGAGGCCTCCTCGCCCTCCATAAACTCCTCGATGACGACTTCGCGCCCGGCTTCGCCGAACACGGCATCGGGACCGAGCATGGAGTCGAGGGCGACATGCGCTTCCTCGAGGGTCATGCAGACCACGGCGCCCTTGCCCGCGGCCAGGCCGCTGGCTTTGACCACCACCGGTGCGCCGGTTTTCTCCAGAAAGGCGCGGGCGGGTTCATGCTCGGTGAAGGTCTGGTAGGCTGCGGTGGGGATCCCGTAGCGGGCCATGAAATCCTTGGAGAAGGCCTTGGAGCCTTCGAGGCGCGCGGCAGCTGCGGTCGGTCCGAAGACGGTGTGGCCGGCCTTGCGGAAGACGTCCACGAGGCCTTTGACGAGGGGAACCTCCGGGCCAACCACGGTAAGATCGGGTTTCTCCGCGGCCGCGAGTTTCAGCAGGGCGGGGAGATCGTCCGCGGCGATGGGATGACAGGTCCCCAAGGCGGCCATGCCGGGGTTTCCCGGGGCGAAGAGAAGCTCGGGTTTTTGCGGGGATTGGGCGAGTTTGAGGCCGATGGCGTGCTCGCGCCCGCCGCTGCCGATGACGAGGATTTTCATGGAGGACAACGGTAGAAATCGAGGATGGAGCCGATGTTTTTGGCGGATATCGATGTGGCGGACGTGTAGGGGCAAATGATCATTTGCCCCTACACCCCACCCGGATCAATCCAAAAACATCGGAATCCGCAGGATGTCCTGGAACGTGATGAACAGGAACAGCACGATGAAGAAGCTGACGGCCACGCGGCTGATGGCACCCTGCACGCGCGGGCTGACCGGCTTGCGCCGCACCGCCTCGATCAAAAGGAAGAGGATGAGCCCGCCGTCGGTGATGGCCAATGGCAGGAGGTTGAGCACCGCCAGGTTGGTGTTGAGAAGCGCGGTGAACTCGAGCAATCGTTGCGTGCTATGCTGCAGGTTGAACGAGAACATCTGTACGATGCCGACAGGTCCCGAGAGAGCCTTGACCTGCACCTGCCCCGTGAGCAGGCCGCCCAGGGTCCGGAAGATCAACGTGGCATGATCCCAGGTCTGCGACAGGCTGGTCTGCATGCTTTCCACGGGGCCGCGGCGCACGAAGACGGTCGGCACCACGCTGGCGGGGTAGATGCCGATGAGCCAGCGGTCGCTGTCGGCGTCGTGCGCGGGCGTGACCACGGCGGTCAGCGTATCGTCCCCGCGGCGCAGGGCCATCTCCAGCGGACGCCCCTCGGAACCGTTGATCATTTCGATCAACGCCAGCGCCGATGGAATGCGCACCCCGTCCACACGGTCGATCACGTCGCCCGGTTGCAGCCCCGCCCGCGCCGCGGGACGACCGGGCATGAGGCGCTGCACTTGCACTTCCCCTTCGCCGAACAACCCGGTGAAGGCGATGCCGAACTGGGGATTCATCTCGGGAGTCAGCGCCAATGTGTCGGCGCGGCCTTCGCGTTCGATGACGAGGGAACGCTCACGCGGGCCGCCCAGCGCGGCCTCCTGCATGAACTGCTCCCAGTTCCGCAGTGGACGCCCCCCGAAGGAGATCAGGCGGTCCCCGACGAGCACTCCGGCGCGTTCCCCGGCGGAGGCTTCCTCGACGTGCCCCACCACGACGGTTTGCCTGGGTTCCTGCACCCCGTACAGGTTCAACCCGAACAGGATGGCCACGGCAAAGATCAGGTTGGCGGCGGGGCCGGCGATAGCGATGAAGATGCGCGCGGGGATCGATTTGCGCTGGAACTCGTCCGTGCTTCCGTAGCCGCCTTCGTCGGGGTTCTCCCCGGCCATGGCGACGTATCCGCCGAACGGGATGGCCGAGAGGCAGTATTCCGTGTCACCGCGCTTGAAGCGGACGAGCTTTTTGCCGAATCCGATCGAGAAGGTATGGACGCGCACTCCCATCCACTTCGCGGCCAGGAAGTGGCCGAGTTCGTGGACGAAGACCATGAGGCTGAGGCCGATGAGGCCGATGGGAATTTGGTAGAGGAGGGACCAGTAACCGGTGAGTTCGGGCATTTGTGAAAGGTAGGAATGTACGACTGTAAGGGTTACTGGTGTTGCATGATGAAGCGGGGGGAGCTTTGATGGGCGGGTCTTCGTTTCGCCGGGCCGCGGGCGTCGCGGGAGTGCGTTGCTCCTCCTCGGCGTACTCCCGGTATCCGCCGGAGGCGGACGTCGGAGCGCCTGCTCCCGCTCGCCCGGGGCTCCGGCGTCCCTGTTTGATTCCTGTTGCTCTTTGGGCAAGGGGGGCGCTGGTGGCGTCCCTGTTGCTCCCTGTTCGGGGCTGGTGGGGGCGGGTTATGAACGACAGATGGACGACTGGACGAGATGGACTTTATGGACTGGCTGGAGTGGTGCCTTGTCCAGCCAGTCCATAAAGTCCATCTCGTCCATAACCCGCCACTAAGCCCCCGCAGCTTCGACCACCGCCTCGCGCGCCCAACAGTCGGCGGCGACGGCCTGTTCGATGGCCTGCAACTCGGTGATGGAGGCGCGACCGAGCACGCTTTCGAGCAGCACGGGGATTTCCGCGAAGCGGATCTTGTCGCGCAGGAAGAGGTCGACGGCAGCCTCGTTGGCGGCATTGAGGATGGCCGGAGCCGTGCCGCCCCGCCGCCCGGCCTCGAAGGCGAGGCGCAGGCAGGGGAACTTGTCGGTGTCGGGAGGGAAGAATTCGAGCTTGCCGACTTCGGCGAGGTCGAGGCGCGGAGTCTCAAGCGGCAGGCGCTCGGGGTGGGCGAGGGCGTAGAGGATGGGCACGCACATGTCGGGGCAGCCGAGTTGGGCCATCAGCGATCCGTCGCGGAACTGCACCAGGGAGTGCACGATGGAACTCGGATGCACCACGACCTTGATCTTGTCGAAGCCCACCCCGAAAAGTTGATGTGCCTCGATGACTTCGAGACCCTTGTTCATGAGGGTGGCGGAGTCGATGGTGATCTTTTCGCCCATGACCCAGGTGGGATGTTTGAGCGCTTCCGCCTTGGTGATGGAGGGGAACCGTTCCCGGGGCAACTCCCGGAAGGGACCTCCCGAAGCCGTCAGTTGCAGGAAGTCGATTTCTTCGACGGGGCGCCCTCCGAGGCACTGGAAGATGGCGGAGTGTTCCGAGTCGATAGGAACGAGAGAACTTTCGGGGTGGCGCTGCAGCGCGGCATTGATGAGATCGCCGGCCATGACCATGCTTTCCTTGTTGGCGAGGCCGACGGCCTTGCCGTGCCGGATGGCTTCAAGTGTGGGGCGGCAGCCGATGGAGCCGACGAGACCGTTGAGGACGTAGTCGATGGAGGGGTCGGCGACCAATTCCATGAGGCCGTCCATGCCGGCGATGACCTTGCCCGACCAGTGCTTCGACAGGGCCTCGGCGGCGGCGGGGTCGAAGACGACGGCGACGGGGACGTCGAACTCCTCGAGGATGGGCAGGAGGAGGTCGATCTTGCTGCCGATGGCCACGCCGCCGATGCGGAAGCGGTCGGGGTGCTGGCGCACGACCTTGAGGGTCGATGCGCCGATGGAGCCGGTGGCGCCGAGGAGTGCGATGGATTTGGGGGAGGGCATGGGGGGAATTTAGGT
>JBJHDK010000006.1:0-60710 GCA_050486505.1 Fibrobacteria bacterium | reverse complement strand
CGACAGGTTATCGAGCCTTCGTTCCGACCAAGCTGCCGCCTACACCTCCCGTCCGGTTTGAAGGGAAGCTTCAGGGCTTGCTGTCGCGGGCAGATCGTGCCTTGGGCAGGTTGGATGGATCCGTAGAGACCTTGCCCAACCCGGACTTGTTCGTGTTCATGTATGTCCGTAAAGAAGCTGTACTTTCAAGCCAAATCGAGGGGACGCAAAGTTCCCTACAGGATTTGTTGGCGGCTGAAGCACAGATGCTTGATGGAGAGAATGCGCCACGGGATGTGGACGAGGTCATCAATTACGTCGCCGCGATGAATGCGGGGCTCGCTCGCTTGAGTGAGCTGCCTGTTTCGGTTCGATTGATCCGCGAGATTCACGAGAGGTTGATGCGCGATGTGCGCGGAAGCCGTTTGATACCGGGAGAATTGCGGAGAAGCCAAAACTGGATCGGCCCGCAGGGGTCGACCTTGAACGATGCCACCTTTGTCCCGCCTCCGCCGGATGTGGTTCCTGAGGCATTGTCGGACCTCGAGCAATTTCTGCACGAGGAAGATGAGATCCCCCAATTGGTCAAGATCGGTCTCGCGCATGTTCAGTTCGAGACGATTCACCCGTTCCTGGATGGTAATGGTCGCGTCGGCCGCCTGCTGATCACGTTTCTGCTGACGGAGCGTGCAATCCTGCATAAACCCGTGCTGTACCTGTCCCATTATTTCAAGCGACACCGACAGGAGTATTATGAACGCCTTCAGGCGGTACGCGACGAAGGGCGATGGGAAGAGTGGCTGGAATTTTTCTTGAAGGGCGTGATCGAGGTGAGCGGTGAGGCGGTGGATACGGCACGCCGCATCTTGGCCTTGCGCGAAGAGCATCGCCTGGCCATTACACGGGAATTGGGCCGTGGGGCGGGGAATGGTCACAAGGTTCTGGAGTCTCTTTTCGATCGGCCCATCCTGTCAGTCAAGGACGTGGAAGACCTGACAGGAGTCACCTTTACGGCCGCCAATCGGTTGGTTCAAAAACTGGAGAAGCTCGGCATTCTGGTGGAGGCTACAGGCTATGCGCGTAACCGGCGCTTTCGCTATCAGCCGTACGTGGGGCTTTTCAGCGGGGGAACAGAGAGGGTAGCTTGACTTACGAGTTGTCTTATGGTTGACGGATGGGACGGTGTGGGCGAGAAAGTGGGCAAATTGGAGGCATGAAGGCGGGACCGGGATTAAATTGAGGGATTGTGTGCCGTCACAGCCTTCACCCTCTTTCGCTCTGTGCCGTAGGTAGCTGATGAAGATCCATTTGGGAGTGACGGACAATGACTGGTTCGACTTTCTCGGCAGCCGGATTCCCACGCCGGAAGACATCAACTTCTGGCAGCCGGGCGGGAAGCAAACCTTCAAGGCGCTGTCCCCCGGTGCGCCGTTCCTGTTCAAGCTGAAGTCGCCGCGGAACCATATCGGCGGCGTGGGCTTTTTCTCGAGTCACACGTTCCTGCCCCTGTCTCTGGCGTGGGATACATTCCGCACGGGGAACGGTTGCGCGAGCCTGGCCGAGCTGCGACAGTCGATCCAGAACTACCGGCAAGACAAAGAAACCCCGAACCCGACCATCGGCTGCATTGTGCTGACGAATCCGGTCTTCTTCGCGCAGGAGGACTGGATCCCCGCGCCGGAGAACTGGGCGAACGCGATCGTGACGGGCAAGGGCTACGACACCGACGAACAAATCGGCGGCGATCTGTGGCGGCGGGTCGAGGTGCTGCTGAAGCGGTACCTGCCGATGCGGACGGATGCGAAGGAGCCGACGGAGTGGTTGGTGCGCGAGTCGAACCCGGGTTACCGCGATGTGTTGACGCGGGTGCGGAAGGGCCAGGGTTCGTTCCGGGTGGATGTGCTGGACGGGTACCAGCGGCGCTGCGCGATCACGGGCGAGAAGACGCTTCCGGTACTGGAGGCGGCGCACATCAAGCCGTACGCGAAATCGGGGCCACACTCTTTGTCGAACGGATTGTTGCTGCGATCGGACATGCACAAGCTGTTCGATGACGGGTATCTGACGGTGACGAAGGAACTGAAGGTGGAGGTGAGCAAGCGGATCCGGGAGGAGTTCGAAAACGGGCGGGAATACTATAGGTTCCATGGCGCTGGCCTCGCGTATCTCCCGGAATCTCCCGAGGGCCGCCCGGATGCGACCTATATTGACTGGCACAATACGAAAGTGTTCAAGGCATGAAATCAGATACCGAACTTCGCAGCCTGATCGACGAGATTGTGCAATTCCGGGATGACCGGGATTGGGCGCAGTTTCACGACGGGAAAAACCTGGCAATCAACCTTTCGGTTGAGGCGGGGGAATTGCTGGAGTTGTTTCTGTGGAAGGCCGCCGACGAGGTTGACAGGGAGAAGCTGAAGGACGAGTTGGCGGATGTGTTGTATTCGGCGCTGCTGCTGGCGGAGACGTATGGGTTGGATGTGGCAGAGGTGGTGAGAGCGAAGTTGAAGAAGAACGAGGCGAAGTACCCGGTGGAGAAGTTCAAGGGGTCGAGGGAGAAGGGATGATGGCGACCGCCTAAGAGGATTATAGAACCCCACGAAATGTTTTACCACGATTACTCGTGATGAAAGTATTGTAGTTGGATCCCCTGAGTGCGGCCATAACGGTATCCCTAGGATGGTTATAGCCGTTTGTGCCCACCGACACTATCGCCTGTCGATTAAGCTTTCCGATCTCCGGAAGCACCAACTTGCCTGCATGGCCACCGTGGTGCGGAACGACCAGGTACTCATTCTTTTTCGATTCCCGATCACACAGGTATTGCTTTATCTGGTCATAATGGTGATCCGCAGGAAGAATGGCGATCGACTCAGAAGTTCGCACAACACAGACGAAACCGCTCATGTTCCGACTGCTATTCTGGCGAGCGCGGTAAATGAAAAGTTGTTGACTAAACCGTGTATACAGTTCAAGCGGATTCGGCTTTTGTCTGGGTAGCGTAGCTCCCCCTGTGCTGGAAAACCGAACACCCAATTTTTGGCGCAGCCGTGAGAAGATCATTCTAGCTGTTAGTGTGGGCGGAGGAGTTCTGACGAGTGCAAAGCTGAAGAGAGATTCAGGATTTTCGATCGCCTTCAGTAGCGCATAGTGATCGAGATCCCAGTGCGATAGAACCAATATCGGCTTATCCGTCAGGTACCTCTGCACGGCTATCCGAAGCTTACTGCTCATTTCATCGGGGGTAGCGGTGTACGTGCAACCTAGGTCATAAACCAAAACGGCTTGGCCATCCAATACGACCTCATTCCAGTTGCCTTGGCCTACGTCATATACAATGAGCTCGACGTCTTTAGCGTCTCGAAACTGAGGAAATTCCATTTCAACTGGCCGTAATCCAAATTCATAGTCAAACTTGGGCCGATAAGTTTCCCCGAAAAGTTCGGGAACTCGCGAAGACAGTGCAACTCTGTACCCGATGAGGGAAGATTCTGCGTAAACTTGAAATTCGAGTTGTCGCAAGGTTTCCGGAAGAATCCGGTAGTAACTCCCTTCCCGGAGCCTTCTTCCTGTATAGCCTTCCAACAGTACCAGTGACCGGACCTTCTCCAAGGGCTGATTGGTTTCCACTCCACGAGCTTGAACGGCGAATTCCTGGAAGGTGTTAGAATCAAAAAAGTCGAAAAGAACTTTGCGTTCTTCCCGGATAAATTTTTCGATGTAGGCGATCAAGGGTTAGCCTTTCTGCCACCCAAACCGCGTCTGGATATCCGCTTCGGCCTCTTCCTTCGTCAGTTTCTTCGATCCCGGTCCCATGCGGACGAAATAATCTCCATCCGGGTCGGACTCCATCCCCTTCCACTTGAGGCGAACAACCTCTTGCCCGCGCTGGCAGGCCACGAGGCACACCATCTTTCCATCCACAACCTGTGTGCGTGGGTCGATACGTTTGGCGGCATGAGCCCCGAGGGCATTGTGAACAACTTGGGCGAGGTGCAGGCAGAACTTGTCCTCGTTCTCAAACCCGTCGGCATCGAGGCCCAGCACCGTCCCGTCGTCAGCGACCCCGATCAGCAAGTCCCCCCCATCGGTATTCAGAAAGGCCGCGATCGTCTTCAGAACCGCGTGGGTGATGGCCGGGTCGTTCTTGCCTTCTTTCAGGTTCCAGCGCAAGGTGGACTTGAACTCCAGCGTTTTGGATTCCTTCTGCTTGACCAGATCCGCGGCCTGCCGGTGCTTGCCCAGATACTGTTCGAACAGCATTTCCTTGAGGTAAGTCCCGAACCCCGGATCGTCGGCGATGCGCTTGTAGAAATCGAAGTTGGAATCCACGACGTCCTGAATCACGTCCTCAATCTTGTGCTCGAAGGTCAGGCGGACGTTTTCACGATTGTTGACCCGCGCACTGGCATCCAGGGCGAAGTCGTTGTCGAGCTTTCCAATGATCTGGCCCAAGGTGACACGGTGCTCGGGCCCGAGGTTGAGCCCGAACCGATCGTTCAAGTCGCCGATAATGCGTGACAGGGGCTCAATGGGATCCTCGTTGACTCCGTGCTTGTCCTTGGCCTTGATGGGGTCGAGCTTGCCATTGCCCTTTCGAATGGAGAGGGAGCCGCTTCCCGTCTCCTGAATGCGGTACGACTCCATGTCGATGTTTTCCTGCACTTCCCGCGGCAGCTCCTCCCGCTCCCCCTGTACCAGGCGGCGCAGGTATTTCGCGAAGGGATACAGCTTTTCCAGATCGGCGTCCGTGAAAGGCAGGATTTGCGACAGGAAGGCATAGAGTCGGGTGTAATCATCGAGCTGACCGCGCAAGTCGGCTTTGGCCGCTTCGTCCAGCGCCTGTACCCGTTCCTGAATCGGTTTCAGGATTGTGTACAGCTGATCCTGGCCGGCTTTCCGGTCGAGGAAGGCCTTGGTAAAGCGCTCCACATCGGACGGGTCAAAGACTTCGAAACGGAACAGCCGCTGATGAATGTCGTATAGCTGATGCGCGTCGGTCTCTTCGGACAGGATGGTCGCCTCGTAGTAGTCTTCGAAGGCCTTGCGGATTTCTTCGGCTTCGTTGGCGAAATCCAGCACCATGGTCCCTTTTTTTTCGGGATGAGTGCGGTTGAGGCGCGACAAAGTCTGCACGGCATTCAACCCGGTCAGCTTCTTGTCCACGTACATGGTGTGCAGCAACGGCTGATCGAACCCGGTCTGGAACTTCTCCGCCACGATGAGGAAGCGGTACTCCGGCCCACGGAACGTCCGCGCCGTCTGGGTTTCAGGAAATCCGTTCATCCCGGTTTCGGTGTATTCCTTGCCTCCGTCCTCGACGCTGCCGGAGAAGGCAACCAGCGCCTTGAAGGGATAACCCTTTTCGGCCAGATATTTATCGACGGCCAGTTTGTAGCGAACGGCCTGATGCCGTGACCGGGTCACGATCATCGCCTTGGCCTTGCCGCCGATCTCGTGCTGCACCTTGGCGGCGAAGTGCTCGACCATGATGGCGACCTTGGCATCGATGGCATGGGGGTTCAACTCCACGAAGGACTTGAGCAAATACGTCGCCTTGCCTTTTTCGTATCGCGGATCGTCCTCGATTTTCTTCAGAAGCCGCCAATATGCCGTATACGTGGTGTAGCTGGTGAGCACGTCAAGGATGAAGTTCTCCTCGATGGCCTGACGCATGCTGTAGAGGTAGGGCGACTCGAATTGTCCGTCGGCCTTCTTTTCCCCGAACAGTTCCAAGGTTTTCGCCTTGGGGGTGGCCGTGAAGGCGAAGACGCTCATGTTGGGGGGGAACTTGCGGGCCTCCGCGTTCTCGATGAGCACGTCCTCGGTGCCTTTCTCCTCGGGCCCCGCCTGAGCGGCCTCCTCAAGCGTTCCGGCGGCGATGACGCGCTTGAGCGACTCGGAGCTTTCGCCGGACTGCGAGGAGTGCGCCTCGTCCACGATGACGGCGAAATGGTTTCCCATGCGGGCATGAGTGCCCTGATCGCCCTTCTTGCTCGCTTCCTCGCTCAGTTGCCGGATTTGTTCCAGCATGGCGGGAAACTTTTGCAAGGTGGTCACGATGATGGTCTTGCCCGCCTGCAGGGCATCCCGCAGCTGGGCCGAGGTCTTGTCGATGTTCTCGACCACGCCGAGGGTATGCTCCAACTGCATCATGGTGGATTGGAGCTGACGGTCGAGGATGCGCCGGTCGGTGATGACGATAACCGAGTCGAAGACTCGATGGTCTTCCCCGTCGTGCAAGGTGGCGAGTTGATGCGCCAGCCAGGAAAGGGTGTAGCTCTTGCCACTGCCGGCGGAGTGCTGGATCAGGTATCGCTTCCCCGCCCCGGAGAGCTTGGCGTCGCGGACCAGCCGGCGGACGGTATCGAGCTGGTGGTAGCGGGGAAAGAGCAGGAACTTGTCGCCGGTCTTCTTGCCGTCCTCATCCTCGACTTCGATTTCCTGAATGAAGCGGTGAACGAGCTCGAGAATACTGTCGCGCGCCCACACCTCGTTCCAGAGGTAGTCCGAGGCGTAGCCGCCGCGGCGAGAGGGCGGAACCGGGGGATTTCCCGCACCCTTGTTCCAACCTTTGTTGAAGGGCAGGAATCGGGTCTTTTCGCCCGCCAAAGCCGTGGCGACATAGACGAGATACGGGTCGACGGCGAAATGCGCGAGGCAACGACGGTACGCCAACAACGGCTCGCCGCGTGTCTCGCGGGCCTTGTACTGCCGCACGGCCTCCTCGACGTTCTGCCCGTTGAGGGGATTCTTCAGCTCGGCGGTGAACAGGGGCAGGCCGTTGAGGCACAGGACGAGGTCGATGGAGAGCTTTTCGTTCTTTTGGCTGTAGTGAAGCTGCCGCACGACGGTGAAACTGTTGGCCTCGTAGAGACGGAAGGTCTCCTCGTTCAGCCCGCTGGCGGGACGGGAGAAGGCCAAGCGGATCTTGACACCAGAATCCTTGATGCCGTTGCGGAGCACGTCGAGCAGTCCTCGGTTGCTGATCTCCGTCGCGAGGCGGTTCAGGAACTTGTCATTGGCATCTTTGCCGTGATGTTCCTTGAGCTTGCCCCACTCCTTGGGTTGGGTGGCGTACACGAAGTCGAGCACGTCGTTGCGGAAGAGGCAAAGCTCCTTGTCGTAATCCAGGCTGTTGCGGCGGCGGTATCCGCCGGGCGCCAGGCCGAGGTAGGACGGCTCGGGATCGCCGACAAGAAAGCCGTCATCGTCGCACGCGTCGGGCGTGCGGCCGAGGAGGGCGCACTCGATGGCGTCCTCAAACCGGCGTTCGGAGATTTTGCCTGTCATACCAGCCCCCTGACGTCAATCTTTCCAGTAACGGCGGATGAGATCAGGGCAGCACGGTAACCTTTAACGCTTTCGACCCCATCGACGGCACGCGAAATCAACGCATCAAGCTTTCCTACCGCTTTATTCAGGAGCTCGACAATTTCTTGCTGCTCGGAAAAGCGGGGCAAAACCATAGGCGTGTTTATCATGAGATCCACCTCAATGCTTTCCACGGTTGCCCCTTGCTTGGTCCATTCAAGCAGGAATTTGTCTTGCAAACCGAATATGAAGTAAGCCAAGAACTCGGGATACAGCTCCTTCGTCGGCAGTATTGCTTTCATGTCTTGGTTCAGGGTAACCGGAACCTTGTTAATGGCAACCGGAATGGAATGCTGCAGAATGCCGGAGCGAACGACAACCAAGACCGCGTTTTCGGGAACCAGCTTTGCAGCGCTGTTGGTCAACCCTTCAGCAGTGATATGATCTTCGGAATCGTGGATTTCCCAAGATTTCATGTCCTTCGGCGAAACCCAAGGAATTTCCCCGTTCCAATACCCCAGCTCATTTTTTGACGGAGTCGCGCCACCAACGAATCGGGCGGAGAACTTGAGCTTCTTCACCTCCCAATGCTGCGGCACCCCCCCCAACCACTCCACCCCCGAATCCTTCATCGGCACGGAGGGATCGAGGCCCTTGGTCACGGCCTGGGTGATGAGCGCGCTGCGCCGCTCGCGCAGGCGTTCGATCAACTGTTCCTTTTTGGCGACCAGCGCGTCGATCCTGGCAGTTTCGCGGTCGAGAAACGCGGCGATGGCGCGTTGTTCGTCAACTGAGGGCATGGGCAGTTCAAGCTGACCGAACTGTTCATAACTGACGTTTTTTCCGTCGCGAATCCCTTGAACCACGGATTGCAGCGCCGTAATGTATTGTCCGCTCTTGAGCAGGAATCCCCAGTACTCTGGAACAATCTCGCGATTTGCACGCAGGACAGTGTAGGCAGGGCTAACGCAACCCGAGTACAGGGCCCTCTCAATGCCACCCTGAAAGCTTCGCAGGCTGATTACAAAGTCATTCTTCTCAACGTGCTTGAAATTTCCCGTTCCACTCAATGCGAGGACGACCTTTTGGTCCTCCATTTCCATGAAAAGACTCTGAGGAATCACACCATACTTTTGGGAGGCGGCCAGCTGTTCATCGTTTTCTTTGGCTGATTCACGTTTTTGAACAAACAACCGCCGACTCGGCAAAGTCGCCCAACCTTCAGGAATACCCCGAAGCCACTCCGCACCTGAATCCTTGTATTTCGGATACGACTTATACCGCGCAGTAACCCGAACATCCTGTGCCATCACCGCCACCCCCCACCGGCGTTCCAGTGCTTCTCGTGTTGTTCCCCCGCCGCCAAGGCATCCACCACCGGGCCCAGAAAAGCGCGGATGGTGTTTCCGACCGCCTCGAAATCCTCCGGCGCTTCACGGAGTCTCGTCTTCGCCAAATGCCCGCGCCACTGATCCGCTTTCTCGAAGGTCGCGTAAAACTCCGCTGTCAGGCCTGTTGGCGTCGCCTCCGGGAACGGCGATCCCGGCCGCGTCGAGAAGGTTGCCCGGATGGAGGCGCACAACGTCGCCCCGGAAAATCCGAATCGGGAGGCCATCACGAACAGGTCATAAAAGTCCTTCATCCGGCTGTTCCGCATCCCATGCTTTACCAGCGCGTGAAATTTCTCTGCAACGACCGCCTCGCGCGGGTAGGCCCGAATCCGCGGGGCCGGCGCGTCCAGCAGCACCGGATAATCCTCCACCTGCGCCGGAGGCAAGATTACGTCCCCGAACCCAACGTCCACGTACAAGGTGAGACGCATGCCGTCGAGATCGCCCAAAATCCTCGCCCGCCAACCGGCGTACTCGTCCTTTTCGAGAATCTCGCTCAGCCGCACCGAACCCGGATCAAACCGGACCCCATCCTCGGGACACGGGATCTCGCAAATCAGTCGGAACGCCTCGCGCAGCGAATCCGGATCGTCCGGACCGTAGCCCGCGAGATCCACGTCCTGCGTGGCCCGGTACACGTCCTTCCACAGCGAGAACAACATCGCCCCCTTGAGCACGAAGCGATCCGAGAACATCGAGCGGCCCAGGCGGTAAAGAAAACGCTCCGCCGCATACCGCTGCAAAGTGAGGGAAAACTCCTCCCCGCGCCCCTTGGCGCCTGCCAGCAGCCGCGCCCGCACCGAGGCCGCCACGTTCTTCGCCTCCCGTGTCATGCGAGCAGCGTATCCAGATAAGGTTCGATCAGCTTCCGGACGCGAGAAACCTCCGCCGCCCGCAGGATCTGATCGGGAGTGGCCTTCCGGTACCGGAGCGTTTCACGGAGCGCCTCGATGGTGACATCGATGCCCACTACCTTGCGCATGCGAAAGCAATCCGCCACCGTGCGAGCCGGGCTGGTCACCTTCACGGGCACGCCCTGCAGAATGTGCTCCTCCACCCCCACCCGCATCATCGCGGGCGAAAAGCGCACCACGCGCACCGGCAGGTTCGTCTTGGGAATGCGGGCACGGGTCGGCACGGCGATCCACACATGGCGCGGAAGCTGCGTGCCGATCTCGTGGAAGTTCAGGGCCGTCATCAGGCACATCACCGAACCGGGAACGCGCGCCGCCACCATGGCGCGGGTTTCGTGCTCCGTGACGGGGGCCGAGGTCTTGCGGTAAAGGCCGCGGTCGAGCTTCTCCACCTCGCCGGACTCCAGCCACTGCTCCAGGCGTGGCCTGGGCACACCATAGGCCTCCACGTCCCGAAAGCGGAACATGGGGGGGAGTTCGGCGATCAGGGTGCCCGGGTCGTACATGGAGGCAAAGATATTCATAAATGTTGAAGTTCAATTATAAAATGCAACATTTACGTAAAAAATGCGTTTATTTTGGTTTTTTATTGAATATTAATAGTCGGGAATAAAAACCAAAAGGTCGACACATTCCCTGAAAATGCCGACATTTCCGTAAATTTTGGCTGAAATCACAAAATTTCAGCACCCACGTACCCATGAACCCTATGCCGTCTGGATGCCCGCCTGCGCGGGCATGACGGGGTCGCTTTCCGACCGGGCCTACCCTGCGACCCCGCTCCCGGTCACATCCGCCAACATCCGGACGATGTCCTTCTCGATCTCCCGGATCTCCTGCTCGATGTCCTCCAGCGGCCGGGGCGGGGTGTACTTGTAGAAGTACCGGTTGAAGTTGATCTCGTACCCCACCATCCCCACCTTGCCGTCTTTCGGGTCCCGCTTGCTCTCGTCGATCCAGGCATCGGGCACATGCGGCTTCACCTCCCGCTCGAAGAAAGCATGAACGTCCTCGGAGAGCGGAACGTTTTCGGTATCCCGCAATTCGGAGTCGGGTTCCGGATGGCCCTGCGCATCCCGGCAAATCTCCGCCTTCTCGTCCCTCTCCGAAAGTGCAGAAAGAATCGCCTTGCGCACGGGTGCAGCCAGCTTCACCTTCGCTTTGGCGAACGCTCCCTCCAACGCCGCCACGAACTTCTTCCGATCCAGGAACAACGTATCCGGGAGGGTTTTCAGAATCGACAGGATGGCCTGTTGTTCCTTGCGGCCTTCCGTCTCCTCCTTCTCTTTCGCCACTGAGCCGGTTTTCTTCTTCGATACCGCCAGATTGCGGAACCCGGCCTCATCATCCAGCCGCGCCAACCGCTCGGAGGTTACCTGAAAATTCAAACGTAGGGGTCGCTCCACGGTGATCTTGCGGTAGCCGAAATGGGTGGTGGGGAACACCTTGGAGACGACGGTCTCTTCCTCCACCCCATCCTTCTTGACCTTACGCGCGTCGCCGTCCTTGAACCCGGCATGCAAGGCCAAAATCTCTTGCGCCTTGTCGAACGGAATCTCCCGCCGCTTGTCGCCCAAGCTCTTGCGCATCGACACCCAGAACGAGGAGGCGTCGATGAGCTGCACCTTCCCCTTACGCGCCTTCGCCTTCCGGTTGCTGAGCACCCACACATAGGTGGAAATACCCGTGTTGTAGAACATCTGCTCGGGCAAGGCAATCAGGGCTTCGAGCAGGTCGTTCTCGAGGACCCAGCGGCGGATTTCGCTTTCACCACTCCCGGCATCCCCTGTGAACAAGGGCGACCCGTTCATGATGATCACCGCACGCCCGCCGCCATCCTTTACCGGCTGCATGTGGTGGACAAGATGCTGCAGGAACAGGATCTGGCCATCGCTGATGCGCGGCAGACCAGCCCCGAAGCGGCCCGAGGCGCCTTTTTCGTATTCCGCACGAACCACCTTCTCGTCGCGCTTCCAGTCTTTCCCGTATGGCGGATTGGCAATCTGATAGTCGAACTTGCGTCCGGCGTGGCGGTCGTTGGACAACGTGCTGCCGAACAGGATACGGTCCGCCTCCCGGCCCGTTTTCGATTTCATGTATAGATCCGACTTGCACACGGCGAAGGTCTCGGGGTTGACCTCCTGTCCGAACAGGTGAACATCCACATCGGGATTGATGGGCGGCTTGAGCAAAGTCAACTCTTTGCTGATGCCCTCGGCGATATGCTCCTTGGCGATGGTCAGCATCCCACCCGAACCGCAGCAAGGGTCGTACACGGTCCGGACCAAACCCTTTCCGCGAAGCTCTTTCTCATCGCCGGCCAGCATCAAATCCACCATGAGGTGCACCACGTCGCGCGGCGTGAAGTGCTCCCCGGGATTTTCATCAAGCGCTTCGTTGAACTTGCGGATCAACTCCTCGAAAATCGTGCCCATGGTGGCGTTGTCCACCCGGTCAGGGTGCAAGTCGACCTTCTTGAACTCGCCCAGCACCTGGAACAAAAGCCCCGCCTCGTCCAGCTTGGTGATCGTGTTGTCGAAGTCGAACTTCTCGATCACCTCGCGCATGTTCTGGCTGAATCCGGCGATGTAGTTCCGCAGGTTCTTGGCCACATTGGTGGAGTCCGCCGTCAAACGGTCGAACGTGAACTTCGAGGTGTTGTAGAAAGCGTAGCCCGATGCCTTGGAGAGCGGGCCTTCGATATTGTCCAGCTTCCGCTCTTTCAGTTCGGCGTGCTTGGCCAGCACCTTTTCCTTGGTCGGGGCCAGCACGGAATCGAGACGGCGGAGAACGGTCAGGGGGAGAATGACGTCCTGATACTTGCCGCGCTTGAAGGTGTCGCGGATCAGATTGGCGACGTTCCAGAGAAAACTGACGATTTCGGAGTAGGACATAAGAGTTCCAGAGGTGAAGTAGGTGAATTTCAATGTAGTTGGGGCAGTTATTATTTCCGAGCGAGGCGGTACAAGAGAACCAAAAAGGACCAAGCATGGCAATCTGGCTCATCCGCGCCGGCGGGCACGGCGAACACGAACAAAAGTTTCTCGATGAGAAGCGCGTCTATGTTACTTGGAATCACCTCAATCACGACCTCTCCAAACTTGCTAACCGCGAAGCCTTGGAAGGCATCATGCGGGAAATCTACCCCGACGCCAAACCCAAGCGCCTCCGCAACCACGCCAGCCAGGTTTACCCCTTCGCTCACGCCATGAAAAAGGGTGACCTCATCATTCTTCCCTCCAAGCAACAAAACGCCATCCATATCGCTGAAATCACCGGAGACTACGTCTTCGAATCCAAAGGGCCCAACCCCTTTTATCACTGGCGTTCCGTCAAATGGATCGGCGAAGCCATCCCGCGAACCCAATTCGGGCAAGACCTGCTCCACAGCTTCGGCGCGTTCATGACCATCTGCCGCATCCATCGCAACAACGCCGAAGAACGCATACTGGCCATGCGCGCCTCCAAATGGCAAGCTGATCCCGGCTTCAAGGGCGTCACAGGTGGAAAGTCCGCGAAAAAGACCGCGTTAGCCGATGCGATTGCCGATGACATCGCCGACGAAACCGACGAACCCAGCGACTTGGAAGAATCGGGCCGCGACCAGATCGCCCAACTCGTCCGCGCCAAGTTCAGTGGCCACGACCTCTCCCGCCTGATTGACGCCATCCTCAAGGCCCAAGGCTACACCACCTACCTCAGCCCAGCCGGCCCCGACGGCGGCATCGACATCCTCGCCGGAGCAGGGGCGCTCGGTTTCGGCTCACCCCGCATCTGCGTTCAGGTCAAATCGCAAGAATCCCCGGTCGGCAGGCCCGAAGTCGATCAGCTTCTCGGCGCCATGGACAACACCAAGGCCGACGCCGCCCTTTTCGTGTCATGGGGCGGCTTCAAGAACAACGTCTACAAGGAACTCGCCAACCGCTTCTTCCGCATCCGTCTTTGGAGCCAGAAGGAAATCCTCGAACAGCTCTTCGCGACCTACGACAAGCTCGATGAAGACCTGCATGCCGAATTGCCGCTCAAGAGAATCTGGACGGTTGCGGCGCAGGACGAGGAGTAATGCAACAGAAATCAATCCTCTTCAAAGAATCTCGCGAATCATCTGGAATTTTGATGGAAAACGCACTAGACTTACTGCACGTATGAGCAGCTCTTCGAAAATAGAGTGGACTGATGCCACTTGGAACCCTGTAAGGGGCTGCACCAAGATCAGTGCAGGCTGCAAGCACTGTTACGCCGAAACTTTCGCCGAGCGATTCCGCGGCGTACCCGGCCACCCCTTCGAAAACGGTTTCGACCTCCGGATCGTTCCGGAAAAACTGGAGGAACCTCTCAAGTGGGGTGCGCCGAAAAAGATCTTCGTCAACTCGATGAGTGATCTGTTTCACCCGAAAATTCCGGACAGCTACATCACCAAAGTCTGTGACGTGATGCTGCGTGCCAACTGGCACACCTATCAGGTCCTCACCAAGCGGGCAGACCGCATGGCCAAGCTTCTCGCAGGCCCTTTACGCGAAGCCGCGGATGCCTCGCATATCTGGTGGGGTGTCAGCGTCGAAAACCGCAAACAAGGCGTGCCGCGAATCGACAGTCTTCGTGCTGCCTCGCCTTCGGTACCATTTCTTTCCATCGAACCTTTGCTCGAAGGACTCGGGAAGCTCAATCTCAAAGGCATCAAGTGGGTCATCGTCGGTGGAGAAAGTGGGCATGGCGCACGCCCGTTGGATCCGAGCTGGGTGCGTTCCATCCGTGACCAGTGCGACAAAGCCGGCGTCGCCTTCTTCTTCAAACAGTGGGGCGGCCCACGCAAATCCCTAACAGGACGCGAACTCGATGGGCGCACTTATGATGCGTTTCCCCTCATGGCCGAAACCTCTCTTGCAGACCACCAAGGCGAGCCTTTGAGGAGACATCGACTTGTCGCAGGTGTATGACCGACTCGATTCACTACGATGGCCGCGAACAAACGCGGATCAAACACATCGTGCTCCAGAAATATCTGGAGCGGTTCGCCCGCATTGTGGGCTATGCGCATTGGGATACCATCACCTACGTTGACTGCTTCTCCGGGCCGTGGAAGCAAAACTCTGACAAATACGAAGACACCTCATTTCACATCGCCCTGGCCGAGCTCCGTAAGGCCAAGTACACCTTGGCCGCGCATGGTCGCTCACTTAAGGTTCGCTGCTTCTTTCTCGAAGAAGACGCTTCGGCATACAAGAAGCTCCAGGAGTATGCTGACAAAATTAACGACGCCGAAATCAAGGCGCACAAGGGAAAGCTTGAAGATTCCATTTCGGAAATCCTGGACTTCGTCAAAGCAGGAGGAAACAAGTCTTTTCCATTTTTCTTCATTGATCCGACCGGTTGGACGGGGTTTTCCATGAATACGATTCGCCCGCTCCTTGCATACAAGCCAGGAGAGGTGCTCATCAATTTCATGATGAATTACATCAACCGGTTCATCGATGTGGAAAGCACACAGGAAAGCTTCAAGCAGCTCTTCGGATCATCCGGGTTCAGGGAAAGGATCTTGGGACTCGAAGGCCAAGATCGACGCGACGCGATTGTCCGGGAGTACTCCCAAACTGTCCAGAGGGCCGGCGGCTTTGATCACGTCTGCTCTGCCATTGTCCTGCACCCGAATAAGGACCGAACGCATTTCAATCTCATCTATGCAACGCGAAATCCCAAAGGCGTTGAAGTCTTTAAGGGCGCCGAGAAAGCCGCAATGGAGGCCCAGGAGCAGGCGCGTGCCGATGCAGAGGCCAAAGGGCGCTCAGCACTTGGACAAGAAGATTTGTTTTCGAGTGATCCGCTTCCATTTGAGCACCGCTACTACCGGGAGCTCCGTCAACGGTATCTCGACATCGCAAAGCAAGAGGTTTGGGTAGAGTTAAGCAAACGAAACGCGCTCCCCTATGATAACGCCCTCGAGATCACATGCGAACAACCACTCGTTTGGGAGAAAGATCTAAAGGAGTGGATCAAAGCATGGGTAGGCGATGGGACGATTGAAGTGAGAGGCCTTACCGGCAAGGAACGTGTTCCAAAGCGAGGAGGCGCACACCTGCTGGTGCTGCGAACGACCCCACAATGACATGGATGATCTGATTGGAATGACGTCACTCGAAATCCGACACATCCACGATCCGCGTCGGTTGATGTTTGCGTGGCGCCCGTTCCCACAACCCCGCACCTGGCGGCTCGTTGGCGAATTGACCCGCGACTCGAACGACGAATCCGTGATCCTCACCTACCTCGTCGGCACCATCGACTACGAGGAGGCTGTCCGCCAAGGCTTCACCGGTCACCCCGCCTTCCCCATCAAGCAGCAGGTCCACAAGACCAATGTGCTCGAAAGCTTTCTCAAGCGACTCCCTCCCCGCAGCCGCAAGGACTTTCCCGAATACCTCGGCATGTTCCGGCTGCCAGAGAATGCCATACTCTCCGACTTCGCCCTGCTCGGCTACACCGGTGCCCGGCTCCCCTCCGACGACTTCGCCATCCTGCTTCCCCTCGAAGATTTTGAAACGCCCTATGAAATCGTCGTCGAAGTCGCCGGATTCCGTCACGAAGCGAATGTCCAGGTGGAGCAGCTCTCGGTCGGCGACACTGTAGCTTTGGAATGCCGGCCGCATCCCAAGGATGACAACGCCGTTGATGTTCTGTGGCAAGGCAACAAGCTCGGGCACATTCCTCGCCTTCAGGCCGCGGCCATCGGCCGCCTGGTGGTAGAGGGTCGCGTCACCGCCACGATCGTGCGCGTCAACGGCAGCCAGGATCGCCCCGTGGTGCGGCTTTTTCTCGCAGCCAAGTAGGCTGTTCATCAGGCTATCTGGATCGCGCAGTTGGAGGGGGGCACCAAATTCCTCCCCTTTCGGGATACGCATCAATTCTATGCATATCCAATAAACATGCATGTATATTTGCGATATTTATATACATTGCCCCTCATGCCCCTCGAAAACAGCGAAAAACCCCAACTCTCCTCCCTCACGGCCCTGAACCCGGAGCGCTTTGAAACAGGCCCCGTGCTCAAGGCATTGGCCGCCGCCAACCGCCAACTCGCCGAACTGAAAGGGCTTGGTCTCGCCGTGCCCCGCCCCGGCATCCTCATCAACGCCTTGGGGCTCCAGGAAGCCAAAGACAGCTCCGCCATCGAAAACATCGTCACCACCCATGACGAACTCTTCCGCGACGACGCCCTCCGCGAAGCCGGAGGAAACCCCGCCGCCAAGGAAATCCTGCGGTACCGAGCCGCCCTGCAAACCGGATACAACGCCGTGCGCGAAACCGGGCTCATCACCCTCAATCACATCCTCGCCATTCAGGCTGAACTGCTTCAAAACAGCGCCGGCTTCCGCACCGTCCCCGGAACCGTCCTCAAGGACGCCGCCGGCAACACCGTCTACACCCCGCCGCAGGATCCCGAGGCCATCCGCGCTGCCATGCGCGACCTCGAGCTGTTCCTCAACGACGACGCGCGGTTCCCCGCCGACCCGCTCATCAAGATGGCGCTCGCGCACCACCAGTTCGAAAGCATCCACCCCTTCTACGACGGCAACGGGCGCACGGGCCGCATCCTCAACGTCCTCTACCTCGTCAAGCAGGGCCTGCTCGACGCGCCCATCCTGTACCACAGCCGGCACATCGTACGCACCAAGGCCGACTACTACCGGCTCCTGCAAACCGCGCGCACCGCAGACGCGTGGGAAGACTGGGTCACCTACATGCTGCGAACGGTCGAAGTCACCGCGCGCGGCACCGTCGACACCTTGCGGGCCATCCTCGACGCCATGGAAGACACGCGCCGTCGAATCCGCGCGGGCCACCGCTTCTACAGCCAGGACCTCGTGGACAGCCTCTTCTCGCACCCGTACACCAAGGTGCAGTTTCTTGAACAGGAGCTCGGCATCGCGCGGCTCACCGCGACCAAATACCTCGACACCCTGGCAGCGGACGGGATTTTGGAAAAGCGCAAGTCGGGGCGCACCAACCTGTACGTGAACACCGCGCTCTACGCGATTCTCGCGGGCTGAGACGCTCGCGAATGCCAAGGTCGCCAAGCCCCCAGCGACCGCTTGAATACTGCCTCTATGTGCAGTAGATTGGGGGCTCCTGGAGGCCGAAATGCCGAAAAAATCCTCGCCGACACCGTCGGATATTCACCTCGGCGAAATTCTCCTCTACCAGACCGAGGATGGCCAAACGCGCGTCCAGTGTCGCCTTGAGGACGAAACGCTCTGGCTCACCCAGGCGCAAATCGCCGAACTGTTTCAGAAGGATCTGCGGACAATCAACGAGCACCTGGGAAACATTTACGACGAAGGTGAACTTGATAAAGCAGCAACTCTCCGGAAATTCCGGATAGTTCGAACAGAAGGAGCGCGACAGGTTTCCCGCGACCTTGAGCACTACAGCCTTCCCGCCATCCTCGCCGTCGGCTACCGCGTGCGCCCTCGCTGAAAATTCATCCGCTGGGAACGGTAGAGGGTTACAGGCTCGACGGACGGGCATCAATGGGGGTGCCGAACGTCCGTGAAGGGTGCGGCTTACCGTCCTGTTCTGATCGCTCTCATTTTCTCCTTCACGACCTTTAATCGATCCGTCGCGAAGTTATCAGGAAGAATGTGGCTTTCAATCGCGTCCTCCAGTCGTTCGTTCGACAGGATTCGATCGCAGCAGTCCATGATGTAGCTCCGACAATCCTCGGGTGAACCCAACACTTCAGCCACGATTGCACGTCGACCATACAGGATACTCACAATATCTTCCAGATCGTGACTCGCTTTGGGATCGCTCGCTCCACGCGCCCAGAAGGCTGTGAGTTTGCTGGCAAGTGCATATGGTGCACCCATGATTTTCCAGCTACAATCCTCTGTGATTTGAACCGCTGTGAGATGGTCTTTGCCGGCCCTATACCAAGGGTTTGAGAACCCCAGAATGTCTTCATCAGTTGGCATGATATCCACGATGATGTTCGCGAGGCGCCATCTGCATATTGGAGCCCCTTCTGAAACATCGTGAACGAACCCGCTCGTCTTTAGTTTGCTTTCGATCTGACTCAAAAACTCCACTTTACTTGCGACCTCGATCACCACATCGATATCGTATGTCATGCGCGGTGGGTCTACTGGTTCCTGGTCGAGGTAAAAAGGAATGCTGGTCCCGCCAGCAAGAAAGCATCGTTCATGAAGATCACCTAACTTGCGAGCGACCAGCGCAAGATCGTCTTTAGTCGGAGCGTGCTGCATAGGCGGCCTCTTCAATTTGTTTCGCTGCCCACATGCGCTCGCGCGACTGCCCCATTCTCAACAAATCCACACATACAAGAAGCTTGTACACGTCTTCAAACCCGGGTTGAGCGCAGAGATGAAGTTGACTTGAATGCAGTGGATCCAACGCGCGTCCAATGGCAGTGCCATTTGCAGAAGGCCAGACCACCTTCAAGGCATCTTCGCCGACATTTCGGAATTGCTCGTTCACGAATGAGCTGCTATGCGCGGTAGGAATACCACGAACGAGAGCTCCGAACTTTGGTGGGAAATCGTACTTCACTCCATGAACCATGTATTCGACAAAGTTTTCGGCCGGTACATGCCACGGCTTCGCGGGATCAGCGCTTAGCAGCCGGGCCTCACGCAACCGGTTTCGTGCGGCGTGGCATTGCGATGCAGACTGTCCCAAACGAGAGGAGAGTTCTTCAAGCGTCCACTTTTCTTGAGGACGAAGTCGCAGGAGCGACATCATCACAACATCTTGGCTTTTCATTGGAAATCCCCCGATATTCTAAAATCTAGAAAATAGAATCTATCCAAATCAATAAATTTCCTGCATTGAGGGAGATTGCCCCCAAGCCGTCCATGGCTCCCCAAAAACCGACCGGGCCAAGCCGATGTTCTGCGACAATTCCTTGATTTAACCTGGGCCTTCGCCTGTGTAATAGCCTCCCTATAAGATACTGCACAAACTTTCACCAAATCATTAACTTTCGGCGAATCCACCCAACCACGGCCCCGCATGACCAAGCCTGCCCCCAAATCCGTCGCGAAGTCCGCCAAAAAAAAGATGGCCGCGCAACCCGCCGCAAAACTCGCCCCCGTCCCCGCGTCTCTTGAAGCCGCACCGGGCGACCACGTGATCCGCGTGCGCGGCGCGCGGGCCCACAACCTCAAGAACATCGACGTCGACATTCCCAAGAACAAGCTCGTCGTCATCACCGGGCTCTCCGGCTCGGGCAAATCGTCGCTCGCGTTCGACACCATCTACGCCGAAGGCCAGCGCCGCTACGTCGAATCGCTCTCGTCGTACGCCCGCCAGTTTTTGGGCATGATGGAAAAGCCCGACGTCGACCTCATCGAAGGGCTTTCGCCCGCGATCTCCATCGACCAGAAAAGCGCCGGGCACAACCCGCGCTCGACCGTGGGCACGATCACCGAGATCTACGACTACCTGCGCCTGATGTTCGCGCGCGTGGGGCATGCGCGTAGTCCGGTGTCGGGCAAGCGGCTGAAGAGCCAGACCGTGCAGGAAATCGTGGACGCGATCGCCGCGTTGCCTTCCGCGCGAAAGACATCCAGCGACATGAAAATTCTTTTGCTCGCGCCCTTGGTGAAAGACCGCAAGGGAACCTATGAGGAATTGTTCCAGCGGTATTTGCAACAGGGGTTCGTGCGCGCGCGCGTGGACGGGCAAGTGTACCAGCTCGAGGAAAAGATCAAGCTCGATCGCTACGTGAAACACAACATCGAGTTGGTCGTGGATCGCCTTGCGATCAAGCCCGGCGCGTTGGAGGACGAGACATTCAAGAAGCGTCTTACCGATTCGGTGGAACTTTCGCTCAAGCACGGCGAGGGTGAACTGCTGGTCGGTCTCGTGGACCAGAAGGAGGACGTGTTTTTCTCCGAGAAACTCGTCGATCCCGCCACGGGACAATCCTTTCCCGAAATCGAGCCGCATACGTTTTCGTTCAACTCGCCCCACGGCGCCTGTCCAGCCTGCAACGGCCTCGGCTTCATCAAGGAAGTCGACCCGCGCGCGGTGCTTGACATGGAATTGTCCGTCAACGACGGTGGCATCCTGCCGTGGGCGGGCACGGCCGACAACGCCGATGGCTGGAACACGCAGTTGCTCCAGCAGATTTCGAAAAAGATGGGGTTCTCCCTGTCGGTGCCGCTGAAGAAATTGTCGAAGAAGCACCTCGATACGATTCTCCATGGGACCGGCGACGAACGCTACAAGGTGAAGTGGGGCGCGTCCTCGGGGCACACCAACACCTGGCACGCGCGCTACGACGGGGTGATTCCCTCGATCAAGCGGCGCTACGAGCAGACCGAGAGCGATCACGTGCGCCGCGACCTTGAGGCGTACATGGACGACAAGCCCTGTGCGACCTGCCAGGGCCTGCGCCTCAAGCCGGAGTCGCTCGCCGTCACCATCCGCGGCGTCAACATCATCGACGTGTGCAATCTCTCCATCGGCAAGGCCTTCGAGTGGATGCGTGCGCTGCAGGAAGACAAGCCATGGAATGATTCCGTGGAGTCGTGCCTTTATCAGTTCTACAAGTTTCCGAAGATCAAGGCGGATGAGGACGATCTTTCCGTACAGGAGCGCGCCATCGCGAAGCAGGTCTTCAAGGAGATCCTCGGTCGCCTGACCTTCCTCGTGAGCGTGGGGCTCAACTACCTTAACCTCGGCCGCACGGCGCGCACGCTTTCGGGCGGCGAGGCGCAGCGCATCCGGCTGGCGTCGCAGATTGGCACCGGGCTGACGGGTGTGCTCTACGTGCTCGACGAACCGTCCATCGGGCTCCACCAGCGCGACAACGACCGCCTGCTGCAGACATTGCAGCATTTGCGCGACCTGGGAAACACGGTGCTGGTGGTCGAGCACGACGCCGACACCATCCGGCTTGCCGACTGGGTGATCGACATCGGGCCCGGGGCGGGGGAGCATGGCGGTCGCATTGTCTTCACCGGGACTCCGGAGGACTTGATCGCCTCCGCGAACACCGATACGGGCGACTTTCTCAGCGGGCGCCGGCGCATCGACCGGGAATCGATCCGGTCCGGGGCGAAGGAGCTGGTTCGCAAGGAACCGAAGGCGGAGAATACCCCGAGGACGCTGAAGATCTCGGGAGTCGCCCACAACAACCTCAAGGGCGTGGATGCCGCTTTCCCGCTGGGAAAATTCATCGCGGTGACGGGCGTCTCCGGGTCGGGAAAGTCCTCGCTGATCAACGACGTGCTGGCGCGCGTGCTGGCGCAGAAGCTGCACGGCGCGCGGCAGAAGCCGGGGGAGTACAAGGCGATCGAGGGGCTTGATCATCTCGACAAGGCGATCGTCATCGACCAGAGTCCCATCGGCCGCACGCCGCGCTCCAATCCCGCGACCTACACCGGCCTGTTCACGGAGATCCGCAACCTGTTCGCAATGACGCCGGAGTCGAAGGTGCGCGGCTACAAGCCGGGACGCTTCAGCTTCAATGTGAAGGGCGGCCGTTGTGAACACTGCGGCGGCGACGGTCTGATCAAGATCGAGATGCAGTTTCTCCCCGACGTGTATGTGCCTTGCGAGGTGTGCAAGGGGAAGCGCTACAACCGCGACACGCTGCAAGTCCTCTACAAGGGAAAATCGATCGCCGACGTGCTCGACATGACGGTGGAGGAAGGGCACGCGTTCTTCGCGAGCATTCCACCCATCGCGAACAAGCTGCGCACCTTGCTCGACGTGGGCTTGGGCTACGTGAAGCTCGGCCAATCGGCGACCACGCTTTCAGGCGGTGAGGCACAGCGGATGAAACTCTCCGCCGAGCTTTCCCGCCGTGCCACGGGCCGCAGTTTCTACATCCTTGACGAACCTTCGACGGGCTTGCACTTCGAGGACGTGCGCAAGCTGCTCGTCGTGCTGCATTCCCTTGTCGCGCAGGGCAACACCGTGCTGGTGATCGAGCACAACCTCGACATCGTCCGCAATGCCGACTTCGTCCTCGACATGGGGCCCGAGGGCGGCGACGCGGGCGGTCGCGTGGTCGCGCAGGGCACGGTGGAGGAGGTCGCCGCGACTCCGGGCTCGCATACCGGGGAATGGCTGACGAAGATGCTGGCGGAAGAGGGGCGGAGAAAGTGAGGAAGAGAATCCCCGACCTTGCGCGGCTTACCAGCTGGAGACGGCGTCGGGCCCAGGCGGCGGACATTCGACGCGTATTGAGCCGTCAAACGTCCATCCGTTAAGATTTTCCGAAGAGGATTCCCCTTTGATGGGAATCGCAAGTCCCATATAGCCCTCGATATTTTTGAAGGCCACGTAACCCGACTGAATGATCGGTATTGTCATGTCGTCTTCTATCATGGTGTTTCCAGAAATTCCCAGAATAGTGCAAGGAAAATCTTCGTGCCGTTCATAGAGCTCTTCGACGAGGAGAGGCTTTTCGTCGGAGTCTTTCCCTTTTGTGCGCTGATAGAAGACCGTTACGGAATCAGTGCCGAAAGGAAAGTTGGGAAGGATTGCAGACAAAGAAAGTCGAGGAAGCTGAGTCAGTGGCTCACCCGAGGCGTTCCCGATATTTTGAAACAAAAGGAAGTTGGAGGAAATCAGATCTGACCACAGGATCATTTCGTCTTGGACTTTCATGGTGATCGTCCATCGGGCCGATCCGTCATTTTTCTCTCCGCCGGTCAAGCATCCTGAAAACAAGGTGGTGACGAGGGCCAATCGCAAAACATCTGCTTTTTTCATCTCGCTAAACTACTCCCGTATTTCTGTTGGTGCTTCGCCTATTTGAAGATTCGGGTCGTGTATTCCCTTCATTCTCCCCTCGCTCGATCCATCCTTGACCTATCTTCCCCCCATGCGTTTTTATTCCGCCCTGCTGTCCGTCCTGTTGCTGTCTCCGCTGTCGCAGGCTGCCTTCGCCCAGGGCGGTGCGGCCGTCATTGCACTTGAAATGCCGCCGCCTGGCGAGTCCGGCTATGGTGCGTTGCAGACCGGGGGCGCGATTCCTTCCGGCCCCGCGAGCCTGTATTACAACCCGGCGCTGTTGTCCGAGATCGGCGCCGCGACCGGGACGCGTTTGCAGTTCTCCCGTTCGCGTGAGGACCTGAACGTGGGCAACGGGCAGTTCGATTTCGCCGGTGCCGCCTTGGTCATTCCCGACAATCGCCGCGGGTTCGATGCGGGGTTTGCCTACACCCGGACTCACCTTGATTTCGGGCCTGGAATCCCGCCCCCCGGGGTTCTTCCCACATCTTTTAGCCCCCACGAGACTGTGCATGCCTTGGGTGCCGCAGTGCGATTGGGGAGCCCCGTCAGTGTCGGCGGGGCGGCCAAGTTCTATGACAGCCGCCTGTGGACGGGGTCGTCAGGACGCGCGCAGGGATGGGCGTTCGATGTGGGCGTGCTCGCCTTGCAGCGCTTCCGCCCCTTCGCCTTCGACGGATTCCATTCGCTCGACGTCGCGCCTTCGGCGGGGCTTGCGTTCGTCAATCTCGGCCCGGACGTCGTGTACGATGTCCCGGAGAATTCCGATCCGCTGCCTTCCCTCCGGCGGACTTCGTTGGGCCTGAACCTGCGGCTTGCCGATGTCGTGGACATCGCCTGGGGCGCGGATTGGGAAATGCCCGTGCACCGGCGCGCCGGGGATGCACGTTCGGTGGAAACCTACGGCTACAGCATCTGGACCCTCGGATACCGCTTCAGCCGCGGGCAACTCGAAGATCGCGACGGGGAGCGTTCCGAGGTGCACACGGCGCAATCCTTCGAACTGAGCCTGCTGCAGGTGCATCGCATCATCGGGCGGGCGCGCAGCGGGGACTTCAGAAGCCCTTCCGAAGTGTTTGACGGGGGGTACCCCCTGCCGCCGCTCAAGGTCTTGGGGTTCGACTGGAGGCCCAACCCGCGGGTCGTGATCGGCAACCGCCGGATTCACGACGACGAGGGGGCCCGCGACGGGCAGGAGGGGTGGTATTGGAGTGTGTCGTTGTAGGAAATGGGAAATGCGGAATGAGAAATGCGGAATGAGAAATGGATGGGGTGGTTTCAGTCCTGACGTCTGGACGAAGCGAACTTGTCAGCTCGGCGGGATTTCAACGTCTTTGCGCTTGTGACGAGAATGGCTGTTAATTGCGAAGCTTCGTTCTGGAGATCGGCGAGCCGGGTCGAGGCAAGCATGCCGGCTTCACTCAGTAGCTCCATCCAATAACGGGTTTCTTCCAGTTCTTGCAAGGCGACTTCAATTTTGCTGAGCATTTCGGGATCGCTTCGACTGCGACGCCCTTCGCGAACGTGAGCACCGACCGATGTTCCAGATCTGATGATCTGTCGTCCCAATACACGTCCGATTGGTGTATCCGGAATCGACGCCGCGAGTCGGATGATTCGCAGTGCAAAGTCTTTGGTTCTTATCTGGATGTCGTGGGCAGGAGGAGGCATGGCTCTGACTGTTGCAAAGTTCCTGCCACGCCATCAATAGATCATTCTCTCTTAAATTGATGTCATTGCGGATCGATACGTGAAAGTCAAGGAAGCGGTTTTCCCATTTCTCATTCCGCATTGATTCGGTCGCTGCGCGACCTCATGCCTGCGGCTCTCATTTCTCATTGATTTCCACCACCACCGGCCAGTGGTCCGACACGCTGCCGTCATGCGCCTCGTGCAGGATCTCGACCCGGACAACCCTGCCCGCAAGCGTGGAATCCAGCAGGATGTGGTCGATCAGGGACACGGGTTCGCCCTCGTCCCATCGCCCGTTGCGATTTCTGTCCCAATACGCCGAATGGCGCGGCAGGGATGGGGCCTTGCGCTTGACGCCGTTGAACATCTCGTTTCCGGGACGATCCGGATCGTAATCCTTGATGATGCGCATGGCCTGCCGGTGCTCCTGGCCGTACCCCCGTGTTCCGGGGACATCGGGATCGCGGGCGTTGAAATCCCCCAGCACGATCGGCGCGTACCCGCGCGGAAGGATTTCGGTGCGAACAAGGTGCGTAATGATGCGCGCCTGCGTCTCGCGCCGCGCCATGCGGGCGGAATCATCCGGTCCGGCGAGCAGGTGCACGCCCAGCAGGCAGATGCCGGGTCCGGGTTCCCGCACGCAGACCATCGCGTGCTTTGTCAGGCGTTGGCGTCGCGGATCGTCGCGCGGCACCCCGGCGGGCCGGCCGGGAAGCGTATCGGCGAAGCGCGCGATCGTGTCCCCCTCCAGCGGGTCGAGCCGGATGCGGGGCCCCACTAAAAAGGCCACATCCTGACCCGTGAATGTGTCCGCCGATTCGACGTGAAACAGGCGGTAGCCCATGTCGCGAAGCGCAGGCTCTTCGAGAAGCTTCTCCAGCGCTGCGCGCGAGGTGACCTCCTGAAGGGTGACGAGGTCGGCCTGGACATGCTCCGCGAGAATGCGCGCGATGTTGCGCCGGTGGACGGCGAGTTCCTCTTCCGAGGTCCATGGCGCGAGGCGCGACTCCTCCGCATTCGCCGTGAGCCAATAGACGTTGAAGGTGGCGATGCGCAGCGAAGAGGCGTGGGAGGGGGAGGCGAGGACGAAAAGGAATGCGAAAAGAGAAAAGCGAAATGCGAAATCAGGAATACGGAATGCGGCGCGCGCGCACCAGATGCTCCGTAGGTACCGCCTTTCATTTCTCATTTCTCATTTCGCATTGACCATCTCCCACAACGCCCTCATCTCCACCGCCTGCACGGTGCGCAGGAGGTCGGGGTTCCCGCCTTTTTTCACGGCATCCAGAAAGGCGCGAGGATCCCAACGCCCGTCCGGAAGGAGTTTGCGAAAGAGTGGGGGATCCTGCGGGATCAAGGGTTCCAGAAGGGCCGGGATCCTGGCAAAGCAGGGATGGGCTCCCGCTTCGCGGAGCCAGTACGCAGCGTTCCCGAAATCACCTTCGCGACGATGCACGAGGTAGTGCAGAAGGTCGTGGTCGCGCTCGCCTTCGTTTGATTGCGCGACTTCGTGCGCTGCGTCCCAGTGGTCGTGCCAGAGCAGCAGGAGACCCGTCGCAACGTCTCCGAGCCTCCTGCATGATGCGCGCACCGTCTTTTTATTCAGCGTTTCAGGTCTGCGCGTCGTGTCCAACGCGGGAGGGTTCGAAAGGTCGAAATGTTGATCCGCAGGGAGGTTTGCGGCGTGATCGTCTCGAGCGTGATGATCGGAAACATGCATGCGGCGTTCCTTCGGGATGGGTATTGGAAACATTACGAATCCGGGACTCGAATTCGCCCGGATTCTCCATATTCAAGCGACAATCACGACCGGATTACAATTTCATTAATGATTGACTAGTTTTCCACCTCGCAATGAATTAGTCGATGTCGGATCGACGCGACCTTTGAAACACGCCACCCGGAAGGAGCCCGTGATGAAGAAAACCGCACGCAAAAAAGGGAATACGGGAAAACGCTATTCCGAGGCGGAGCGAAAGCGAATCCTTGCATTTGTCGAAAAGCAGGGGCGCGGCGGAATTTCCGCGGCCACGCGCAAGTACGGGGTTTCGTATATCGCCCTGCGTCGCTGGATCCAGCACGGCCCCGGCGGCGTTCCCAGGGCATCGAAGACCAAGGTGTCGATCGACGGACGCAAGGCGCGCCGCATCCGCACTGCCCTGGCGGCGGTGAAAGCCATCCGCTCCGACATCACGAAACTCCAGGCGACATTGAAACAGTTGCTGAAATAAGCTTATCCGCTCTCGTGCGAACCCCGTTTCTTCCCGAGACGGGGTTTCTTATTTTCACGCGACACTTCATCTTCCTTCAAGGATCCTTCCATGTCATTTTTGCTGATCCGGGGCGCGCAGGTCGTGACCCCGTCCGGGATTTCCCGCGCCGACGTTCTCGTCGAGAATGAAACCATCCGTGCCGTGGGGGAGAGGCTCGATGTCCCCGCCGGGACGAAGGTCCTGGACGCGGCCGGCCTGCACCTGATGCCGGGAATCATCGACCCGCAGGTGCACTTCCGCGAACCCGGGAACACGCACAAGGAAGACCTGGAATCCGGCTCGCGCGCCGCTGCCGCCGGTGGCGTCACCAGCTTTCTCGAAATGCCCAATACCAATCCTCCGGGCACCACGGCGAAGATGATCCACGACAAGTACGCCCTGGCATCGAGCAAGTGCCACGTGGACTTCGGCTTCTTCATCGGCGCGACCCCCGACAACCTTGAAGAGCTCAACTCATGCCCCGAGGCTTGCGGCATCAAGGTGTTCATGGGATCCTCCACGGGAACGCTGCTCGTGAGCGAGCGGCCCGATCTCGAGCGCATTTTCGGGAACGGGCGCAAGCTCATCGCCGTGCATGCCGAGGATGACGCGATGATCAAGGCCAATAAGGAACGGATGGGCGACAAGGCCACCTTGCAGGATCACCCTTTCATCCGCTCGCCCGAGGCGGCGCTGAAAGCGACCACTCTCGCCGTGGAGTTGTCGAAGAAGTACAACCGCCGCCTGCACGTGCTGCACCTGACGACCGAAGAAGAAGCGGATTTCCTGCGCCGCGAGAAGGTGGAGGGGTTGATCTCCGTCGAGGTCTGCCCGCAGCATTTCCTGCTGACGGCGCCGGAGGTTTATGAGAAGCTGGGAACTTACGCGCAGATGAACCCCCCGCTCCGCGAGGCCCGGCACGGGAAGGCCCTCTGGAAGGCCCTGAAGGACGGCGTCATCGATTGCACGGCCACCGATCACTCGCCGCACACGCGCGAGGAGAAGGACAAAGGGTACCCCCATGCCCCCGCCGGCATGCCCGGTGTGGAGACGGTGTTCCCGTTGATGCTCGACCGCGCACTGAACGGTCATTGCTCGCTGCAAGACGTGATGCGCTGGATGTGCGAGGCGCCCGCGCGCCTGTACGGCATGGTGGGCAAGGGCAAGCTCGCGCCCGGATACGATGCCGACTTCGTGCTGGTCGACTTGCAGGCGCAGCATACGATCCGCAACGGAAACCTGCAGACGCGCGTGAACTGGAGCCCCTACGACGGCTGGACGCTGAAGGGCGCGGTGAAAAAGACCCTCGTGCGCGGCAGGCTCGTGTACGACGACGGCGTGGTTCTGCCCGAAGGCCGCGGCTGGGGGCGGCCGATCAGGTTCGACGCACCCTGGGAGAAGGGCGGCTAGCCGGAAGCCACGCCCCGGCCTTGCAGCTTCATCCTCCTTTTACGGCCCGCTCCAGTTCGATGGCGCGAGGGAAGAGGAGGGTCTCCTCCTTCGCGGTGTGGGCCAGGGTGTCGGCCTCGAGCCGTGAGAGCGACTCGAGCATGGCTCGATAGGTTCCGCACGCCCATTTCGGGGGCACGTAGCCGTCCGTCAGATCGCGCAGCCGCGCGATTCCGGCCTCGATGACATCGTGGTCGCGCTCCATCTGCGCGATCGGATTCGCAACGGATCCGCAATGCGATGCGGCGGAGGCTTCGCCGCGCGCGAGGCCCCGGATGATGGGGAAGAGGATTTGCTCTTCCTTCGAAAGGTGTTCTGCCAGCTCGCGGAAGAGTTCACTCCAGGTTTCATGGATCGTATGGAGTCTGGGATCGCGGTTTCCGTGAACCATGGCGACACGCTCCGTCATGGCATTGAGCCGGGGCATTTCGGCCATCAGCCAGGAGTGATGCGTTTCTTCGATGTGATCCGCCAGCCGGTCGGCTGAAAACTGCGCCGGCGAATCGGGGGGCTCGGCCTCAGGCGCGATTTCATCCTCAATGGCCGCGAGCAGCGCGGCGGGATCGACGCCGCGTTGCTGTGCCGCCTCGTCCAGCCGGATTCCACCGCCGCAGCAGTAGTCCAGTCCGAAGCGTTCGAACGCGCGCGCGGATTCCGGGTGTGTTTTCATGATCTTGTTCACGGTGTCTGTCAGCTGAACCATCTCGTCCTCCTTATTCGGTTGACCCGGTTTCCAGGGAAAATCCGGTGTCAGGCATCAAGATATATTCAATAGATAAAAAAGTCTATTAAATTGTTTCGGGATCCGTGAATGCTCTTCGGGATATCCGGCGCGGGTGGGGAAGGATGCCGACTATCCTGCGCGGCAGGACTGCAGAGGGAAGGGTTTCACCAAGAAGCGGCTGTGCGTGCGAGCCATTTTTTCAAATGATCCAGTACTTCCTCGGGGCGCTCCAGGGCGGAGAGATGGCCGCAATGATCGATGATTTCGAGGCGCGCGCCGGGAATTTCCGATGCCATTTCCTCGTGAATTTCCGGAGGGGTGACGGCATCGTCGCGGCCGCAGAGCACCAAGGTGGGGCACGCGATCCGGCGCAGGAAGGGGCGGCTGTCGATGCGGTTCATGATGGCGGTTTGCTGCTGAAGGTATGCCCGTTGCCCGACGTCGCGCGCCATGGCCCGGAAGGTGTCCGCGATCGCGGAATCCTTGACGTGATCGGGGTGCACGAGCTTCGGCAGCATGGTTTCGATCACAGACGGGAAATCCGTCTTCGACCGTTCCATCAGTGTCCGCCGCCCCTCGGTTGCCTCACGCGTGTCGGGGCGGGCGGAGGTGTCGAGAAGCGCGAGCGCGGTCACGCGTCCGGGCGCCTGGCGCATGATCTCCAGCGCGACGTAGCCGCCCATGGAAAGCCCCGCAAGGGCGAAGCGCACCGGAGCGCGCGCCAGCACCGCCGCAGCCAGTTCCCGCATGCTTTCCGCGCCGGTGAGGTCGCCGACCGACATTTCCGCGATGCCCGCGAGGCCGGAGATCGGGCCGCGCCAGAGGCGCGCGTCGTTGAGCAGGCCGGGAAGAAGAACGAGGTGGGGGAACGCGTGCGACATGAGAGCCTCCAAAGTTCCGTTACATGGGTTTGCGCCCGTTGATGATGCGCACCAACACGGCGATCACGGCAACAACGAGAAGCACATGGATGAAGCCGCCGATGGTGTGCGAGGAGACGACTCCCAGCAACCAGAGCAGCACGAGGACGATGGCAATGGTGCTGAGCATGTTTCCTCCTGGAAGGCTCGGGGGGGCCCCCGGCGAAGCCGTTCCGGAAAAGGTACCCCCTGAACCGCCCGGGCACCTCGCGGGGACAAAACATCCCCGAAAATGGACGAACCTCCGCAAAGAGAACGGGCGAGCACACGGGAAATACGGTAGATTCCGGTGCCCACACGAGATCGGAAGCCTCCGCCGCGCATGATCCAGTCCATCGAAAACGGATTGATCGGGGATTCACCCTCCCCGGCATTCCCTGCTGCAGTGATCCTCAACGCCGCAGGGGCGCGCAAGACCCTTCCCTTGACCGTCATTGTTCCGGCCTACAACGAGGCCGATTCGGTGGCCGACACGGTCCGGAGTTTGCTCGGACAAACCATCCTTCCGCAGAAAATCATCGTGGTCGACGACTGTTCCACGGACGGGACGGGGGACATCGCGCGGCGACTCGGTGTGACCGTCATGCGCCCTCCCGAAAACACGGGATCAAAGGCGGGAGCCCAGAATTTCGCCTTGCGCACGGTCGAGACCCCGCTGGTCATGGCCATCGACGCGGACACGGTGCTTGCCCCTGATGCGGTGGAGACGCTATCGAGGGGGCTCGACGACCCGGGGGTCGCGGCGGCCTGCGGCTTCGTGCTGCCGCGCCGCGTCCGCACGCTCTGGGAGCGCGGCCGCTACGTCGAATACCTCTTCGCTTTCACTTTCTACAAGCGGGTGCAGGACTACTACGGAAAACCCCTCATCGCGTCGGGCTGTTTCTCGATGTACAGGTCGGACGTGCTGCAAAAGATGGGGGGATGGCCCTCGCGAACGCTTGCCGAAGACATGGACCTGACGTGGTCGTTCTACGAATCCGGAATGGGCGTTCGCTTCATCCCCGAGGCCGTGAGTTATCCCCTGGAACCCCACAACTTCAATTTCATGAGCAAGCAGTTGCGCAGATGGTCGCACGGATTCGTTCAAAACGTGATGGTGCATCGCCGCGGGCTCCTCGAGGTGCCCTTTCTCCGCTCGGCCGTCGCCGTCGCCTTCTGGGACGCCTCCTTCGCATCCTTCGTCTACCTGTTCCTGATTCCGCTGCTGGCCTTGGGCTTCCAGTCTCCCTGGCTTTTGCTCGGCTACGTCATCGACGCCCCGGCGATCCTGATTCCCGTTCTGGCAGGCGCCTTGCCGCGTCGGGAGGGCTTCAAGGCGCTCGCAAGCTTCCCGGCCTTCATGGTGCTTCGCGTCGTCAATGCCGCATACTTTCTCAACGCCTTCGTCCGCGAAGTCATTCTGAGGAAGTCGTTTCGCGTTTACGAGAAAGGCCACTGATGGCGGTGGGGATTCCAGGCGCCGGCATCGGCGGGCTGTTCTACCTGCTCTGCGCGTTGGCCATGCCGGTACGTGAAGCGTGGCGGATCGCGCGCGGGCGCTCGACGGCGGAGAGGAGGAGGGAGGCGGCGCGTCAGGGAACCATCGCCCTGGGAATCCTCGGCAGCCTTTGGTTGACGGCATGGGTTGTCGGGAGGATCCTTCTCGTTCTTTTGGGTGGCGCCGGGGGCGCGGTCGCCGCCGGGATGGCGGAAGAATCCGAACTCCCGCGGATTCTCAGCGTTCCCGCCCTGCTCACGGGACTCGGGACCCTGGGGATGATCTTGCTGATCGTGCAGGTTCTGCGACTTCTGTCACGACATCGGAGCGGAGGTGGCGTCGCGGCCGTCCTGTTGTGCATGTTCACCCTGCAATCTCCGCCGGCTGCCGACATCGCGTCTCCCGCCGTCGAATTCCGGTCGGAGGCCGGCCTTGACTCCGAGGGACATCTCGTGGTGCGGACAGGCGGAGGCGGGGACATCCCCGTCGCGGATTCCTGGGTGGCGGGGGTGCTCTTCGGACACTCGCGTGTTTCAGGGGAATCCGGGGCGGTCGAAGGACTCGACGCGCGATTGACGGCGCGGTGGATGCCCCGTCCGCGGCTGCGTGCCGACATCGAGGCCGGGGCGCTCCATGTCCGGGATGGTGATCCGGAAAACTTGCGCGCGACGGGCCATGTCCGTTTCCGCGCGTCCGCTCCCGGGAACGCATGGCGCCTCGACGTCCGCGCAGACCGGCGGCCGCTCGACGTCACCCCGCAGCTGTTCCGTGACGGCATCATGCGCGACGAAATCACCGTGCGCCCGGAAGTTTCCCCGGTCACGGGGTTCCGTCTGCGCGCGACGGGCCGGGCTTCCAGGTTCACGGGCGGGGGCGAGACCAATTACAGAACCATGGCCGGCGGTGGTGCCGGATGGAGTCCCACGCCATGGGTCGAGTTCAACGCGCACGCCGCCCGAACGCAATTCGCACGTGCCGCCTCGACGGGATACTTTGCCCCCGAACGGGTTGAGGCCGCGGAAGTCGGAACCTACATGGAGTTCGAGGGGGATCGGTACGTGCTGGCGTTCGACGGCGGGGCCGGCTTCGAACGTTTTCGTGAGCACGGCGCCGGGTTCGAGCCTTGGAGGCCCGCATTCAGGGCCTACTTGTTGCTTGCGAGGAGACTGGGAGAGAAGACGCGCCTCGTCCTCGAAGCGGACGCCTACGACAGCAGGGCGGAGCTTTCGGCGGCGGGCGGGGAAGGCTGGCGTTCGGTCACGGCGGGCGCATCGCTGAGGCGCGCGCTGCGTTAGCGCGTGCCTCGGGGGAAGCGCTACTTCACGCCCTCCAGGCGGATTCCAAGCGCATTCGCCACCCCCTTTCCGTAATCCGGATCGGCCTTGAGGCAGTTCGAAACATGCCGGTGCATCACCTCGCGCGATGCGCCGGCCATTGCCCGGGCCGTATTGCCGAAGAGGGCCTTGCGTTGTTGCGTGTTCATCAAGCGAAACAATGCCCCCGGTTGGGAGTAGTAATCGTCGTCGTCTTTGCGGAAATCCCAGTGATCCGCGGCGCCTTCCAGAGCCAGCGGCGGCTCGGCGAACTCCGGTTGTTCGGCCCATTCACCCTGGCTGTTCGGCTCGTAGCCGATCGTGGAGCCGTGGTTGCCGTCGACGCGCATCGAGCCGTCGCGGTGGTAGCTGTGAAACGGACAACGCGCGGCATTGACCGGGATGAGGTGGTGGTTCACACCGAGCCGGTAACGCTGTGCGTCGCCATAGGAGAACAATCGCCCCTGTAGCATCTTGTCGGGGGAAAACCCGATTCCGGGAACGACATTGGCCGGGTTGAAGGCGGCTTGCTCGACCTCGGCGAAATAATTATCGGGGTTGCGGTTGAGTTCGAGAACGCCCACTTCGATCAGGGGAAAGTCCTTGTGCGGCCAGACCTTGGTGAGGTCGAAGGGGTTGTAGGGGGTTTTCGTCGCATCGTCTTCGGACATGATTTGCACGGCCAGGGTCCAGCGAGGGAATTCGCCCTTCTCGATGCTCTCGTAAAGGTCGCGCTGATGAGTCTCGCGATCCTTGCCGATCAGCTCTTCCGCTTCCGCGTCGGTGAGATTCTTGATGCCTTGTTGTGACTTCAGGTGGAATTTCACCCAGCACCGCTCGTTCTTTGCGTTGATGAGACTGAAGGTATGGCTGCCGAAGCCGTGCATGTGCCTGTAGGTCGCCGGAATGCCCCGGTCGCTCATCACGACAGTGACCTGGTGCAACGCCTCGGGAAGCAGGGTCCAGAAATCCCAGTTGCCGTGCGGGCTGCGCAGGTTGGTGCGGGGATCGCGCTTGACGGCGTGGTTGAGGTCGGGAAATTTGAGCGGGTCCCGGAGGAAGAAGACGGGGGTGTTGTTCCCCACGAGATCCCAATTGCCTTCCTCCGTGTAGAACTTGATCGCGAAGCCGCGGATGTCGCGTTCGGCATCGGCGGCCCCGCGCTCGCCCGCGACGGTGCTGAAGCGTACGAAGAGTTCCGTTTTTTTGCCGATCTCCGAGAAGATCTTCGCCCGGGTGTGCTTCGTGATGTCGTGCGTGACCGTAAAGGTTCCGTAAGCCCCGGATCCCTTGGCATGCATGCGGCGCTCGGGGATCACTTCGCGGTCGAAGTGCGCCATCTTTTCGAGATACCATACATCCTGCATCAGCATGGGGCCGCGCTTGCCGGCGGTCATGACGTTCTGGTTGTCGGGAACGGGTGCGCCGCCGTTGGTGGTGAGGCGAGACTTTTTCTTGCCGGACATGAGGGAATCCTTTCACTGGGGGAATCTTCAATGTACGGCTTCAGGCCATCTCACGCCACGTGTTCCGGAGGCCGGGGATCCCGGTTCCGCGCCTATTGAAGCGCTGCGCGAATCTGACGAAGGTGGTGCGCGTTGTGCGCGGCGATTTTGTCGAACTCGTCCTTGAGCGTGCGTACGCCGGTTTCACTATGGATGAACTCGAAGTGGCCGTGCTTCTCGTAATGCGCGCGTGCTTCGTGGATCACACCCGCGCGCACGGCTGCGTAGATGTTGCGCGAAACTTCCATCGGGCGCGTGTCGTAGTCGAGTCCATTGGCCCACCCGTCCTGGTCGAAGGCCCAAATCACGCCGCGCGGCTCGCTGATGACACGCCGGATGCGGTCGTAGAGAACCGTTTCCGCATCTGCGAGGTGGTGGAGCATCCAGCGGATGTTCCACTTGCCGGGGGCGTAGCGCTTGGCGAGATCCGTTTCCGGCAGGCCGAATAGCGGGAGGGTTTCCGCGAGGCTATGCTCGAGGTCGGAGATGATTTGCATCGATTTATGCCTTTCCCAGTGACTTTTGAAATCGATCCGCCAGCCTCGGCATCCGGAACAGCATCCACAGGATCCCCGCGTAGGCCGCGTACTCCGCAGCCATGGCGAGATACCTGTACGGGCTTTCCATGAACCAGATCGTTTCGATGAAGCACACGATCGCCATGAACCCGTACGCAGGGATCATCGCGACGGGCGTGTGTTTCCAGCGAGTCGCGTAGCCCCAAAGGAACAGCGCGGAGGCGATGGCAACGGCGGACCAGTGGAGGAACAGAACCCACTGCGGAAAGAGCGGGTTGCTCAGGGGAGTCCACGGAACCGTCGATGCGAACCATTCGATCCAGCCGACCGTGGCCCACAACAACAATCCGGCGTGAAGCAGAAGAAGGAGCGGGGGAAGGGTTCGGGACAGGAAGGACATGGGGGTGCTGCGTAGAAGCTAGCCTGAAGGGGGGCGCGTTGCGGAAAGGTCCTTGCCCGTGTTGTTCCGGTTGTCCGTAATCGCTCCCACATACACCGCCGCAATGACCAGCGCGCCGCCGATGCACATCGCCCCGAGGAAGGCGGCCAGGGTCCTGCCGTCAGGTGATGCGGCCACGATGGGCGGGTCCTTTCACCGGAACAGTCAGTTCGGTGTCTCCAAGGGCGGCAGCGTCCGCAGGTAGGTCCACAACGCCTCGAGTTCGACGGGAGTCATGCGCTGCGCGTAGGGAGTGACCAAGGTCATCGGCGCAACGATTGGAGTCCCATCCGGACGGATTCCCTGTTGCATGGCGCGGACGAAATCGTCGTACGTCCAGTCCGCGAGACCCGAGGGGTGCGGCGTGAGGTTGCGGGCCGGTGCCCAGGAGGGATCACCGCCCGCGATCGGGCCGCCGGCGAAGTTCATGCCGTGGCAACCCGTGCAGGTGGCCGAAAGGTGCGCGCCGAACTCGGCGGTGACCTGCGCCTCCGGCGGGAACTCCAGATGCGGGGAGTGATGCGACGGGATGTGGTGGACCGAGAGGGTGATCTCCCCAGTGGCGACCAGGATCTTGCCGAGTGGTCCGAGGGACGGCGCGGGGACGACGTTATCCACGGGGGGATAGGAACGGATATAGGCGATGATGTCCGAAAGCTCTTGGTCGGACATGTTGCGGAAATCTTCGGACGGCATGATCGAGGGACGACCATCGGGCAGGATGCCGTGCCGCACCGTGCGGTTCCAGTCGGCGGGCGTATAGTTGCGCGTGACCCCACCTTCGCCGCCGGTGAGATTCGGGCCCAGTAGCGTTCCGATGGGGAAGGCGTCGACCATCACTCCCCCCGAGAGGTTGTTTCCGTGGCACTCCGTGCACATGTAGCGCGCATGCACGAGGTGGCCTCCGCGCTCGACGGCTTCCTCCATCGCGAGGCGCGATGCATCCTCGGGAGCCAGATCCATGGCGGCGATGCGATCGGCATCAAGCGGGAAGGGGATGGGGAAGTCGATGGCATGCGCTTCGTAGGTCTCGCTCAGGATGCGCTTGGATGCGACCGACGCCCACAGGTAGAAGCCCGCGACGACGATCAACAGGGAGAGAACGGCGTAACCGAGAATCTTGAAGAAGGTTTTCATGCGGCCTCCGTGAATAGGTTGAACCGCGCAAAGTCTATAAAAAACCGTTACGGCTTCTACGAATCGGCTCCATTGATTTCGCCCGTTTCCTCGTCGAGAACATGCGCCAGTTCCCGGGATCGGGAGAGCATCGCGAGGTGACCCGCGTTAAATTCGCGAATTTTCGAGCCGGTCAGCCGTCCCGCGATGGAATCTTGCAGGGACGGGGGGACGCTGCGATCCTGCAGAAGTTTCAGGTACGTCGTCGCGGGCACGCGTATTTCTCCGGGCCCGGCCGGGGTCATGTAGAGGCCGGGCATTTCGGCGGCATAGTTCTCGATCACGCTGTCGGTGTCTTCCTCCGTCAGGTCGTGGCACAGTTCCGCACGGATCATTTTGGGGGACGGCTTGAGCCCGTTCGGGTTGAAACGGAACAGCAGGGGGAGCAACAGCCGGGCGGGAAACCCCATGGTTTGCGCGAAGGTCCGATACGGTGCAGGAACGACGGCGGAGAGCAGTATCAGTTTCTTCAATCGGCTCCCGAGCCGTTCCGCCAGCGGGCGGGCCAGAACACCGGCGAGCGAGTGCAGCACGGGCACGACATGATCGATACCCGCACGATCCAGCGCAGCCACCACGCCATCGGCGCACGCGTCAGGTGTCGCACCCGAGACGCGTCCGGGGTACGTCGGCGCGATTGCCGGAGTCTGCAGTGTTTCGAGCACTCGATCCCAGACCCAAGGGCCGGTACCGGCCCCGTGAAGGAGAAGCAGGGTGGGTATTCCGTCATTCATGTCGTTCTCCCTGCGGTTGTTGTAATCCTGTGAAGGAACAGGAGTTTGTCTTCAATGAGAAATCCATTAGAACCGTATCCCGATCGAGGCGGAGGGAACGTGGAAGGGTGGGGCGTCCTCCACGGCATCCATGAAGTTTCGGGGTTTGTTCCCCGGCACGAGTCCGAAGCCGTAGACGTATTGGAGGTTGGTGAACAGGGGAACCCCCACCAGAGAGAAGTCGAGACGGTATCCCCCCCGAATCTCGTTGTAAAGATCGAATCCTTTGTACCAACGCTCGCCTTCGATGTCCTGATAGGCATTCCATGCGGGCCAAAGCTGGTACTCGACGTGGAGCGCACGCCACGCGTATGCACGCAGTCCGACCGGAATCGTCGGGGAGTGAAGGCGGCCGATGCGGTCTCCGTGGCGGTTATCGATGAAGACATTGACGTATGCAAGCCCGGTGACAAGATCGAGTCTGGAGCTCAGGGCGTAGGAGTATTGCACCGAATACACCTTGAAGGCAGCCATGATCGGGAAGGTTTCGATGAAATGGCGGTTCGTAGAACTCCGGATTGGGCGCTCCTCGCCCGCGAAGCAGCTCGCAGAGGCGAGAAGCAGAAGCACTGTCAGTATCCGGACACGAATGATCTTCATCAAGATTTCGCCATCCGACGTTCCCGCACTTTTCTGTACCTGTTCAGTCCGATGCCGACAGCGAGGAAGAGAAGGATGCTGATCACGCCGTTTACGGGAGAAACAAGCCAATCCGTTCCAGGAACGATGGACAGGTGTCCATCCATGAAGAGTTGGTTGAGAAATGCGTCTTCAACCATGTGCATGAGAACGGCCGGCCAGATGGAACCCGTCAACAGGCGGATTTCCCCGAAGACGATCGCCCAGGCCACCATCACGATGATGGAAACGGGGATGAAGGCCGCGACACCCATCACGGTAAATTGTTGCAATACCTCTTCCGGGAGATAATACAGGTAATAGGGGATGTGCCATGCTCCCCAAATCAGACCCACGATGATGTGACCCGCATAGTCGTTGAGTCCGAGCGAATGCACTTTCGGGGCGAGGTACCCGCGCCACGCGGTTTCCTCGAAGATGTTTTTGATGAATTGCGGGAGCGCGCCGAGCGCGAACGTTTGCAGTATCATGCCCAGCGAGGCGATTGAAAAACCAGGGAAAGTGATCAACCCAAGCAACCCGCCCGCTACGAGTGTGGCGGCCGTGAGTGCGGGAAAGACGAACAGTGCGACAAGGTACCAGCGGATATTGCCCCGGAAGTTGGGACGGATTCCAAAGTCGGACCAGCCATCTCCCGCGAAGGCGCGGAGCAGGAGCGCCGCCACGGTGGGAATCACAAGCCACAGCAGCATGCCGAGGCTTTCATCGGGAGATTCGGCGCCGAGGCGCAGGTCGAATCCCCTGCCGATGAAGCCGATCGAGAGAACGATTAGGGTGAAGGTCGTGAGATTACGAATGGTTTTTCGTTTTTCGGGTTTCATAGTGCCTCCGGTGTATTCCCGACGTTCTTCGCGACGCGGCAAAATTAATCTCATGGGCCCGACGAATCTCCGGCGAGGAGAACTTGTAGATCCCGCGAAGCACCCATTCGGTTTCAAGGAGAACGGATTCCGGAACAAAAACCTGCCCGGATTCCATGATCGCGCGCGCCGCCTGGTATTGGGGGGCGTGGTCGCGTGCCAGAAAGCGCACCAGGATGTTGGTGTCAACGCCGATCATTGTTCCAGGCCTCCCGAATCCCCTTGTGTGTCAGCCGGTTGATTTCCTCCACGCTCTTCGCCTTCATCCCCGGCCGCCACAGGCAGCCGGCCACCTCGTCGATCGTCGTTTCGGGAAACGGCGATCTGCGCTTCAGCAAGACACCATCCTTCGTCTCGGTGATCTCCAGCTCCTGCCCGGGCGACCAGCGAAGCGCCGTGCGCATGGCCTTGGGAATGACCACCTGCCCCTTGCTTGAAATACGCGTCGTTTCCATGTCGGGCACCTCGTCGAAATCAAAGTAAGACGAGGGTAGGATAATGGGGTCCGGCACGGGTGTCAATCCCTGCGCCCGGGGGCTGTGCCTTTTCGCGGGAAGGACGGCGGCCTTCATGCCCGGAACTCCTCGTAGAGGAACCGGCAGCGCATGCCCGGAATGCGGATGTCGATCACGTGCTCGTCGAGGAGCTCTTCCGTGATGAAGCGGTAGGCCTCGGGTGCTTCGACTTCGTCGGGGAAGTCGACGAAGACTTCATGTTTTGCGAGGTGTTCGAGGAGGGTTTCCAACGCGTCTTCGATTGCGTCGGGTGCGAGGGATTCGATGGGTGCCGTTTCAGGAAACCCGACGAACTGCCGCAGGGGAATTTCTTCGGCGGTCTCGAATTGGCGCTCGAACTCCTCGACGTGATCGAGCCACTGTGCTTCGATTTCCGGCGGGGCCTTTGAATTGCCGACCCGGTGGAATTGCATGCCGTACCGTTCCTGCAATTCCGTCCGTTTGACATCGTTGAGCATTTCCTGCACGGTGTCCTGGGATTCGCTGTCTTCGGGGAAGTTCATGGGTGCTCCGCAAGTTCCGCCGCGCACATGCGCGGCATCCCGTCGCCATGCAAGAGTCCTGCCATGATGAAAAGGCTGTTATCGGGCCGGAAACGGCACCCGGTCGCGCGCGGGTTTCACGCTTTTTCCGGAAGTGGTTTCACGGAGTGTCGGGAGGGGCGGCTCCAGAGTTTATTCGTAGTGCGTCCACAGCCGCAGGATCTTCACCGCTTTTTCATCCGGGAGCACTTGATACACAAGGCGATGCTGGATGTTGATGCGCCGCGAACACGCACCGGCGAGATCGCCGACGAGTTTCTCGTAGGGCGGGGGAGTGCGATAGGGATTGGATTCCAGAATTTTCAGAAGCGCTTCCGCCTTGGGTCTCAGTCCTGCGGCTGCGAGTTTTTTGGCATCCTTCTGTGCCTGCCGGGTGAAATGAAGTTGCCAGCCCACGCGGTCACCAGTCGAGCTTCTTCGAGGTTTTGGCGAGTGGAGTTTTCATTCCCTTCCGGATCGAGTCGCGCATTCCGGGCACGGAGAGCAGGTAAAGGGTTTCCTGGATGGCGCGCCAGTCTTCGTCGGAAACAAGGACGGCGTCATGGCGTTTGCCGACGATGTGCACGGGTTCATGGGTCTCGGCGGTTTGGTCGAGGAGTTGGTACAGGGCGGCGCGCGCGGCGCTGGCGGTGAGCGTTTTCATGGCGGATCCTCCGCCCAAAGCGTACGTAATTACGTACGTCTCAACAAGCGCGTTCATGATCGGTGGTCCGTGGTTCGCGGGCAGGCATGGGAGTTCCGGGTTCCGCCGCGCACACGCGCGGCATCCCGTCGCCATGCAAGAGTCCTGCCATGGTGATAAGGCCGTTATTCGCTTGGAAATGACACCCGGCCGCGCGGGTTTCACGCGTTCTCCGGAAGTGGTTGCACGGAATGTCGGGAGGCTACGGACGGAGCACAATTATATTGTTGTCAATGGACTCTATCCCCTTGGCTGCTGCTCAGCTCAATCTGTCGGATCTGCTGGATCGGGTTTCCGAAAACCGTGAACCCGTAGTCGTCCGTCGCCGTGACGGGAAGTCCGTGGTGCTCGTTTCCTTGGCCGAGTATCGGTCAATGGAGGAGACGAGTTATCTGCTGGGGAGCAGGAATAACGCACGTCGGCTGCTGGAGGGGATTTCTGAGATGGAGAGGGGTGACGAAGAACAGCTCAACTCATGTGCAGGATCCGGTTAGTGGAACACTGAACTATTGTCGGAATATTGACCCAGTCGCTCCGCCAATGATTGCTGCAACAACTGGATTTTCTATTAGATCCCTAAGCAGTGACTTTGCCGTCCTTTTCTCTTCAGGAGAGGCGTTCGAATCTTCGATGCTCTTTTCTAGTTCATTAATGGCGTTAACGATTTTCTGTGAGTTGTGGCTTCCAATTTGAACCGCTGCTTGTGTTCCCGTGATATTGATGTGTTGGGTTTGGTACTGATTGTTCGCGTGGTTGCCTCGCTGATACTTTATTTGAAAATGTGGCCCTTTGATTTTCCCATCAATGAAAGTGGCTTCGACCACTGTACTACGTTCCTCGTTTCCATTCGGAAGTTTTCTTACGACCACATCACCCTCGGTCACATCGGCATTCTTATCCCATATGAAAATGGTGAGTCCTGCAAATGAGGCCGAATATGGGCCGACGGTTGTGCCGTTTCTCTTTTCGATACTTGCGTTTTCCCGGGGAGCTAAGTCGTGCATGAGAAGTCCTCCACATCAATGATTCTTTTCTTCACAGATGATCTCCAGTACGGCATTATAGCCATAGCAACCTAATTTTTCGGGATAGGCGTAACTGGCTTTTATGTTGACCATAACAGAATTATAAAAGTTATGCTATGCGTATAACTTTCATAATTCGATGCGAGTCTCATGTAATGAGGCGTGCGCTCCCGCGAAGCACCTCAAATGTTAAAAGGCTGTCTACGTCGAGAAACGTTCCGCCCTACCCCAACCGCCCCATCTTGCCCGTCTGAAAATCCTGAATCGCCTGGCGGATCTCGTCTTCCGTGTTCATCACGAACGGCCCGTAGCCCACGATCGGTTCATTCAGCGGTTGCCCCGCCAACAGCAGGATCTTCGTGTCCGTCGCGCTCTCGATGCGGAACTCCGTGCCCGTGCGCTCGAACAGCGCGACCTCGGCATCCTTGACTTCCTCGGAACCGTTCACCCGCACCGGTCCCTTGAACACCGCGAGCATCAACGTGTATCCCTCGGGAATCGAGAGGTCCGCAGCGCGGCCCCCCCGCAAACGTATGTCCCACACCTCCACCGGAGAGAACGTCCGCGCCGGGCCTTTCGTCCCAGCATACTCGCCCGCGATCACGCGCACGGTACCGGCTTCGCCCGGCAGCTTCACCACGGGAATCTGGTCGCTCGTGATGCCCTGGTAACCGGGCTCCGTCATCTTGTCCTTCGCCGGCAGGTTTACCCACAGCTGCGCCATCTCGAAGGGGCCGCCCGATTTCGCGTATTCGGTCCCGTGGAACTCCTCGTGCACCAGGCCCGAGGCCGCCGTCATCCACTGTACATCGCCCGGGCCGATCTTGCCGCCGCCGCCCGCGGAGTCGCGGTGCTCGACCTCGCCGTCGTACACGATGGTCACGGTTTCGAAGCCGCGGTGCGGGTGCTCGCCCACGCCCTTGCGCTCCGCCGTGGGCGGGAACGACGTCGGGCCGCCGTAGTCGAGCATGAGGAAGGGGCTGATGCGTTCGCCCTGCGCGGTGTAGGCGAAGAGTGAACGCACGGGAAATCCGTCGCCGACCCAGTGTTGGCGGTTGTTGTGGAGGATTTCAGAGATTTTTTTTGTCGTTGACATGGATGCCTCCAAGTATTGTCGCGGTATATATTCGTTTAAACAAATAATAGCCGGTCTCGCCTCTCCTGTCCAGACATCTCGATAAGGGGCTAGAATCGCTTTTTTCGGGCAGATTCAAGGCCGAACGGGGGCTCTCCCCGCAACCCCCGGTCGGGGATTACCACTCGGCGATACAGTTGTCCAGAACTGTTTGCTCACGGGCAGTGTCGTCCGCTTCCATGAACGTCAGGACCCCGACATCTCCCCGGGAGCGCCAGCGGTAGCTGCGCTGCTCGTCGACCGCGATGTACACCTCCCCGGAGGTGAGCATGCGCGCGTGCATGAGGTGCGTGCCGCCATCAAAGTGAAGGGTTGCGAAACTGAGGCGGGGCAGCGCGTCCGCGGGCGCTTCGGGGCGCTCATCGCGAATGTAGAGGTAGGCCACCTCCAATCTTTTCTCATCGTCGCAGATGTAGGCCACCCGCACCGAGGACCATCCATCGCCGTCGATCACGACAGGGCCGGCTGCGGAAGGTGTGCGGGATTGCTGAATGTCAGGCGTTTCGGAAGAACAGGCGAACAGGAGAAGGGGGGCGATCGCGGAAAGAAAGAGTGATTTCGTCATGGACGGGAAAGTAGGAAGGAAGGGGGGAGCGAACAATGAAAGTGGGTCGTGGGCAAGGCAGGAGTACGGCAAAGTGGCAAGGCGGCTGCTAGGGTGTTTCGAATTAATTATTGTGGCGTGTTCGGCCTTCGCGTTCGGGACGAGAACCAATGAGAGTCCCCTCAACGAGAAGGCTCGCCAATGCATCCGGCGGGCGGTCGTCTCCGCGGTAAGAGAGGACCCCGACTTCAGGGAGATTGTGCAGGAGGAGATTGAAGGATACGGCGCGAATGACGAAACGGAAGACCTGAGGGCGGCGATCTTTTCGTTCGAACCTTGATTGGCGTTCGTTGGTTCCCGAGGGGGCGGCCGGAAGTTCGATCCAGGCTTCACGGGGCCCCAAAACCCCCTTAATCCCAGCGAAAACCCCAATACATCTAAATATCGCGATATATTGATATATTGCGGGCCATGGATTCCGGACTCGACATCGACGAGCTGACCGCCGTCTACAAGCTACTCGGCGACGAGACGCGCCTGCGTGTGCTCGCCCTGTTGCAGGACAACGAACTGGCCGTCGGCGAGATCCAGAAAATCCTCGGCATCGGACAAAGCACCTTGTCTTCCCAGCTCGGCCTGCTCAAGGAACAAAACCTCGTCGCCAGCCGTCGCGAAGGGCAAAAGGTGTTCTACCGCATTCCCTTCGACCAGGAGTCGCGCAAGCTCGGCCTGTTGCAGGCCGCCCTGGAAAACACGCGCGCGGCGAAGTGGCATGCGCGTGACCGCCGCCACCTCGAGAAGACCCTGGGCGAACGCTCCGAGACCTCGCGCGACTTTTTCAACCGCCAGGCCATGCAGAACATGCCCTCGCCCGGACAGACCGGGCAGGCGCTGGCACTGGGTGTCATCCGCATGCTCTCCGGCCGCCGCGTGGTCGACCTCGGCTGCGGGAGCGGCCGCCTGGCGCGCGAGTTCGCCGCCGCGGGCAACACGGTGACGGGCGTCGATAACAGCGAGGAGCAGATCAAGCTGGCGCGATCCGGCCAGGCCGCCGTGAGGGCGAGCCACGGTTCGCCCCTGCAGGATGAAAACGGACACTCGCCCGTTTTCATCCTGGCGCCCATGGAGGCGACCGGCCTGCCGGATGCGTCCTTCGACATCGCCCTACTTTCCCAGTCGCTTCATCATGCGGCCAAGCCCGCCGCGGTGATCCGCGAGGCGCATCGCCTGCTCGCGCCCGGGGGGAAGCTTCTGATCCTCGACCTGCTCGCGCACGAAGAGGACTGGCTGCGCGGAAAGTTCGGCGATTTTTGGCTGGGGTTCTCGGAGTCGGACCTCAAGGGCTGGGTTCGCTCCGCGGGCCTTCGCCTCGAACATTTTGAAATCACGCCACCCTCGCCCGAGTATCCCGACCTGGAGGGAGTTTTGGTGGTGGGGGAGAAGAGTGAGCAGTAGTACAACAGTACAACAATACAGCAACAGGGGAATGAAGAAGTATTGAGGGGGGGCACGCTTCCTGATCACAACACCCCGAAAGGGGCCCCGCGCTTATTGCTGCATTGTTGTATTGCCCACTGAGACACAGAGTCGACAACGGAGAATTATTTAATGTCACACCATTCCATCCACGAACTGCTGAAGCACCGCATCCTCATTCTCGACGGCGCCATGGGCACCATGATCCAGCCGTACAAGCTCGAGGAAAAGGACTTCCGCGGAGAGCGGTTCAAGGACTGGCCGAAGGAGCTGAAGGGCAACAATGATTTGCTGCAGTTGACGCGTCCCGACGTGATCCGCGACATTCACGCAGCCTATTTCGAGGCCGGCGCCGACATCGTCGAGACCAATACCTTCAGCAGCAACGTGATCTCGATGGCCGATTACGGCATGGAGTCGCTCGTGCGCGAGCTGAATGTGGAGGGTGCGCGCGTCGCCCGCGCCGTCGCGGAAGAGTTCACGGCCAAGGATCCCTCGAAGCCGCGCTTCGTGGCCGGCTCCATTGGTCCCACGAACCGCTCGCTGGGAATGTCTCCCGACGTCAACGATCCCGGCTTCCGCGCCATTACCTGGGAACAGCTGGTCGAAGCGTACGCCGAGCAGGCCGACGCGCTGCTCGAAGGCGGGTGCGACCTGCTGCTGGTTGAAACCGTGTTCGACACGCTCAACTGCAAGGCGGCGCTGTTCGCCATCGAGGAGGTGTTCCAGAAGCGCGGGCAGCGTGTCCCGATCATGGTCTCGGTGACGATCATCGACCGGGCCGGACGCAACCTCTCGGGCCAGAACACCGAGGCGTTCTGGATCTCCGTGTCGCATGCCGACCTCCTGTCCGTCGGCGTCAACTGCGCGCTCGGCGCGGAGTTGATGCGTCCTTACGTGGAGGAACTCGCGAACGCAGCGACCTGCCACGTCTCCTGCCACCCCAACGCGGGGTTGCCCAACGCGTTCGGCGGCTACGACCAGAGCGCGGAATACATGGCCGGGTTGCTGAAGGAGTTCGCGCAATCCGGGTTTCTCAACATCGTGGGCGGTTGCTGCGGCACCACGCCCGACCATATCCGCGCCATCGCGGAAGCCGTCAGGGAATTCCCCCCCCGCAAGATTGCGACCCCGGAGAAAACCCTCCGCCTCTCCGGCCTCGACCCGCTCGTGGTGCGCAAGGAAACGAACTTCATCAACGTGGGCGAACGCACCAACATCACGGGAAGCCCCAAGTTCGCGAAACTGATCCTTGCCGGCGACTACGACTCCGCGCTCTCCGTCGCGCGCCAGCAGGTGGAGAACGGCGCGCAGGTCTTCGACGTCAACATGGACGAGGGGATGCTCGACTCCGAGGCGGCCATGACGAAGTTCCTCAACCTCGTCGCCGTGGAGCCCGACATCGCCCGCGCGCCGATCATGGTGGACTCGTCGAAGTGGACCGTACTCGAAAAGGGCCTGCAGGCCATGCAGGGCAAGGGTGTGGTCAACTCCATCAGCCTGAAGGAAGGCGAGGAGGCCTTCAAGGAGCGCGCGAGCCTCATCAGGCGGTACGGTGCGGCCGTCGTCGTGATGGCCTTCGACGAGCAGGGGCAGGCGGACAATTACGAGCGCCGTGTCGAAATCTGCAAGCGCAGCTACGACATCCTCGTGAACGACGTGGGGTTTCCTCCGGAAGACATCATCTTCGACCCCAACATCCTCACGGTGGCCACGGGGCTCGATGAGCATAACAACTACGCCGTGGACTTCATCGAGGCCACGCGCTGGATCAAGCAAAACCTTCCGGGTGCGCGCGTCAGCGGCGGCGTCAGCAACATTTCGTTCTCGTTCCGGGGCAACAATCCCGTGCGCGAGGCCATGCACTCCGCCTTCCTCTACCACGCCATCCGCGCCGGCCTCGACATGGGCATCGTGAACGCGGGCATGTTGCAGGTGTACGAGGAGATTCCCCCCGTGCTGAAGGAGGCGGTCGAAGACGTGTTGCTCAACCGTCGTCCCGACGCCACCGAGCGCCTCGTTGCCCTGGCTGATGAATTCAAGGGTGACGGCAAGGCCAAGGTGGTCGAAGACCAGGCCTGGCGCTCCCTGCCTGTGGAGCAGCGTCTCAGCCACGCCTTGGTCAAGGGTATCATGGACTTCATCGACGCCGACACCGAGGAGGCACGTTTGAAGTACGCGCGCCCCATCGAGGTGATCGAGGGACCTCTCATGGACGGCATGAACGTCGTGGGCGACCTGTTCGGGTCGGGCCAGATGTTCCTGCCCCAGGTGGTGAAGAGCGCGCGCGTGATGAAGAAGGCGGTGGCCATCTTGCTGCCCTACATCGAGGCCGAGAAGGCGAAGAACCCCGACTCGCGCGAGGCAGGCAAGGTGCTCATGGCGACTGTGAAGGGCGACGTGCACGATATCGGCAAGAACATCGTCGGCGTGGTGCTGGCCTGCAACAACTACAAGATCATCGACCTCGGTGTGATGGTGCCGGCCAACAAAATCCTGGAGGAGGCGAAGAAGCACGACGTCGATCTGATCGGTCTCTCCGGCCTCATCACCCCCTCGCTCGACGAGATGGTGCACGTCGCCAAGGAACTGGAACGCGAAGGGTTCAAGATCCCCCTACTGATCGGCGGGGCGACGACGTCCGTGGCCCATACCGCGGTGAAGATCGCACCCGTCTACAGCCAGCCGGTGGTGCACGTGCTCGATGCCTCGCGCAGCGTTCCCACCGCAGGCAGCCTGCAGAACCCCGAGTTGCGCCCCGCCTTCATGAAGGATCTCACGGAGCGTTACGAGAAGGTGCGCGAGAAGCACGCCTCCGCGAACACCGTGCGCGACCTCGTGCCCATCGAAAAGGCGCGCGCGAAGGGTTTTCGTCCCGACTGGAAGCAGGAAGAAGCGGAGGGCCGCGTGGCCAAGCCGTTGCAACCCGGGTTGCACCACTTCTCCGACTATCCGCTGGCCGAGCTCGTCGACTACATCGACTGGACCCCGTTCTTCTATACCTGGGAATTGAGCGGCCAGTACCCCCGCATCTTCGACGACCCGAAGAAGGGTGAAGAGGCGCGCAAACTTTTTGCGGATGCCCAGAATCAGTTGAAGACCATGTTGCAGGACAAGCGCCTGCGCGCCGAGGGTGTCTTCGGCATCTTCCCGGCCAGCAGCGTGGGAGATGACATCGAGATCTATGCCGACGAAAGTCGCAAGACCTTGCTTGGCGTCAATCACGGGCTGCGCCAGCAGGTCGCCAAAGAGGGGGAGGGGGAATACCTCTGCCTTTCCGACTTCGTCGCACCCAAGGACAGTGGCGTCGCGGACTATGTGGGCGGCTTCGCCGTCACCTCCGGAGCGGGGCTCGACGCGCTGGTGGAGGAGTTCGAGAAGCTCCATGACGATTACGGCTCCATCATGGCCAAGGCCCTGGCCGACCGCCTCGCCGAAGCCTTCGCCGAGCGACTGCACCAGCGCGTCCGCAAGGAGTTCTGGGGCTACGCAGCGGACGAGACCATGCCGAACGAGGAGTTGGTCAGGGAGAAATACCGCGGCATCCGCCCAGCGCCGGGCTACCCCGCCTGCCCCGATCACACCGAGAAAGCCTTCCTCTTCAATCTGCTCGGCGTCGAGGAGAAAACCTGTCTTCGGCTCACGGAGAGCTTCGCCATGTGGCCTGCCTCCGCCGTGAGCGGCTGGTACTTCGCCCACCCCAAGTCCCGCTACTTCGGCGTCGGCAAGATCGGCAAGGATCAGGTCGAGGATTATGCCCGACGCAAGGGCTGGTCCCTCGCGGAGGCCGAAAAGTGGCTGTCCCCCAACCTCGGATACGTTCCGGAACAAGGTTGAGGGCGCGAATCCCTTGGTGAGGGGGGATCCTGCCCGGTTCCTTCCCCGCCCGGGAACCGGGAACGGCGATCCGGGCTTTTCCGGGGCATTCCTGCTGCAAGAGGGGTTCTCTCCGCGAAAGTTCTTACTTTTCCCCTGAAATTGGCGGATCTCCGTCACAAATTTCACCGATTTTTCCGCTTTTTCATTTCAGGCGGACAAACCGAAGGAAACAGTGCTTTTCTTCTGGACATACATAAACTCCCTGTTTTTCCGGCTTTCCAGCCCGGAACAGGGCCCCCACTTCAAGGAAAGAACCCTATGGGAAACTCCCATCGTGGAAATTCCCGCTCCAAGCGGGAAATTCTCATCAATGTGCGGCCGTACGAGAAGCGCATCGCCATCCTCGAGGATGGCCGCCTCAGCGAAGTTTTTTACGAGAGGCCCGATTCCTCCCGCCTAGTCGGTGATGTCTACAAGGGCGTCGTCAATGCAGTGCTTCCTGGCCTGCAGGCGGCATTCGTCGATCTGGGACTCGAGAAGGCAGGGTTCCTGCACGTCGAGGACGTGGAGAACCGCTCTCTGCTCGACGATTCGATGGCCGATGACGAGGATGAAGACGAGGGCCGCCCCCGCACGGAGCCTGAAGAGACCGGGAAGCCCATCGACCAGCTTCTGAAGGTCGGGCAGGAAGTCCTGGTGCAGATCACCAAGGAACCCATCGGTACGAAGGGTCCCCGCCTCACCACCCACTTGTCTTTCGCCGGGCCGTTCCTGGTGTGCATGCCCGGGTCAGACTTCATCGGCGTGAGCAAGAAGGCGCGCGACCCCCAGCACCGACGTGCCCTCAAGCGCATGATCCGGGAACTGAAGTCCCCTGAATGCGGTTACATCGTGCGGACCAACGGCCTCAATGAGAGTGAAGCCGAGTTCGCCAAGCAGATGAAGATTCTCGAGGCGAAGTGGGAGGCCTGCAAGCAGGCCGCCGCCACGTTGCCGTCGCCCTCCCTCGTGCACAAGGAGAGTGATTCCAGCGAGACGACGCTGCGCGACTACTTCTCCGAAGACGTCGATGCCGTGTGGATCGACGACCGCACCGAGTGCGCGACCGTGGTGGGCTACCTGAAGGTGCTGTCCCCCGACAAGGTGGGGAAGGTCAAGCTTTACACGGGAGATGAATCGCTTTTCGATCACTTCGGCATCGAAGAAGAGCTCGAGAAGAATTTTCAGCGTCGCGTGCCGCTCAAGCGGGGCGGCTATCTGCTCATCGACCGCACCGAGGCCTTGACAGCCATCGATGTCAACACCGGCGGGAAGGTGCGCGGCCGCGACCAAGCGAAGAACATCCTGGAGACCAACCTTGACGCGGCGTGGGAGGTTGCGAAGCAGATGCGCCTGCGCGACATGGGTGGCTTGCTGGTGGTCGACTTCATCGACATGGATTCCGAGGAAGACAAGGAAGCCGTGGTGCGCGAGTTCAAGAAGGCCATTCGGCAGGATACGGCTCCGGTGTCCTTCGCTCCGTTGTCGCAGTTCGGTCTGATGGAAATCACCCGCAAGCGCATCCGCCCTGATGCGGTGCAGGAGCAGACCTTGGTCTGCCCGACCTGCCACGGTTCCGGATACATCCCCTCGCGCGAACTGGTGCTGGCCTCGATCGACCGCTGGTTGCGCCGTCACCGCGCGAAGAAGGGCACGCCCGACATCTCGCTGGCGCTCAATCCCCACATGATCGAGATGTTGATCGATAACCGCGCGCAAATCTTCAAGTATCTGGAAACGACCCACAAGGCGCGGATCCAGCTGCTGGAGGACGACGAAGCCAACCTCGACGAGTTCCATGTGTATGTGACGAAGTCGGGCGAGGAACTCACGACCCCGAATCCGGCGGCTTAACGACCCCGTGGTTTGCTGTAGGGGCAAATAATCATTTGCCCCTACAGCCGCCGGATCGCCCCACAGAACACCCCCATAATCCCCTGATTTCAGGGGTTTTATAGGTGCTCCGCCATTGTGGCGGGTCCTTCGTGCGGCTATATTTCCCCCCTCCCGTGCGAAGGTGGCGAAACTGGTAGACGCGCCGGATTTAGGATCCGGTACTTCGGTGTGTGGGTTCAAGTCCCTCCCTTCGCACCAGACACAGACAGCCCCCCGCACGCGGGCCGCGAGAATCATCAGAAAGGCAGACGAACGTGAAAGCAACCGTGACCCAGCCGAACGCCACCGAACGCGTCCTCGAAATCGAGATCCCGCGCGAGCGTCTCGACAAGATCTTCCAGGACAAGGTGAAGAAGTACAGCCGCGAGATCAAGGTGAACGGTTTCCGCCCCGGCGCGGTGCCGAAGCAGGTGGTCGCCACGCGCTTCAAGGAGCCGATCGCCGCGGAAGCGCTTGAAACCTTGGTCGACGATGCGGTGCGCGAGGCCTGCAAGGAGCACTCGATCGAGCCGGTCGGCCCTGGCCGCGTGGAGAAGCTTGAGAACGACGAGGGCAAACCCGTGTTCGTGAAGGCCGTGATGGAGATTGATCCTCCGGTCGAGTTGAACGACTACCGTTTCGACATTCCCGTCAAGGCCGACCCCGTGGATGATGCCGTGGTGCAGGCGCGCATCGACGACATTCGCCGCCAGTTGGCCGCGGAAGCGCCCGTTGAACGCGCTTCGAAGCCCGGCGACGTGGTGATGGCGCGCTACCAGCGCATCGAAGTCGAGGGCCAGGAGCAGCCCTTGCCGGAGCATCCCGTGTTCCGTGTGGAGCTGGGCAAGGGCAGTGTGCCCGAACTCGACAAGGCGATGGAGGGAGTGAAAACCGGTGACGTGAAGGACGTGGCCTTCGCCTTCCCGGCGGAGTATCCGAATCCGGTGCTCGCGGGCAAGAAGTCAGCCTATACGCTTGCGGTGGAGCAGGTGCTTGAAGTGAAATTGCCCGATCTTGACGATGAGTTCGCGAAGAGCATCGGCTACGAAGGCGTCGATGATTTGCGCAAGCGTCTCAAGGATCGCCTTCAGGAGGCATCCGTGCGTCAGGCCCGCGAAGTCGCCTGGAACGAGGCCATCGGTCGCCTGCTGGCGAATCACCCGGTGGAGGTGCCCAAGGCCCGCATCCGTAATTTCGTGAACCATCGTCTCAAGGAGATGGGACATGTGCACGAAAACGACGATCACGGGCACGATCACTCCGACCTCGAACGCGAAGCGGTGGATCAGATCCGTCGCTGGCGCATTCTCGACGCCATTGCGGCGAAGGAAAACGTGAAGCCTGACCAAGAAGCCGTCGATGCGCGGATCCGCGAACTCGCGGCCCGTTATGGCACCGACTTCGAGGGCCTCAAGGCGAACCTGCGCAAGAGCGGCAAGATTCTTGATATCCGCGAAGAAGTAAAGGCCGAGAAGACGTTGGATCTGGTGATCGGATTCAAGGGGTAGATCGTTCCAAAACGCGACATTTGGCCCAAAATCAGGGTCGATCCCGGGCGAGAGGCTATATTGGTCGGCTCACAATTTGAGGTCCCATGCTAGTTCCTACCGTCATTGAAACCACGGGCCGCAGCGAGCGGGTCTACGACATCTATTCCCGCCTGCTCCGCGAGCGCATCATTTTTCTGGGTACGGAGATCAACGACGTCGTCGCCAACACCGTGGTGGCGCAGATGCTGTTCCTCGAGTACGAAGATCCCGACAAGGACATTCTGCTCTACATCAACTCGCCGGGTGGTTCGGTGACCGCGGGTTTGGCCATTTACGACGTGATCCAGTATGTGAAGCCCGATGTGCAGACCATCTGCGTGGGCTCCGCTTTCAGCATGGGGGCCCTGCTCCTGGCCGCGGGCACGAAGGGAAAGCGCTTCATTCTTCCCCACGGGAAGGTGATGTTGCACCAGCCGAGCGGCGGCGCCGGAGGCCAGTCGAGCGATATCCAGATTCACGCGCGCGAGATCGTGAAGACCAAGCGCGAACTGAACCAGATCCTCGCGAAGTGCACGGGCAAGGATGAGGCCCAAATCGAGAAGGACACGGATCGCGACCGCTACATGAGCGCCGTCGAGGCGGTGGATTACGGGATCGTGGACGAAGTCTTCAATCCCGAGAACCGCAAGAGAAAGGCTTCTTCGTGAACCGCTCCGCGGGGACGTTCACCGCGCCGCCACGCTGTTCCTTCTGCGGGAAGGAAGCCGGCCAGGTGCGGAAGCTCATCACCGGTCCCTCGGTGCATATCTGCAACGAGTGCGTGGGGATGTGCAATGAAATCCTCGCGGACGAAGAGCGCAAGGCCGCACCGGCTGCGCCCGAAGCCGCGCTGCCGTCTCCGGCCGAGATCAAGGGGCATCTCGACACCCATGTGATCGGGCAGGAGCGGGCGAAGATGTCGCTTGCGGTCGCGGTGTACAACCACTACAAGCGGCTCTCCCAGAAGAAAGAGTCCGATGGGGTCGAGATCGAGAAATCGAACGTGCTCTTCCTCGGACCCACGGGTTCCGGAAAAACCTTGCTTGCGCAGACCATCGCCAAGCTGTTGCGCGTGCCCTTCACCATCGTCGATGCGACTATCCTCACCGAGGCAGGCTACGTCGGCGAAGATGTGGAGAACATCATTGTGCGTCTGCTGCAAGCCGCCGACTACGATGTGGAGCAGGCGCAGCGCGGCATCGTGTACGTCGATGAAGTGGACAAGATCTCGCGCAAGAGCGCGAACCCTTCGATCACGCGCGATGTCTCGGGTGAAGGCGTGCAGCAGGGGCTGTTGAAACTTCTCGAGGGAACCGTGGCCGCCGTGCCCCCCAAGGGCGGCCGCAAGCACCCCGAACAAAACTTGATCCACATCAACACCCGCAACATTCTCTTTGTTTGCGGTGGCGCCTTCGAGGGCCTCGACAAGATCATCGAGCGGCGCACGCGCGACAGCGGCATCGGTTTCACGGCCTCGATCACTTCGAAACGCGAGCGTCGTCCCGGTGAAATCCTGGCCATGGTCGAGCCTGATGACCTGGTGCAGTTCGGCCTTATCCCCGAGCTGGTGGGGCGCCTGCCGGTGCTGACGGTGCTTGATGAGCTGGATGCCGCCGCGATGCTGCAGGTGTTGACCGAACCGCGTAATGCGATTGTAAAGCAGTACCAGAAGCTTTTCGAGATGGACGGCATCGAGTTGAAATTCCAGCCCGAAGCCCTGCTGGCCGTGGTGGCGTTGGCCCTGCGTCGCAAGACAGGCGCCCGCGGTTTGCGCGCGGCCATGGAGCACGTGCTGCAGCCATACATGTACTCCCTGCCGTCGCGCGGCGACGTGGCCGAGTGCCTGATCACGCGCGAAACCGTTGAGCACGGCAAGGAGCCGTTGCTGGTGATTCGCAAGAAGAACCGCAAGCAAACCGCTTGATCTCCGGACGGAGGTGCCCCTGAACTCCCTCCCTTCATCCTGGACGCTGTGGCCGTCTCCCGATCCCGACGTGTTCGGGGACAAGGTTTATTCCTGGCGGTTCATTTTCGTCATCAACCTTCCGCTGGTCCTGGCCTTCTACTCGTTGCTTGTCTTCACGCCCTTGCGGGAGTGGACGGGGATCGATCCGCTGGTCTTCGCGGCGGGCTGTGCGATCCAGCTCGGAGTGTTTGCCGGTGTACTCCTCTATGGGCACAACCGCATGCACCTGGGGCTGCGCGAGATGCTCACCTACGGAGGAAACCTGGCGGCGACCCTTTCGCTTCCCTTGGCGACCGACAAGGCGCTGTTCGTCCTCTGGGTTCTGTATTTCCTGATTGTATTCTTCGAATCGTTCGGCAACCCGAAGTCGGCGGCGGCTTTCGCCCTGACCCTGATTGCGCCGATGTTCAGCCTGCTCGGGCAGATGAGCGGCCCCCAGTCACAGGAGAAGATTCTGTTCGCCGTGTTGAGCGCGGCCATCGGGGGCGTCATCTATCTGGTGGCGTCCTACGTGGCGAGCTGGACGCGTCAGGGCGCCCTTGAGAAAGCCGATCGTGCGCGTCAGGCCGGCGCGCAGGACGAGCGCGTTCGCCTTGAGCGAAGCCTGGCCGGCACCTTGGGGTCGGCGCTTTCGGAAATCGCCTTGTGGCACGAGGTGGCGCTCGCCGGCAGCGTTCCCGGCGCACAGGCTGTTTCGGTGGCCAAGGCGCGCGAACGGGCCAATGCCGCGCTGACGGAGCTGCGGGCCGTGGTATCGGGGATCGACGACCAGCTCGCGAACATGGCCGGCCTCGCGGGCGAGATCCAGCGCCGTGTCGGAGGCTTGTGCGGCGATGCCGGCGTCTTGCTCGATTTCAAGATTGACGCGCTGCGGAAAATCAGCCTGCGCGACGCTTATCATGTCACGATGATCGCCATCGAGGCGGTCGAGAATGCCGTCCTGCACGGCAAGCCGGGCACGGTGACCGTGTCGCTTTCGGGGGAGCCTTTGGGGGTGGCGGTGGAGGACGACGGGACGGGGTTCGATCCTGCGACGACTCCCCGCCGACGCGGCATGCGCAACCTGGAAGAGTTGGCGAAGGCGCTGAATGCTCCGCTTGAAATCGAAAGTGCTCCCGGAAAAGGGACGCGCATTCGCGTGCGCGTCGCTTCCGCCTGAAGCCTGGGATTCTCCTTCGCCATCGGGGAACCCCCGGGAGGGTGCGTGTACCTTTTAACCCCATGACGTCCCGCCCCACATCCCGCACGCATCACGTCGGTGTCGTCAGGGCGCTGGCGCTGACGCGCAGCGGCGCAAGGCTCGCGACGGTCGAATGCCTGCCCCTTCCGGGCCGTGGCAAGTTGATCCTCACCGGAAATCTGGTTGGATCGGCGCGTGATGCCGCGCAACTGGCGGTCAGCCTGGTGCGTGCACGGGCAAAGGCGCTCAAGCTCGATCCGGGTTTGTTCCTGCAGGCGGACGTGCACTTTCATGTAATGGATCCGTTGCCGCAAAAAGGCGGGCCATCGATCGGCCTCCCGATGTTCGTTGCGCTGGTTTCGGTACTGACACGGAAACCGGTGGACCCTTCATCGGCCTTTACGGGTGAACTGTCGCTGACGGGTGCGGTGTTGCCCGTCGAGGGGATTGCCGACAAGATGAAGGCCGCCGCCCGTGCGGGGTGTACGCGCTTGTACGCGCCCGCGGGAAACATGCCGGAGGTCACGGCGATCGCGAAGAAAACCCCGGACCTGGGCATCGTTGCCGTCGATCATGTCGACGTGGCGATCGGCCTCGTCCTTCCGAAGCGTTCCGGTACCGGCGCGACGCGTGCGAGAGGGAAACCCCGGTGAACACATCGGAGTCTGTCGTGCGCCTGATCGCCAATCGCGACGCGATCCTCTCACGCATCGCCGCGGCCTGCGCGCGCGCGGGCCGTGATCCGCGCGAGGTCGAGTTGATCTGGGTGAGCAAGACGCATCCCGTCGAAAGCCTCTTCGCCGCGCACGGGGCCGGCGCGCGGCTCTTCGGAGAAAACCGCGTCCAGGAGGCGCTCGCCAAGTTTCCGCTTCCGCCGCATGCCGACGGCTCGCCGCGGGAACACGAGCTCCACCTCATCGGCAGCCTCCAGCGCAACAAGGCGCGCAAGATCCTCCCCCTGTGCACGACCATTCACTCCGTTGATTCGACGGAACTGTGGGAGACCTTGAATCGCGTCGCCGGAGAACTCGGTGTCCGCCGGCGCGCGCTGATCCAGATCAATACTTCGGGTGAAACGGCCAAGTCGGGCGTTTCACCCGAGACGCTCACGGATTTCCTCGCGGCATTGCCCGAGGCACCCGACCTCGATCTCATCGGACTGATGACCATGGGACCTTTGGACGGGGGGCCGGAGGCCGCGCGCCCGTGTTTTCGCCGGCTTGCGGAACTGATGCGCGCGGCACGCTCCCGGTTCGGGGACCGCTTCCCGCTCTTGTCGAAACTGTCGATGGGAATGTCGGGAGACTTCGAGATCGCCGTCGAGGAAGGCGCACACTACGTCAGGGTGGGAACGGCGCTGTTCGGGGCCCGGCACACGGCGTAAGGGCGACCTGCGGGTCGCCCTTACGCGGCGGGCGCCGTTCTCCGTGCCAACCGGATCCCCGCGAAAGCACCCAACGGGAAGGAGATCAGCCCCACGACCCAGAACCACCCGGGGTGGGGCAGTGCGAACAAGTTCAACACTCCAACCGTAAGCAGCACGGCTTCGACCACGAGGGCGGGCCATGATGTGAAAACGTCCTTGGCCATGCGCAGGGCGACGAAGGTTCCGCAAAGCGTTCCCGCGAACCATGAAAAGGCGACCCAGAGCAGGGCGGGAACGGGCATGGCCCGGATCGCGGCGGCGACCGCGTCGCGGTCGGCGGGATCGAGCCCTTCCGGCAGGGGCCAGAAGCGGTGTCCGATGCCCTGCAGCACGATGATGAGCAGAATGCCCGCGACCAGACCGAAAAAAACACCCAGAAGTTTGCGTCCCATGTTCACCTCCGGGGGCAATAATAGCCGTTTTGACTTTTCCCCCCCGTCTTTCGACATTTAACCGCATGATGACTCCCCTCGACATCAAGAAGCACGAGTTCTCGCGCGCCTGGCGCGGGTATGATCCCGACGAAGTCCACGCACTTCTCGATGCCATCGCGCGCGAGTTCGAAGAACTGACCCGTCGCAACACGCAGCTTTCCGAGCAGCTTCGTATGACGGAAGAGGAGTCGGGGCGTTACCGCATGGCGGAGAAGACCCTCCAGGACGCGGCCGTCACGCTGCAGCAAATGCTCGAGGAGAAGCGTCGCGTCGCCGAGCAGGAGGTTTCCGTGATGTTGCAGGAAGCCCGCCAGCGCGTCGAGGAAGAGTTGCTCGCGGGGCGCCAGCATGCTGCAGCCCTGCGTGCCGAGGTTCGTTCGCTCGAGGAACTCAAGGCGCAATACCACGTGCAATATCGCAACCTGCTTCGCACCCAGTCGCAAATGCTCGATTCCCTGATGAACGGAGTCGGTGGGTCTTCCGACGAGACTGGCGTCTCCGGAGATTCACGCGAGGCGTAGGCGCGCGCGCCCCACACCAGTATTTTGGTTCCCGCATGCACGAAGACTCTGAAATCACCCCTCCGCCGGGAATGTTCTGGATCAAGCTCGCCGGCTCGCTTGCGGTGCTGGCTGCGGCGGTGTTTCTCGCGCGCATCGTTTGGGATGCCTTTCGCGAGAAGCCCGAGCCTGACGAGGAAGCCCACCTGGGCATCTGAATGTCCAGGGAGCGCGCCCGTCCCATGACAGCGCGTCCCCTTGTCCCGCGCCGCTGTCCCGAAGCGCTGTGGGAAGAACTCGCACAGGGTGACCCCTCCGCCACGATGTTTCAGACTCCGGCTTGGCACCGGGTAGCCGCGAATCATTCAGGGGCGGAGATCCATCCCCTGCTCTTCGAACTCCCCGGAGGGGCCGCCTGCCTGCCGCTTCTGCGCGAACGTCGATGGGGGCGCTGGCGCTGGTTCAGCCCTTTCGGGACATACAGCGCCCTGCTGTCTTCGCGTGCACTCGCAGACGACGAGACCCTTTCGATCGAGAAGGCGTTGCAATCCCTCACCCTGCAACTGACGTCATCTCCGTTCACCCGGACCCCCTTGTGTGTCGGTCGTCCGATGCCGTCGCGGACGCAGGTGATCGATCTCGAGGGCTTCGATCCCGATGATCCTGCACGCGACTGGGCTCCCGATCCCCGCCGCAAACTCCGTCGCGCGCGAGACGTGAGGGTGCGGGTACGGCTTGCGGGGCCGCACGCTGACTGGGACGCCTACGACGCGATCTACCGCAAGTCGCTGGATCGCTGGGGATCGCGCGCCACATCGGCGTATCCACCCGCACTTTTCATGGCGATTCGCACGCTTCCCGCCGCTTGCGCGCGGCTGTGGCTTGCGGAGCACGACGGGCGCGTCGCGGCGGGATACATCGAATTTCGGCACAACCAACACGCATGTATCTGGCACGGTGCCTCCGATCCCTCCATGTTCGCCACGGGGGCGGTGCAGGCGCTGTATGCCGCCATGCTGAGCGGCGCTGCCCGGGAGGGATATCCGCGGTTCGATCTTCTCGGCAGCGGCGGAGTGGTTTCGTTGGAGCGATTCAAGGCAGGTTTTGGCGCCCGTGTGATCCCCTACTCGGGAAGCATCAGCCGCCCGGGCCTCGTCGGAATGCTTGCGGAGTGGCGCGATCGTATGCGTGGCCGATTCACATGAGCCTCGCTCCAGGGTAATGTTGCCGGGTGCTTCCGGCCGGAGATCCCGGGACATGCACCGCCGGAACAAGGTTCATGATGGTTGTGCCCCCGGGGCGTATTACATTGGCATCGATGCGGAGAGTCACTCCTGATACGATTTTTCCCGCAGCCGTCGCCGCGTGGATCTTCGGAATGGTTGGTGCGGGGTGGTACACGGGTTTCCTGGCGGCGCACAACGATTTTTGGGGCAATGTGTTCATCGCCCAACAGATGCGGTTCGGCATCGCGGAATCCTTTCACAACGGTTTTTTTCCGCTCGGGTACCCGTTGTTGCTGAAGGTCCTGTCCGGCCTTGGATTGCTCGATGTGACGGGATTCCTGGTCAGTCTTGCCGCCTCTGTGATCGTGCTTGTCGCGGCCTGGAGCTTGGCGCGAAGGTTGATGCCCGGAATGCGGGCGCTTGCGACCCTTGCCTTCATCGCCTTGCACCCGCTGTGTTTCTTCTACTTCTCGACGGCAGGCGTGGATTCCGGGGCAATGGCTTTTTTTCTGGGGGGCATGGCGCTGGCAATTTCGGCGACAGGGGAAGAAAGGCGAAAAGCGACCGCACTGGCGTTGGCATCGGGCCTCCTGTTGGGCCTTGCCGCGCTATGGCGCTATCACGCCCTGATCGCGGGGGTGCTGCTGCTGGTGTCAATCGCGGTCGCGTACCGCCGGATCGGTGCTCCCGCGGCGGCGCTTCTCGCCATGATGTTCGTCTATTTGCCGCAGGCGCTTGTGAACGCGTCACTGGGCCTTTCTCCCCTGCATACAAGCTACGAGTTGGCGGTGTACGACTTGATGTACGATGTGAACTGGCACCGCCTCGGTGAGCTCGACGTGCCGCCGACGATGTTCGAGGTCCTGCTGGCCGATCCGGTGCTTTTCTTTATGCGATGGCTCCGTGGATTTCTTTCGCTGATGGCATACGCATTTCCCGCCATCGGCTTCGCGGTGCTTGCCCGTGGATCAGGAGCTTTTCGATTCGCGCTCGCGTCGTCGTTGTTCCTGTTCTCATATGCCGTTGTTTTCGGCGTCAGCGCCGGCGGGCGCGCACCATTGCTCGTGCTTCCTCTTGCCATTGTTTTTTGGGGCGGCTTGGGTTCGCGTGCGCATGATGCAATGAAGGCCCGGGTCCCGGTTTCACCGGTGGCGGCGCGCGCAATGGTTCCGGCCATATTGCTCGTGATCCTCTGTTACTTCTCCGCGAAGGACGCACGCGTACTACTTGCGCGCGCAGAGACCGATGCCGTGTACCGCAGCGTGGAACGCTTTCTTGTCGCGGAAGGCCTGCGCGACGCAAGGGAGGTTTTTACGACCGATTTCGACATTTACTTCCGGGAGATTCCACCCTTCCGGCCCCGTTACAACGGTGGATGGGGCTTGTTCGGAACATATCGCTGGCCGGAGGAGTTTCCCCAGGCTCCCACGTCGGGCCTTGACGCGTTCCTGGATGCGGCCCACAGTCACAACTGGAGATACCTCATCCTGTCCCCGCGTGCCGGGAGGGCGGCGCCTTTCCTTGGTGATGTCTATGCCGGCACCATTTCGCACCCCGGCCTTGTTCCGGTCCATAAAGCGGGTCGATTGGCTATTTTCACCATCATGAAAACATCCCCGCAGGCGTTTGAAGGCGGCCGGACTTCGCATTCCGGAAGACATTCCCCATGACAAGCATTCGCGTCGACGCGTGCCGGGA
>JBJHDK010000005.1:20952-63718 GCA_050486505.1 Fibrobacteria bacterium | reverse complement strand
GTCGATCACCTTGCGGTGATTGGGGACGAGGTGTCCGAAGAGCCGCCTCCAGTTGGCGCCGTCCCTTCCCAGGCCCGCGGCCGTTTCCTCGACGGAGGGGGACACGAGCGCGGCGTGCGCGGCGATCCCGCCATCGAGCGGGTGGGCGAGCGACACGGGGGGAACCACCCACTCGACGCCGAGGGCGGCGGGGTCGAGCCCACTGAAGAAGGGCGAGGCCAGCGCAAGGGGATGTACCGCTGAACAGACGTCGTGCCGGAACCCCGGGAGCGTCAGCTCGGCGGTGCGTGTCCCGCCGCCCGCGGTGGCGCGCGCCTCGACCACATGCACCGAGAGCCCCGCGCGCGCCAGCGTGATCGCCGCAGCGAGCCCGTTGGGCCCGGAGCCGATGATCAGGGCGTCGAGTTGATTCGGGGGTGTCACGGGGGGAAGGTAAGAATTACAAGTTACGAGTTACGAGTGAAACACGTGCAGGCCCGATGAATAGCAAAGGTGTGTACTTCAAATGATGTGGCATTACGGGCGTATACACGCTGGTTGCAAGTATCGAATCGTATCAAGGCGTTCTAATCAGAATCCAGGCCTTTTCGGTAGTTCAGAGCACTGTCTCTTTCTCTCACTCGCCACTCGTAACTCGAAACTGTATCACACCAACACCGCGGCCGTGACAGCCAAATACGCCACGATCCCGGCCAGCATACCCTTGTCGCGCACGAGTTCGCCCGAAAGGTTTTCGCCGAAGCCCTTGCGCATCACGAGGTAGAGGTAACGGAACATGGCGAAGGCGGCGAACGGGAGGGTGTACACCAGGCGTTCGGTGCCGTGGACCGCGACGGTTTCCGGGTTCATCGTGTAGAGCCCGTAGGTCATCAAAGTGCAGGCCAGCGTGACAGCGAGCAGGGTACGCAGGAATTCCGGGGAGTACTCCTCCACCACGGCACGCTTGAGGGACGCCTCCTGCGTCGCGTCGATGCGCTCGGCATAGCGCTTCGAGAACCCGAGGAAGAGGCTGAGCAAAAAGGCGCAGAGCACGAACCATTTCGAGGGCGGGATCCCGATGCCCCAGGTTCCGGCGAGCAGGCGCAGGGTGAAACCCGCGGCGATGCAGAACACATCGAGTAAAACCACGTGCTTGAAGCCTCGGGAGTAAGCGACGTTGATCAGGCCGTAGGCGGCCAGAACGAGAAGGAGCCCGGTTCCTGCCCACAGGGCGAGGGCGATGGCTCCGGCGGCGCAGAGAAGGCCCAGCGCCGTGGCGGACGGCAGGGAGACCGCGCCCGAGGCGATGGGACGAAGACGCTTTCGCGGGTGCGTGCGGTCCGCCTCGGCGTCGATCGCATCATTGAGCACGTAGACGGCGCTCGAGGCGAGACAGAATGCGACGAAGGCGACGAGGGCGCGCAAGACGCTGTCCCAGACCATGATCTCCCAGGCAAAGAAGACGCCGGCCAGCACCAGCGTGTTCTTGACCCACTGTTGCGGACGAAGGAGGGAGAGGAGTGAAAGCGCAGCTGCCATGGAGACTCCAGATAAGTGTCGAGTTACGAGTGTCGAGTTAAGAGTGTGTCGTATGCCATGAAGAGTGCGTTGTTCGCGTCCAAAGTCGGGGAGGCCAGGGGAAAATTGCATCTCATCGCTTGCGATCTCCCTTTTCTTCTCTCATAACTCATAACTCCCCTCACCCCGGCACTTTTCTCCACAATGCGTCCGGAAGCATCCGGAAGGCAGCCATGATCCAGCGCCACCAGCCGGGGACGTAGACTTCCTTGCGTCCGCGTTCAACGCCGTCGACGATGGCGCGGGCCACGGGTTCGGGATCGGCGAGGAGGAAGGGGAGGCCCTTGTAGTCGGCAGTCATCGGTGTGCGCACGGGACCCGGCTTGATGGTGCACACGCGCACGCCGTGGGCATGCAGGGCATGGCGAAGTCCCTCGAGGTAGGCGCTGAGGCCCGCCTTCGAGGCTGCGTAGGTTTTCACCTTCGCCCGGGCCCGATCCCCCGACACCGAGGATAACACCGCCAGAAAGCCCCCCCTTTTTTCCTTGAAGTGATCGGCGAAAAGGTTCAGGACGACCACGGCCTCGGTGAGGTTGGTTCCGAACATCGCGCGCGTGGCTTCGGCCCGCGTGTGCGCCTCGTTTTCCGCGGGCATCACGCCTGCCGCCAGAAAGACGCCGGCGAGGGGAGCGAGCGCGGTCAGCTCCGCGAAGCGCGAGGCGTGGTCTCCCGGGCCGGGGGAGTACAAGTCCCAGGCCAGAACGGGGAACGCTTTGCCGAAGCGCACGGAAAGGTCCGCGGCTTCGGCCTGCAGGGCGGCCTCGTTGCGCCCGATCAGGACGAGATCGTGGCCGCGGCGCGCGAGCTCCGCCGCCACCGCGCGCGCGATGCCCGAAGTGGCGCCGAAGACGGCGATGGACCCGGAAGAAGTGATCGGGTTGGATGCAGTATTCATGTTTTGACCAATCGGTGCTAATGGCGGAGAATTAAGAATTAAGAGTTAAGAATTGGGCACGGGATCGGTACTTGCATGAAGTATGCGTGAACATTGTGGATGAATTGCCGATCGTCGTGTTCATAGCATCCCTCGATTCTTAATGATTCGTTCGCTCCGCGACCTCATGGGACTCAATTCTTAATTCGTAATTCTTAATTCGTAATTAACTCTCCCACATCCCCAACCGCTCCGACATCAGCGATCTGCCCAAGCCCTCGGGGTTGAAGCGCTTCACGACTTTCATCCATTCCCGCCATTCCGGGTACATCGCGCGGAAAGTTCCGGGCGACATGCGCGCATCCTTGGTCAGGTACACGCGCCCTCCGTAATCAAGCACGATGCGGTCGAGGTCGTCGAGGCGGCGCAATGTTTCCTCGCCGCGATGGGGAATGTCGAGCGCCAGCGTGTAACCACCCCGGCAAAACGGAAGCATCACGGTGTCGTCGCCGCAGCGCTTGAGCACCGCGAGAAAAGACCCCATGCCGTGACGCGCGAGAAAGCGCAGGCATGTTTCCACGCCGACTTCTCCGTGCGGATCGGGAATGACGCACTGGTACTGGAAGAATCCGCGCGGGCCGTACATGCGGTTCCAGTTCCCGATGATGTCGAGCGGGTAGAAGAACCCCTCGTAGTTCGCGGTCTTTTCCTCCCCGGAACGCGGAATGTGGTAATAAGACGCGTTGAACGCCCGCAGCGCCCAAGGCTGCAGGATGCCCGCCGGGGCGGGGAAGGGAACGTCGAAGAGGGTGTGGCGGGTTTTCTTCACGGGCGCCGCTTCGTTCGGGGCCCGGAGCTCGCCGGTCTCCGCGTGGTCGCCCAACAGGAGCACGCCCCTGCCGAGGCTCCGGCTGCGCGCCAGGGTATCGACCCAAGCCACCGAGTATTCGTAGCCCGCGTCGTGCTCTCGGAAAGCTTCGAAAAGGCCCGCGAGGTCGGGGCGACGCAGGCCGCGGGTGCGGATCCGCGAAGACGCGACGCGCTTCATGCGCAGGCGCACGCGCGTGATCAGCCCGGTGAGGCTGTAGCCGCCCACCGTCGCGCGGAAAAGGTCAGGGTTTTCATGGGGACCGCAGCGCAAGGCACCTGCGGGGGTGACGACTTCCAGGGCCTCGACGAAATGTTCGATGGATCCGCTGTGATGGTGGTTCTTGCCGTGCACGTTGCTGGCCACAGCCCCGCCCAGCGTGACCCATTGCGTCCCCGGGGTCACGGGGAGGAACCATCCGCGCGGCAGCAGGGTGTCGAGGATGGCGCGCAGGGAGACGCCCGCTTCGGCTTCCAGGACGCCGGTGTCGGCATCGAAGGACAGGAAGCGATCGAGGCAACGGGTGTCGAGATAGCGGGTGCCCGGGACGGGCAGGGAGGCGTCGCCGTAGCTGCGGCCCAGGCCGCGGGGGAGGGCGGGGAGGCAGGATGCGACCTCACCGGGAGCCCGGGGGGCGGCCCCTACGGCGTTGACGGAGGGGTGGCGACCCCAGCCGGCGAGTACGGTCATGGGGGCAAAGTTAGGGATTTTTGGCCATCAGGCGGGATTGGATCGCCATTTCGCCTGCTTTTTGTGCTGTGTGGTTCAGGCACTTGATTGTTCCAAAGTGTAAGCGACTTCCCGAATCAAGACATTCTGTCATATTCTTGAAATCTCACCCGATCGAGAAGGAGGATTCATGTTCAAGATTCATATACCCGGTGGCCTTTCGATGCGCAATGTCCTGCGATTGCTGGCAGCAACGTCCCTGGGGCTCATGCTGACGCTGGCTTACGGGTGCGGAGACAGCGGCCCGGCGGAACGTGCCGGCGAACGGATCGATGATGCTGTGGATGAAGCGCAGGATCTGTTCGAGCCTGCGGGCCCGGCCGAGAGGGCAGGGGAGAAGATTGACGACGCAGTGGACGAAGTCACCGAATAGTTCCCGTTCCCGCAGTTCCGGCGTGGCGTTCGCCGGCCAAAGGCCTCCCTTCCCGGAGGCCTTTTTTACGGGAGCACAGGCGCATCTCCATCGTGTGATGACGCTTCCCATGTTTGTGGATCAAGGGGGGGCGCCCTGTGGGATCCGCTGTATGGGGCCTCTCCGGAGCGGTTGCTCGGAGACCCCCTGAACGCAGAACGCCCACCCGGGATTTCCGGATGGGCGTTTTGTAATAGACCTTGGCGCAGACCGACTCTCCCGCGGAAGATGCCCGCAGTACCATGGGCGCTATGAGGCTTAACTTCTGTGTTCGGGATGGGAACAGGTGGACCCTCATGCTAAATGCACCAAGGAAAATTTGGTTTCAGGCGTCCATATTCGTTTGTTTGATGGTTTGCATTGTTTTGATCGTTTGATCAAGCGTCAAGCTTTGATGCTTTTGTGTCACTCGAGCGGATCCTTTTTGGGATCCTTGAACACTTGCATGGCTTGGTGAATGTCGGCCTTCGATGCTGAAGCCGGGAGATGTCCCGGCTGGCTGAAGGCGACAGGTTAAGGAAGCCGCACGACCTATTAGTATCACTCGACTGAAGCCCTTGCGGGTCTTGCATCTGTGACCTATCAACGTGGTAGTCTTCCACGGGTCTTTAGGGGGCTCATGGCCCACGGGAAATCTATTCTCAGGATGGGTTTCACGCTTAGATGCTTTCAGCGTTTATCCGCTCCGAACTTGGCTACTCCGCGCTGCCCCTGGCGGAACAACGGATACACCAGTGGTTCGTCCGACCCGGTCCTCTCGTACTAGGGTCAGATTCCTTCAAATTTCCAACGCCCACATCGGATAGGGACCGAACTGTCTCACGACGTTCTGAACCCAGCTCGCGTGCCGCTTTAATTGGCGAACAGCCAAACCCTTGGGACCTTCTGCAGCCCCAGGATGCGACGAGCCGACATCGAGGTGCCAAACCTCCCCGTCGCTGTGAACGCTTGGGGGAGATCAGCCTGTTATCCCCAGAGTACCTTTTATCCATTGAGCAACGGCAATTCCACGCTAGTCCGCGGGATCACTAAACCCTACTTTCGTACCTGCTTGACCCGTCAGTCTCGCAGTTAAGCTCCCTTATGCTTTTGCACTCTACGTCCGATTACCGACCGGACTGAGGGAACCTTGGGATGCCTCCGTTACAATTTAGGAGGCGACCGCCCCAGTCAAACTGACCACCAGGCAGGGTCCCTTCCCCCGCTTCAGGGGGAGAGGTTAGATCTCAAGTTACATCAGGGTGGTATTTCAAGGTTGGCTCCACGAGACCTAGCGGCCCCGCATCAACGCCTCCCACCTATCCTACACAAACGCAACCTAAGACCACTGCCAAGATACAGTAAAGGTTCATGGGGTCTTTCTGTCCAGATGTGGGTACTTGGCATCTTCACCAAGACTGCAATTTCGTCGAGTCCACGGAGGAGACAGCTCCCAAGTCGTTACACGATTCGTGCAGGTCGGAACTTACCCGACAAGGAATTTCGCTACCTTAGGACCGTTATAGTTACGGCCGCCGTTTACTGGGGCTTCGATTCAACGCTTCGCCTTGCGGCTGACGTCTCCTGTTAACCTTCCAGCACCGGGCACGTGTCAGTCAACATACGTCCACTTTCGTGTTTGCGTTGACCTGTGTTTTTGGTAAACAGTCGCTTGGGACCTTTCACTGCGGCCCGTGCGGGCTTCAAGGAGCAAGTCCTTTCACCTACGCGGGCACCCCTTCTCCCGAAGTTACGGGGCTAGTTTGCCGAGTTCCTTTTCCATGGTTCTCTCGCGCACCTTAGGCTATTCGCCTCGTCTACCTGTGTCGGATTGTGATACGGTCGGAATTTGGACTCCCTTAGAGGCTTTTCTTGGCGGCCCTTCGAAGCAGTTGGCTTGACCCGCGAGGGTCGCACTTCCCCAGGCGTCTCGGTGAATGCAAAGCGGATTTGCCGACTTTGCCACCTACGCGCCCGGACAGCCATCCATCAGGCTGCCGCTTCTATTCTCCGCGTCCCCCCTTCGGTGGTAACGCACAAACTCCGGCTGGGGAATATTTGCCCCATTCCCATCGACTACGCCTGTCGGCCTCGCCTTAGGGACCGGCTAACCCTGGGAAGACGAGCTTTACCCAGGAAATCTTAGACTTACGGTGGGCGGGATTCTCACCCGCCTTGTCACTACTCATGCCAGCATTCTCATTTGAGGTGCCTCCAGCCCGCCTCACGACGAACCTTCAATGGCTCACTCAACGCTCCCCTACCACTGTACACCCAAGGTGTACAATCCGCCGCTTCGGCACATGGCTTAAGTCCCATCTAATTTTCGGCGCAGGACCACTCGACCAGTGAGCTATTACGCTTTCTTTAAAGGATAGCTGCTTCTAAGCTAACCTCCTGGCTGTCTGAGTAGTCCCACATCCTTTCCCACTGAGCCATGATTTGGGGGCCTTAGCGGACGGTCCGGGTTGTTCCCCTCTCGCCCATGAAGCTTATCCCACACGGACTGACTGCCGCGGATCATCTAGCCGGTATTCGGAGTTTGTTTGGGTTTGGTAAGCGGGTATGCCCCCTAGTCCAATCAGTGCTCTACCCCCGGTAGACTCCCGCGACGCCATACCTAAATATGTTTCGGGGAGAACAAGCTATCACCCAGTTTGATTGGCCTTTCACCCCCAGCCACAACTCATCCGATCACGTTTAAAGGTAAACCGGTTCGGTCCTTCACGGTGTGTTACCACCGCTTCAACCTGGTCATGGCTAGATCACTGGGTTTCGTGTCTGCCGCCTGCGACTAAAACGCCCTATTCAGACTTGGTTTCCCTACGGCTCCGGACCTTAAGTCCTTAGCCTTGCCGCAGACGAGCAACTCGCTGGCTCATTAAACAAAAGGCAGGCCGTCAGTCGCACATGGCGACCTCCGACCGCTTGTAGGCACACGGTTTCAGGTTCTATTTCACTCCCCTCCCGGGGTTCTTTTCACCTTTCCCTCACGGTACTTGTTCACTATCGGTCATCTGCTCGTATTTAGCCTTGGAAGGTGGTCCTCCCGACTTCAGACAGGGTTTCACGTGCCCCGCCTTACTTAGGATCCCCATAAGGGTGCTGCCGCTTTCGCTTACCGGGCTATAACCGTCTATGGCGGGTTTTTCCAAACCGCTTCAGCTAGCATTCGCACTCCCGTGTCTGGGTCCTGTAACCCCGGCCTGCCGAAGCAGACCGGTTTAGGCTCCTCCCGTTTCGCTCGCCACTACTCAGGGAATCTCGGTTGATTTCTTTTCCTGGGGGTAATGAGATGTTTCAGTTCCCCCCGTTCGCTTCGCTCTCCCTATGTATTCAGGAGAGGATACTGAGGGTTTGCCTCAGTGGGTTTCCCCATTCGGAGATCTCCGGGTCAAAGGCTATTTGCGCCTCACCGAAGCTTTTCGCAGCTTATCGCGTCCTTCGTCGCCGGCAGATGCCAAGGCATCCCCCGTGTGCCCTTGTTCGCTTCCAACTATCACCTTCAGTCTGCCGGGAACACAACCGGAGAAGACCGAAGCCTTCCCCTTTTGTTCCCCGACTCCAACACCGTAGGCCGACTCATCAGCCATGCAGTGTTCATTTTGAAATTGCAGGAACAATACGCCCCGGAAGACAATGCCTCCCGAAACGGTCTCGTCCTGATTTGTGATGCTTGTATCTCACAAGGAATATGGTTCGCCTGAGAAAGAGCGCCGCCCGCGCGATGGCGGGGGAGACCCTTGTTAAAAGAGAGCAGGAAGAAGGACGGACACGCACCCTGAGGCATCTTGTGATGCAGGTTGCCGCGCTCCGACCCGAAAAAACACCCCGTTCTGACATTCAGTGAATGCGCGGGGGGTGTCCAGGTGTCAACTTCCAAGAATGCTTCATGTGAAGAAATCTTCGAAGCTCCTTAGAAAGGAGGTGATCCAGCCGCACCTTCCGATACGGCTACCTTGTTACGACTTAGCCCCAATCAGAAATCTCGCTTTAGACGCTTAGCTCCCTTGCGGGTTGCCAAGGCGGCTTAGAGCGCTCTCTCCTTTCGTGGCTTGACGGGCGGTGTGTACAAGGCCCGGGAACGTATTCACCGCGGCGTTCTGATCCGCGATTACTAGCGATTCCACCTTCACGAGGTCGGGTTGCAGACCTCGATCCGAACTGAGGACGCTTTTGGGGATTGGCTCCAGCTTGCGCTCTTGCGACCCTTTGTAGCGCCCATTGTAGCACGTGTGTAGCCCAGGACGTAAGGGCCATGATGACTTGACGTCGTCCCCACCTTCCTCCGCGTTATTCGCGGCAGTCTCTTTAGAGTGCCCAACTGAATGATGGCAACTAAAAACGAGGGTTGCGCTCGTTGCGGGACTTAACCCAACATCTCACGACACGAGCTGACGACAGCCATGCAGCACCTGTGTGAAAGGCTCCCTTGCGGGAGAAGAACGATCTCTCGTCCGGTCCTTTCCATGTCAAGTCCTGGTAAGGTTCTGCGCGTTGCGTCGAATTAAACCACATGCTCCACCGCTTGTGCGGGCCCCCGTCAATTCCTTTGAGTTTCAGTCTTGCGACCGTATTCCCCAGGCGGAACACTTAACGCGTTAGCTGCGGCTCCGAACCGTTGACGAGTCCGAAACCTAGTGTTCATCGTTTACGGCATGGACTACCAGGGTATCTAATCCTGTTTGCTCCCCATGCTTTCGAGCCTCAGCGTCAATGTGGACCCAGCTGGCTGCCTTCGCAATGGGTGTTCTTGGAGATCTCTACGCATTCCACCGCTACACCTCCAATTCCACCAGCCTCTGTCCCATTCAAGATGCCCAGTTTTGGGTGCCGCCCCGGGGTTGGGCCCCGGTTTTAAACACCCAACTTAAGCATCCGCCTACGCTCCCTTTACGCCCAGTAATTCCGAACAACACTTGCCCCCCTCGTATTACCGCGGCTGCTGGCACGAAGTTAGCCGGGGCTTCCTTTGCAGGTACATTCACCTCCGCGCAAGCGCGGACTTTATTCCCTGCCGACAGTGGTTTACACACCGAAATGCTTCATCCCACACATGGCGTTGCTGCGTCAGGGTTTCCCCCATTGCGCAAAATTCCCTACTGCTGCCTCCCGTAGGAGTCTGGGCCGTATCTCAGTCCCAATGTGGCCGTTCACCCTCTCAGGCCGGCTACCCATCGTTGCCTTGGTGGGCCGTTACCCCGCCAACTAGCTAATGGGACGCGAACTCATCCTCAAGTGCATGAATGCTTTCGTGAAAAAAGGATGCCCTTCTTTCACCCTATGCGGTATTAGCCATCCGTTGGAATGGTTATCCCCCGCTTGAGGGCAGATTGTTCACGCGTTACTCACCCGTTCGCCGCTCCCCTTGCGGGGCGCTCGACTTGCATGTATGAGGCACGCCATCAGCGTTCGTTCTGAGCCAGGATCAAACTCTCCGTATGATCTTATGGCTTGCTGATTTATTTGTCTCTGTTCGAAACTCTGTATTTCCGGAGACTACTCCAGCAAGGGCCTTCCCCTTGGCTGGCAGGTTCCATCACCCCGGGAGCAGCAATACTCCCGGTGGCTTCAAACCACTTCCGCGGCTTCCTGTCACAAACATCCGGGAAAACCCGAATGTCCGTCAAAGGCGATCCGCCTTCTCCTTGCTCTCTCCTAATGTCAAGGGGCTCTTCACCGCTGGGGGTGAAGACCTCTTTGATCGCTTCCGGTTTCCCGTGTTCACTCTCAAAGGGGAAGGAGAATTTAAAACGCCGCGAACAAACCGTCAATGGTCGAAGCGGCTTTTTTCAAAAAGGACGCTGATTCTGTCCGGGGAGAAGAATTTCCTTCGCCGCGGCCACCCAGCGGTCATCCGCGTTCAGGGCCGGGATCAGCTCCAAGGCTTCCCCGCCGGCCTCGCGGAAGGTTTCCGAGGCCCGAATCGCGATTTCCTCGAGGGTTTCGAGGCAGTCCGCCACAAAAGACGGGGAAAAAACCGCCAACCTGCGAACCCCCCGCTTCGCCAGATCCACCAAGACCTCGTCTGTATAGGGGCGAATCCACGGTGTGCGCCCAAGCCTGGACTGAAAAGACGTCGAGACAAGGTCATCGGAAAGATTCAGACGGGAGGACAGCGCGCGCGTGGTGGCGAAGCTTTGCGCGCGATAACAAAAAGCGTTGCGCTCATCGACGACGGCGCAACAGGAATCATCGGCGGCAAGGCAATGGCCGGCCACGCATTCGGACTTGCGGATCTGGCGTTCGGGCAGCCCGTGATAACTAAACAAAACGTGATCTGGGTTAAAATCGGAAATTCGCTGCGCGGCGCACGAGGCGACCGCATCGAGATAGGCGGGGTGATCGAAGAAGGCCGGTACCACGCGTATCGCAGGCGTGTTCCACAGCGGGGCGACCTCACGCAACACCGCTTCCACCACGGTGCCCGTACTCGATGACGCGTACTGCGGGTAGAGCGGAAACACCACGAGTTCCTTCAAGGGCTCGCGCAACAGTTCGGCCAAGGTGTCGGGAATCGAGGGCTTGCCATAGCGCATGGCCAAAGACACCCGATAGTTTTCTCCCAGTTCCCGTTGCAGCCCGGCCGCGAAATTTCGGCTATGCACCAGCAGGGGGGATCCTTCGGGTGTCCACACTTTTGCGTAGGCTTCCGCCGATTTTTTGGGGCGGAAGGGAAGAATGAAAGCGTTGAGGAGCAGCCAGCGCGCCGGGGCCGGAATGTCGATCACGCGCGGGTCGCCCAGAAACTCGCGAAGATAGGGCCGCACGGCCGAGGCCGTGGGAGCTTCAGGGCTGCCCAGGTTGACGAGGAGAACACCGGTTTTCATGCGCATTCCAGGGTATGACGTCGAGGGATCTTCATTGGGTGGTAAGAATAGGAACTGCCCCGGACGTCGCACGCCCGGCGACCGGATGATGTCGCGCAGGCGGGTCAATTGGCCGGATTCACCGACGACGACGCGGAGCGCAGGCGTGCGACATGGTACTGAACCGCCCGCCGCGAAACACCCAGCATCTTCGCCGCGCGCCCCCGGTGATGTCCACACGCTTCCAAGGCCGAAACCACTTCCTCGGCGCGCAGCCGCGAGTTGCGCGGAAACGGGTACCCGTTTCCGCGGGAAGAACACCCGGCCACCGGCGCCTCCGCGTCGGGGGAGAAGGCTTTGTCCCATCCCAGGCCCGCAGCGCGTAGCGCGACGTAGCGCTCCGCAAGATTCCGCAATTCACGCACGTTCCCGGGAAACGCGTGGCGCAAAATACCCGGTGGCAGGGACGACAGCGCCTCCCGCGCACGCTCCTCGCCCGCGAACTCGAGTAGAAAGGCGCGAAGGAGCGGAAGAATATCGCAGGGCCGGTCACGCAGGGGAGGAATCCGCAGCTCAAGCACGCGCAGACGATGGTAAAGGTCGGCGCGAAAGCGACCGGCGCGTACCTCGGCGGCGAGGTCCCGGTGCGTCGCGCAAAGCAGCCTGAAATTAACGGAAAACTCTTCGTCGCCGCCCACGGGACGAACCTTCGACTCCTGCAAGACCCGAAGCAGGCGGGCCTGCAGCACGGGAGGCATGTCGCCGATCTCGTCGAGAAGAAGTGTCCCGCCGTGCGCGCGCCGGAGACAGCCGGGGCGATCACGCACGGCATGGGTGAAGGCTCCGCGACAGTGCCCGAAAAGTTCGCTCTCGGCCAGGCCGGGAGCGATCGCGGCGCAGTTGACCGCCACGAAGGGTCCATCGGGACGGGGGCCTCGCCGGTGCAGAAAGCGCGCCAGCTGTTCCTTGCCCGTCCCGCTTTCCCCAAGGATCAGCACGGGCGCCTGCCTGGAGGCGAAGGCGTCGGCGAGGCCGAGAACCTCTGCAAAAGGGGAATCGGGGGCGTGGACCAATCGTGCCATGAAACGACCTCCTTGACGACAGGCAAGAAGGATAGGCCCGGCGGCGAGCCGGCGAAGTGACCTTGGTCAACGAAAGAACCGCTCGGGACGTTGCGGAATGCCGGGGCTGAAACGTCCCAGGGCTCCCCAAAGCCGGTTTGTGCGAACACGAACCCCCTGTCGCAGCATAGATTATGGTGGTGCGCCCCCGCTTGACCTTTTTTCTTTTGACGGCCATCGCCGTTGTGACCGGGCTTTCGTCCGCGTCCGACCGTCCCGACGTCGAACTCTCCGCGTCTTACATGCCACCGCAATTCGTGGTGGCGAATCCCGAATTGCGCGAGCGGGTGCGCGCGCACCTGGCCAGACTTTCCGATGGGGACACGGCCGGGGCATTCGAGATGCGCGGGAGCACGTTGCGGTTGTCCCCCGGCCTGGCGGAACGCCTCGCAAGCGAGGCCCAAGGCACCGGCAGCCACCTGCGGGAGCGCGCCCGCGCCCGCCTCGAACGCCTCTTCGGCCAAGGCATCGAGGCGGACGAACCCGTGTTCCTGCGGGAATACCTGCCCGGGAACATTCACTTCCGGCACGACAACGTACCCCAGTGGCCCTTGCGCAACGACGGCACCTTCGCCTCCGGCGTCGCCGGAACCGACATCAACATCACGCCGGTCTGGGATCGCTTCGACGGAGACGATTCGCTGGTCATCGCCGTCCTCGACGCGGGCTTGAACTTCCTGCATCCCGCCTTGAAGGGGCGCTGGTATGAAAATCCCGGCGAAACGGGCATGACGCAACCCGGTGACCCCTGCTGGACGGGTACCCCCGCGGACAAGCGCTTCAATGCCTGCGACGACGACGGCAACGGCTTCGTGGACGACTGGCGCGGCTGGGACTTCGTGGACAACAACAACGATCCGCATGATTATCACGGCCACGGCACCCAGGTCAGCGCCCTGATCGCCGCGCCCTTCGACACCTCCGCAGGCATGACGGGCATGCTCCCGCGCGTGCGCATTCTTCCGGTGCGCGTCCTGAGCACTTCAGGAGCGGGATCGACGGCCGCCATCGCGGACGGCATTCGCTACGCCGCCCGCATGGGCGCGCACGCCATCAACTTCAGCATCGGAATCGGAAGCTCCTCCGAAAGCCAGACCTTGCGGAACGCGTTCGCCGTCGCCCGCGACAGCGGCGTCATCATCGCGGCGGCCGCGGGCAACAGCGGCGTGAACCTCGATCCGAATCCCGTGCAACCCGGAAGCTACGGGTTCGAGAACGTCTACATGATCGCCTCGCACGGACCATCGGGGAGCCTCTCGGGGTTCTCGAACTACGGCGCGGCCACCGTCGATCTCGCCGCGCCCGGCCAAAGCATCGTGACCGCCGGAATCCCGCCACCGCTTTTCTTGCTCGAGGAAGGCTTCGAAGGGGAGGTCCCCGCGAACCTTTCCGTGTTCCCCGAGAACGGCTTCGTCGTGGGCCTCGACAACATCGAGGGGTTCAACAGCCTCCAATGGAGCACCGGGCACAATGCCCGGGCGTCTCTCACCGGCCTCGACCTGCGCGAACGCAACGGCGGCCTGCTGACCTTTCGCGTCTTCTTCCAGCAAGGCAACTCCAACGATCGCCTCCGCGTTTCGGTGATCCCGGAGGGGGGGCAGGAAGTCCCGCTCGCCATCATCGCGGGAGCCGATTCGGTGCGCCACCTCGTGTACAGCCTCGGCCGGGTCGACGGAACCAGGTTCGAGCTGCGTTTCCAGACCTGCATCGCCTCCAACTGTTCCTCCATCGGCTCCGTCGCGTCACGCGTCGTCCGCATCGACGACATCCGCATCCGCCACGCCGATGAGACCGCCGAAACGCAGGAGGTGTACCTCGTCACGGGCGGCACCTCCATGGCGGCCCCTTGGTTCGCGGGATACGCGGGACTGATGCGCATCGCGAGCAAGCGCAGCGGTGTTCCCCTGACGCGCGAGCAAGTACTCGCGGGAACGACACCATTGCCGGCGCTCGAGGGGCGCGTCATCACCGGCGGCCGGCTCGATGTGGCCAAGGGGCTGGACTCCTACCTGCGGACGCTTCCGCGCATCGCGATGCCCGAAGCACAGGACTCCGCATGGACCGCGGGCACGAACGTGAACTATGCGTTCAGCGTCGAGGATTCGGGGGGAACCCTCGAAGGCTACGCCTTCTCGCCGGTCTCGATTCCTCCCGGGGCCTCGCTGTCGGGAAGCGGCGCTTTCGACTGGAATTCACCGCCGCAGCCCGGCGATCACGTGTTGCGCGTAAGGGCCGACAAGCCTCCCCTTGTTCTCCGCCGGATGGTGACCTTTTCCTTGGTCGCGCCTGCTCCCGTCGTCGCGGCCGTCTCCGGAATTCCGTCGCTGCTTCGCGTCGGCAACCGCAGCTTTCTACTGCCCGATCACGTCCTCTCGGGCGAGCGCGACATGATCCGCATCGAAGTCTTCGGTGCCGATGGACGCGTGCGCGAACGCCTCCAGGGTCCGCTTTACGTTCCTGCGGGGGCCCGCTCCGCGGAATACCGGCTTCAAGGAATCCACGGCGTCGGCATGCGCGTGTGGGTGAACGGGATTCCCCTGAAATCGGCACGATGAGAATTACGAGTTACGAATTACGCCCCATGAGGTCGCGCAGCTAACGAATCATTACGAATTGAAAGCAGGGGCGTTGTCCTGATCTTCTGGCCACTCATGCATCAACTGGCGGAGCATGGGCGGCATGAATCATTTCTGTTCACGCTGAGCTGCCTCCCTGATTTTGGAAGCTCTCTTTCCACTCGTAATTCGTAACTCGTAATTCATAACTTTCCCCCCCATGCCCACACAGTCCCGCACCCTCCGCATCTACTCCTGGAACGTCAACGGCCTGCGCGCGGTCTTGAAAAAGGGCTTTAGGGACTTCCTTCTCGAACACAAACCCGACATTCTCGGCCTGCAGGAAACCAAGGCACACGAAGAACAGGTGCTCGAAAGCCTCAAGTCCCTTCCCGACGGCTACTGGACCTTCTGCTCGGGCGAACGCAAGGGATACTCCGGCACTGCGGTGTACAGCCCGGAGAAGCCGATCGCCACCGCATGCGACCTTGGCATCCCCGCGTGCGACGGCGAGGGCCGCGTGGTGCGCGCCGAGTTCGCCGACTTCACCCTCTTCAACGTGTACTTCCCCAACGGCAAGTCGCGGCCCGAGCGCCTGCAATACAAGATGGACTTCTATGAAGCCTTCCTCGGCATGTGCAAGGATTTGCTCGCCGCCGGCAAGAACGTGGTCGTCTGCGGTGACGTCAACACGGCGCACAAGGCAATCGACCTCGCGCGCCCGCAGGCCAACCGCAAGATCTCCGGCTTTCTCCCGGAAGAATGCGAATGGATGGACCGCTTCCTCGCGGCAGGCTTCCACGACGTGTTCCGCGAGAAGCACCCCGATCTCCCGGAACAATACACCTGGTGGGACATGCAATCGCGCGCACGGGAACGGAACGTCGGCTGGCGCATCGACTATTTCTTCGTCAGCAGCTCCCTGCGCGACCGGGTGCGCGACGCGTACATCCTCCCGCAGGTGATGGGATCGGATCATTGCCCCGTGGGGATCGATCTGGTCGTCTGAAGATCACTTAAGACTACGTCCCGCGATTTCAGCGAAATTACCCGCCTCCCAGTGACCCGGAATTCTCCCAAAACAGGGGAAATTCGGCAAGAAACACCCCCATTTTCCTCAAAAACGCGCTTTTCGTAAATTTTATCGTTTCCCCGTTTGTCGTTGAAACGAATATTTGGTATGTTGGTGCGTGACGGCCTGAATTTTCAGGCGGCACATCTTGAACAAGGAGATCGCAATGGCTTTCGGAAGAACAATGAAGATCAGCGCATTCGGCTTGGTGTTGGCAGGCGCCATCTCAGCCACCGCAGCGGAGTATCAGATCGACGCGGCGCACAGCGACGTGCAGTTTCGCGTCCGCCACATGGGTATTTCCACGGTGACCGGTTCCTTCGGTGAGTTCGAAGGCAACTTCAACCTGGATCCCGCGAATGTCGAGGCCACCACGGGCCAGCTCACGATCAAGACCACGAGCGTGAACACGAACAACAACCGCCGCGACAACCACCTCCGCAGCGATGACTTCTTCAATGCGGAAAAGTTTCCCGAGATCAAGTTCAAGAGCAAGGAAGTGCGCAACGTGAACATGGCCGACACCACCGCCGAGCTGGTGGGGTACCTGACCATCCGTGACGTGACGAAGGAAATCGTCCTGCAGGTCAAGGGGACCGGAATCCTGGCGAAGGATCCCTGGGGCAACGAGCGCGCCGCCTTCTCCGCCACCGGCCGCATCAACCGCTTCGACTTCGACCTGAAGTGGAACAACCTGATCGAAGGCGGCGGCGGACTCGTGGTCGCACCCGAGGTGGACATCATCCTGTCGTTCCAGGGCGTGCGCCCCGCACCGGGAACCTGAATCCCCCGCGCACCGGACACCCGGCGCCGAGCGGGTCCCTTCGGGGACCCGTTTTTTTTGCTTGACCTCAACAGCGCTTGAGGGAGTATTCTTGTCTCTCACTCCGCGCAAGGATTTCGATGTTCTCTTCGTCCCCCGCCGCGCCTGCGACAGGCACGACCGCCTTCCCTGATCCGCGCCGGGAGCGCGCCTTCCTGATCCTGCTGGCCGCCATGCAGTTCACCCACATCGTGGATTTCATGATCCTGATGCCCATGGGTCCACTGCTGATGGAGTCCTTCACCCTGTCGCCCGGCCGTTTCGGCTCACTGGTTTCAGCCTACACCTTCAGCGCGGGCATCGCGACCTTGATCGCCGCGATCGTGCTCGACCGCTTCGACCGCAAGCGCGCGTTGCTCGTCGTGTATGCCGGGTTCATCACCGGAACATTGCTTTGCGGGCTCGCACCCACGGCCGATACCCTGCTGGCCGCGCGCATCGTGACCGGGGGATTCGGCGGTGTGATGGTGGCGCTAGTGTACGCCCTGGTCGGCGACGTGATTCCCGTGCAACGCCGGGGCACGGCCATGGGGATCGTGATGACGGCATTTTCCGTCGCGTCGGTGGTCGGCGTCCCGTTGGGACTCGTGCTTTCGACGCACATGGGATGGCAGGCCCCCTTCTTCGCCCTGGCGGCGCTCTCCGTGCTGATGTGGATCGCCGCCTGGCGCACCTTCCCCGTCATCGCGCGCGCGCGCACCGAAAGCAATCGCGCCATGCTGGCCGACTTCGGCAGCATCATCTCGCGCGCCACGCACTGGCGCGCCCTCGCCTTCACCGCCGTCATGATGGGCTCGGGATTTCTCGTCATCCCCTACATCAGCGTCTCGCTGGTCACGAACGCGGGGGTCGCGAACAACCAGCTCCCGTGGATTTTCCTTACGGGCGGAATGTTCACCTTCTTCTCGCTGCGGTACTTCGGAAAGCTCGGCGACCAGCACGGTTTGTTTCGCGTATACGCCCTCCTGTGCCTGGCGTCGATGATCCCGGTTGTAGCCATCAGCCACCTCGGGCCGTGGGGATTGGGGGTCGCGCTGCCGGTCACCACCTTGTTCATGGTGCTGCTCTCAGGTCGCGCCGCCCCGGGGATGGCGTTGGTGACCACCGTTCCCGAGGCCCGGCTGCGCGGAGGCTTCATGAGCCTGAACACCGCGGTGCAACAACTCGCGGTAGGCACGGCGAGCCTGATCTCGGGAATGATTCTGATCACGGGACCCGACGGATCGCTGCTGCGTTACAACGTGGTGGGCTGGATCGCCGTGGCGGGGCTCGGCCTGAGCATCTGGATCGGGAGGGGGTTGAGGGGACAGTGAACAGTGGACCGTAGGCAGTAGAAGATACGGCACAATAAGCAGTACAGCAGTACAACAATAGAACGCCTCCCCGCCTCTCTTTCTTTATTGCTGTATTGTTGTACTGCTGTATTGTTCACTGCTCACTGTTCACTGCCCACCGTCTTCTACCTTTCCCCCCATGCCCTCAATCCCCCGTCACATCTCCGTCGCGCCGATGATGGAATGCACCGACCGGCATTTCCGGTACCTGGTGCGCCTCATCTCAAAGCATGTGCGCCTCTACACCGAAATGGTGACGGCGCCGGCCATCGTGCACGGGCGCAAGGAGCATCTGCTGGCCTACGACCCGTCGGAGCACCCGGTCGCGCTCCAGCTGGGCGGCAGCAACCCCGACGAGCTGGAACGCTGCGCCGCGCTCGGCGCCGAAATGGGCTACGACGAGATCAACCTGAACTGCGGCTGCCCCAGCGACCGCGTGCAATCCGGCAAGTTCGGCGCGTGCCTCATGGCCGAGCCGGAGCTGGTGCGCGACTGCGTGAAGGCCATGATCCGCGGCGCAGGTCCGAACGTGCCGGTCACAGTCAAGCACCGCATCGGCATCGACGACAAGGATTCTTACGACGCACTCAAGCGCTTCGTCGAAACCGTCGCGGGCGGCGGCTGCACCTTGTTCGCCGTGCATGCGCGCAAGGCCTGGCTGAAGGGACTGTCGCCCAAGGAGAATCGCGAAAAGCCGCCTCTTCGCTATGACATCGTGCGGCAACTTGCGCAGGATTTTCCCGGGCTGCAGTTCGTGATGAACGGGGGTATCGTTTCGCTGGATCAGGCCGAGCCCTGGTTCCGCGAATTGCACGGCGCCATGATCGGCCGCGAGGCTTACCGCGACCCCATGATGCTTGCGGACGTCGATCGCCGCTTCCACGGCGCCACGGAGCCGCCGCGCACGCGCGAGGAAATCGTTGCGGCCTACCTGCCCTACGTGCGCGAGCGGCTCGCCGAGGGCGAGCGCCTGCACTTCATCGCCCGCCACCTGCACGCGCTCTTCCTCGGCGCGCGCGGCGCCAAGGCCTGGCGCACCACCCTCGCCGAAGGCGCCGCCCGCCCCGGCGCCGGCGCGGAGGTGATCGAACGCGCCATGGAAATGGTATCCCAAAACGAAACGGCCCACACCGAATTGTAGAGGCAAATTGTGTTGAATGAGGTCGCCAAAGGCGAACGAATCATTATTTGCCCCTACACGCCTGCATTGACCCCGCAGGAATGTACGGGCGACCTGTCACCCCGGCGAAGGCCGGGGCGGTCGCCCGCCCCTGCCCCATCCAACGCATCGCCCCCGGAGGTTTCCCCCCATGTTCTCACTCGAATCCCTGATCCGCTGCTGGCACAACGAAACCGAAATCTGCATCGCGCTCGCGGGCAAAATGCCGCCGGGCGGGCTCGACTACCGGCCCACCCCAGGGCAACGCAACACGCTCGACCTGATGCGCTACCTGACGAAGGGGCCCTACACCGGAATCGTGCGCGTGCTCGCGGGCGACTGGAAGGCCACGCCACCGACCATGGAGCTGGTGAAGGACATGCCGCCCTCGGATTTCACGGCAATGATGTGCTGGCAAGACGCCGAGGTCGCGCGCCTGCTGCGCGCCGCGAACCCGCTGGATCTTGTGAACGGAACCATGACCTTCCCGTTCGGGGAAACGTTCACCAAGATCGACGCGATCGTGAACTACCCCTACCGCTGGCTCACGGGCTATCGCATGCAACTGTTCCTGTACCTGAAGGCCGCAGGCGCGACGCAGCTTTCGACACCGGATTTGTGGCGGGTTCCGAAACAATGATCGAACGTAGGGGCAAATTGCCTTTGAATGAGGTCGCCGCAGGCGAACGAATCATCATTTGCCCCTACAACCCGCCACGAACATCCGGCGTCGGTTATTTCAAAACGTGCTTGTACAGAAACAACCCCGACAGAATCTTCGGGGCGAAGAAGGTCGACTTCTCCGGCATGACCACCTCGGGATCCTTCAACCCCGCGTCGGCCACCGCCATCAACTCACCGATCGACACCGGGTGCAAGGCCACCGCGATGTCGTACTCGTCGGAATCGACCAACGACTTCATGGTGGCCAAATCCCACTCGGGGTAATAATCGAAGTGTTCCTTCTTGAGGATCATCGGATGCTCCACACCGAGATGCGGGTAAAGCTCCTTCTCCAGAATCGAGCAATCCAGCTTGCCCACCACGTCTGAAGGCACCGACTTCGCCTTGAGCAGGAACGTGCCCTCGCGGGAATGGATGCAGAAGTGGTTCTTCGGCGGGGTTGCGAATGCGTCCGTCGGCACCAGGTCAAGCGAGGCCTTGGCCTGCGCGAAAGGAACCTTGCCGCGGATCACGCGGTTGTAGGCGAGGATGCGCGCGTCTTCCACGATGTAGGCCATCGCGTGGGTCTGCCCGCCGAGCAGGGCCGCGTGGTAACGGTGATGGCCGTCGGCGATATACAGGGGATTCTGCGCGATCGCATCCCGCAGAGTTTCGCCCTCCGGTGAATTCTCCGGCACGCGCCACACGCGTGTGCGAATGCCATGCAGGTCGTTCAGCTCCTTGAAGTCGCTCGAGAACTGGTACAGCGGCTTGCCGGAGTTACGCACACGATCAAGCACCGTGCCGATATGGGACTTGGTCAGCAGGAAGATGGGCTCGAGCGTGTACCCCGTCTCGCGCGTCACCGCCAGGCGACCCTTCACCTTCTCGTCGAACGTCTTCTCGTGCCTGACGACATTCCCCTCGGAATAAGGCGAGACTTCCACCGCTGCAAAAAATCCGATGCGCGCCTGGTCTTTCCAGATCTGCTCGTACACATAAAAGGCGGGCTCTTCGTCGGGCACCAGCACGCGCTGCTTCTGCAGCAAGGTGAGCGCCTCAGCGGGGTTCGGCCCCAACGTCACGTGATAAAACGACGAGGGGTTTTTCTTCAGGAAGGATTCGAGGGGGGACCCCTCCTTGATCACATCGTAGGGTGGGGTCACCAACCGGGCCGCCGCTGCCGGAGCGGGGCGAAGTCCATTCAATCCGTTGATTTTGGCCATGTTTCTCCCTTGCAAGGGATGACAATGTAGCCAATTGGCCGCGACCGTTCCCGTCACGACGACGCGGGAACCGAAATCCGGCCGGCATTTCGATACACTCGTGCAACGCACGAGCACTCAATGCCGGCGAGTTGTATCAAGGTGCCGGGGCGGGGACCTGCCATCCCATCTTCTATCATTCCCCGCGATGCGTTTCCAGATCCTCTCCCACGCCGGCATGCAGGTGCAGGGTGCCGGCAAGACGCTGCTCTTCGACCCCTGGCTCATCGGCAGCACCTACTGGCGCTCCTGGTGGAACTACCCCCCGGTGGCGCGGGAACTCATCGAGTCCCTGAAGCCTGATTTCATCTACCTCACCCACATCCACTGGGACCACTTCCAGGGCCCCTCCCTGCGCAAGTTCGCGAAGGAAACCCCCATTCTCGTCCCGCGCGGAAACACCCTGCGCATGAAAAAGGACTTGCATCAAATCGGTTTCAAGAACGTGCGCGAGCTCCGCCACGGCGAGACCATCGAACTCGCGCCGGGATTCAAACTCACCTCGTGGCAGTTCTATCCCTTCACCGACAGCGCCGCCGTCGTCGAATGCGAAAACACCGTCCTTTTCAACTGCAACGACGCCAAGTTCATGGGCGGCCCGCTCGACCAGATCCTGCGCCGCCACCCCCGCATCGACTTCGTGTTCCGCAGCCACAGCTCCGCCAACCCGCGTCTGTGCTTCGACTTCACCGACGCCCCCAACGAAACCGCCGACGACGGCAGCCGCTACGCCCGCGACTTCGCCGACTTCGCCGCGCGCACCGGCACCCGCTATGCGATCCCCTTCGCCAGCAACCACTGCTTTTTGCACAAGGACGTTTTCCACCTCAACTCCACCGTGACCACGCCCGTGCAGGTCGAAGAGTTTTTCCGCAGGGAAAAGGTGGGGGGGCCGGAGTTGCGTCTCATGGTCTCGGGGGACTCGTGGGATTCGGACACGGGGTTCTCCATCGCCGACGGGCCATGGTTCCGGGAACGAGAGCGCCTGCTGGCGGAGTATCGCGACGCCAAGGCTCCGGTTCTCGAAAAGTTCTACGCGCTCGAGGCCAAAACGTCGGTGTCCCTCGCGCAGGTGGAGAAATACTTCCGCAAGTTCATCGCGGCCCTGCCGTGGGCGGCCCGGTGGATGTTCCGGGGTCGGCCGGTCACCTATGTACTCACGGGCGCGAAACCGCAGGCCTTCCGGATCAATCTCTGGAAAGGCACCGTCACCGACGCGGATCCCGGCACCGTGACCGACGCCTCCGACCCGCTGCAAATCCACACCTCGGCCTACATCTTCAGGCAATGCATGGCGCTCGACCTGTTCCTCCACCTGGGCATCGGCAAGCGCGTCCGGTTTCGCTGCCGCAAGGCCGACCTCAAGTACCACTGGTTCCTAGAACTGCTGTTCAACCTGTACGAGAGCGAAATGCTGCCGTGGACCCGCATGCTCTCGCCCCGCTTCGTGGCGACCTGGGTTCCCCGCTGGCGGGAAGTCCTGCTCTACGGCAGGATTCTGGCGCGAAAGCTGCGGAGAGTCCCCTTCGACATGCGGGACTACCTGGTCACCCCCCGCTGAACCACCGGTCCGGCGACCGGGCGTCTGTTTTTTAAGCCCGGAAAAGTGTTCGTCCTCGAAACAGAGACCGGCAAACAGTCAAATCCGTTCCATCCGCTTTCGTGGGGTCGGGAAAACATTTGTTCGCGCGGAGGGGAGGCGAGCACCCGGAGCCAATCATTCAAACGGCCCGAAGGGCCTTCTTAAAGGGCGTTTAGGAGCGCAGCCGGACCGAGCACGAACAAATTTTTCCCGGCCCCTGCCACGGAAACAAGCTGACTCTCGGGAGCAACCGGGCCCCCCATTGGCAAGCCCGGCAGGACAGGCTAATTTTCCCGTCCTACGCCACTTTAGCTCAGTTGGTAGAGCGGCTCATTCGTAATGAGTAGGTCATCGGTTCAAATCCGGTAAGTGGCTCCATTTTCCCCCAAAATCTCCGGATTTCGCTGGAATTCCCCGCTTCAGAACGGCTCCTCGTCGTGAACGCGGAATCCTGGGACTTCAGTTATCGCGCAGCACCGCGAAGGTCTCGTGCGAAAACACGCGCCCGCGCCACACGATCAGCCCGCAACCGGCCAGCGACAACGCAAAACCCGCCATCGGTGCATCGAATGCCGCCGAGCCCAGCAGCACGACGACAAACCCCGCGAGCACGAGGAACTGGAACCCCAGCGAAGCGGCGAACGTCGACCGCACCTCGCGCGGAATGAACGCCAGGGCCGCGACGAGGAACGCCGCCTCCGACAGGATTTTCGCGAAGATGGCGCCGTGCCCCCCGAACACCTGCAGCAGCACGAGGTTGCCCGCGATGTTCACCACGGCGCACACACCGGCCGCGTACAGATAAAACCTGCGCTTCCCCAGCGAGAGCAACGTATCGGTGCCCAGCATGGTCATGAAGCTCACGCCCACCCACAGCGCCGCCCACTGGAACACGAACGCCGGCAAGCCGCCGTCGCGATTGTACAACAGCGAAATGATGTCCCCGGAGAAATAGAAGGACGGGAGCAGCAGCAGCGACCCCGCCAGCAACAGCAGCGACGACGTGGTGCGCAGAATGTGCCCGACCCGCGCGAGGTCTCCGGTCTGGTACAGGCGCGTCAGCTTGGGACGGATGATCTGCACGAAGGTCGCGCCCACGAAGAAGTACAGGAACCCGATCTTGATGCCCACGTCGTATTGCGCCGTCACCTCGCTGCCGAGGAAAAACCGCAGCAGCACGATGTCCATCGAAACCTGAACCTGGTTCAAAAGGGCAATGAGCAGAAAGGGGAAGGAAAAACGCAGCAGGTCGCCGAGACCGAACTCCGGTCCCGTTTCGTCCGGGGTCGCGCCCGCGCGGGAGAAGCGCATCATGATGTAGCCGAACGCGATCGACACCGCCTCGGCCGCCATCTCGATGAAGAGCAGCGTCTCCGCCCCGGCACCGGGACGCACGAACACCAGCACCAGCCCGAAGAACACCAGCGTGCGCACCGAGGCGATGTAGGTCGTCACCTGGTACTGCTCGCGCCGGTGGAACCACCAGTCGACCGCCAGCGCCCGGGGAATCAGCACGAAGGCATAGACCAGCACGAGCTCGTCGAGCGGTACGATGACGCGATGAAAGAGGTGGATGGCGGCGACGAACAGCACCGCCATCGAGAGGCGATACCCCGAGATCATGCGCAAAAGCCGCGCATCGGCGACGCGGCTCCGCAGGTGATACAACAGGGGCGACCCGCTCAGCCCCTGGTCGATAATGAAGGCCAGAAACGACAGCAGCGCGATGGTGGAAACCGTCTGCCCCCACGTATAATCGCCCACCATGCGGATGCAATACACCACCCCGGCGAAGCGCAACCCCTTCGACACGGCCAGGCCGAAGAGCGAGCCGAGGTAGTTGGACAGGATGGAGCGGGAGATCAAAATGGGAAACCGGCCGGAAGTTGGGGGTTAATATGGTAAATTGCTCCCCTGCCCGGGTTTCCCCCGGAATCACAAGCGGTATGTCATCTTGAGGAGGCCGCAGGATTTTACTCCGCAGGCGACCGCTCGAAACCGATCGACTTCCTGATTGGAATCATCGGTTTCGAGCACAGGAGCCGGAGGAGTCAAATCCGAAGGCCGAAATGACTGACCATCGAACGGCCCTTCATCCGGGGAATGCCTTGAAAACGCTGAAAAAACTCCTGAAAAAGCTCCTGCGCCGCGGCCACGAAGCGCCCTACACCTGGGACCCCTCCCACGACGTCATCACCGACTACGCGGAATTCGAGGGCATCGACGTCAAGGAGGTCGAGCGCCGCATCCGCGACTACAAGACCCTGACCCGCGCCGAATGGCTGGCCCTGCCGGGGCGCGACTTCGGCGACAAGGCGCGCGACTTCTACGGAACCTCCGCCTACTACATCTGCGACATCCTCGCGGCCAACGTCTCGAAGAACACCCTGAGGGAGAAGCTCGACGGGTATTCCCCCCTCTTCCTCAATTCGATCCGGAACCACCCGGGCAAGCGCTTCCTCGAATTCGGCGGCGGCACGGGCGTGTTCTGCGAGCTTGTCGCCGACATGGGCAAGGACGTCACCTACCTCGACATTCCCGGGCGCCAGTTCGAATTCGCCAAATGGCGCTTCGAAAAACACGGCATCCCCGTCAAAATGCAGCAAACCGTTCCCGGGGAATTGCGGCTCGAGGGCACCTTCGACATCCTCTTCACCGATGCCGTGATGGAGCACCTCGACGACCCCTGCACCCCGACCCGCGACCTGTGCGGGCACCTCGCCCCCGGCGGCATCTTCATCATGCTCGTCGACCTCTCGGGCGAGGAAGAAGACATGCCCATGCACAAGGACGTGGACATCAAGGCGCTGCACGCAACCTTGTCGGACGCCGGGCTCGTTTGCGTGCACGGACACCACCAGTTCGCCTCGATCTGGTCGAAGCCCGCCTGAGTTTCACGAACGTTTCGCCGGAACGTTTTCAGGAATATTCGCAGGAACTTCCGCAGAAACTTTGGCCGGGCCGTCAGGACTTCGGTGTCGCGAGAATCGCGCGCTCGAACTCCCGGCCCTTGTCTTCCCACCGATACCGGCGAATCGTCTCGAGGCCGCGCCGGGCCGTTTCTGCGCGCAGGGCGGAGTCGCGAAGCAGCGCATCGACATGCCGGAACAGGGTCTCCCTGTCCCCGGGCACGGCCCCGAGCAGGTTCCCGTCCTTCTCGAGCACGGGAATGCACCCCACCCGCGTTGCCACCACCGCGCACCCGCAGGCCATCGCCTCCATGGGCGGCAGGTGCCAGCCCTCGGCCACGCTCGGGCTCAGGAAGACGTCGGCTTCCTGATAAAGGCGAACCAACGCCTCGGGCGAAGGATCGCGCACGTGCTCCATCCAGGGCTCGCGGTCGGGAAAGTCGTACATCCCGAACAACCGGATGCGAACCCCGGGATGTTCCGCGTGGATTCTCCGCAGCACGGCCAACCCGTCGGGAACCCCCTTGATCTCGAGCACGTGGTGCATCATCAGCAAGGTCAGCGGTTGCCCGGGGCGCACCGCGGGGGGATGGAACCGCTCGAGGTCGATGCCGTTGTGAACCTCGGCCGCGACCTCCCTGCCGAATTTCTCCCGCATCAGCGCCGTCAGCCACGGCGCGATGGTGATGAGGCCGAGCGGAAGCCGGTAGCTCGCGTCCACGCGTGGGACGCTGCCGTCCCACACCTCGTAGTGCTGCACGAAGTAAAACTTGCGCCCCTTCGCGGGTGAAAGCGCCGCCACGCTGTGCGCCGTCGGCCAGGCGGAGGCGATCACGACGTCGGCGTCGGGGAGGAAGCGATCGGCGATCCAGGGAACCCGGCGCACATCCACCTCGCCGTCGAACCACGGAAACGTCGGCGCGCGCCGGAAAACGTTACGCGCCAACAGGCGAAGAAACACGAGCGGCCGCTTCCATGCAGGGAGGCTCCCGAGAAGCGCCGGATAGGGAACCGCGGGATGGTACACCGCCACCTCATGTCCGAAACTCCGCAGCTGCCTCGCGTGTTCCACCACCACCACCACGCCGCCCGTCTTGTTCGTGAACGGAAGGACGAAGTGAACCCTCAACCGGCGGGAAGGCGTGGGGGACGGTTCCGGGCTCATACCAGTTTCGGGGGCAGGAAGCGCAACTCTTCACCTTCGCCGCGCGACTCGCGCAGCACGATCACGGTAAACGTCATGTACGCCCAGAAATACTCATTCGTCAGATAATGATGGTAAAACAGGCCGTAGGAAAAGAACACCAACGGGATATTCAGGGCCGCCATTTCCGTCACCGGATAGCGCGTTCGCGAGATGCGCAAGACACGACGCGCCAGGATCCCGACCGGGATAAACACGAGAAGCATGTAAATGACGAAGCCCGCCACACCCTGCTCGGCGAAGATTTCGAGCATCGCATTGTGGATATCGAGGGGCTTTCCGATCAAGTGCAAATACATCCCGCCGTAGAGATCGTACATCTCCACCACGTTGGCGAATCCGATCCCGGTCAGGGGACGCGCCTGGATGGTGTTCAGCGCCACCGCATACGTCCAAAGACGCCCCATGTCGCTCATCACCGCGCTATCGGGGGCATTGTAGCGGGCCACGATCGCGACGAAAATCAGCACCCCGACCGGAACGAGAAATACCAGCGACTGCGCCAACAGGCGACGGGAGCGGGCCGCCATGAGGCAAACCGCCGTGATGAGCGCGAAGGCGAAGAATCCGCTGCGCGACATCGTCAGCACCAGCACGCAGGCAAGCACGACAAGGAAAACCCCGAGGCCGAGCCAGGGCTTTCCTTCCTTGATCCGTGAAAGAAACTTCGGCAACATCACGCCGTACAGGACGTTGAGAAACACCGCATACTTGTTGGGATCGTCGAAAAGAATGATGCCGACGCGAGGCAAAACGTTCCCACGGGTGCGCATCGTGTAAATGGCATCGGGAACGGCAAGCAAAAAGCTGAGCAGGCCCATCGCGACGAGCAGCGTGTACAACTTCGGCAAATCGTGTCTCGTCCAGATGTTGACCATCACGAAAAAGGTCAGCATGGGGAAGAGCAGTTTTCCGTACTTGAAGAACAACAGGCCCGGATCCCCGAAGTTTCCCGGGGCGTTGACCAGCACCGAGAAATAGCTCATCGCCAGGAATGCGAGCAGGATCAGGGAGTACCCTCGCACACGCACCGTCTCCTGGAACGCCGCGAGCCGCTCGGCGGCGGCCAGCGCGACGATCAGCCCGCTGAGGAGGTACCCGGCCGCGAACGTGATGACGATCGCCGTATCGTCGCGCCGGTCGAGAAACACCGGCGCGAGGAAGAAATAGGCGTAGCAGAGGTTCTTGAGGTTGACCCCGTCGAGCAGATATGCAGCCCGGGCCAGCACGCCGCGACCTAGCCCGCCCTGAAGCGCAGCGCCTCCCGGAACTCATCCAGCTTGCGCCGGGTTTCGGGCGTGGCTCTGGAGATCCCGTGCGAGGCCAGGATGAAGACGAAGAGGCCGAGCATGTACACCCCGACGATCACGATCACGATGATGGCCTTCTTCGGCGAGTTCTTCCATTCGGGCGGCACGGCCGGGTCCACGACGCGGACGGAGGGCGCGAGGCGTGCATTCTTAATGCGCGCCTCTTCATATTGCTGGCGCATCAGCAACTCGAGGCGGACAAGCACCTCGGATTCCTGATAAAGCTTGAGAAACTGGTGGGAAAGTTCGACCGAATGCTCGAGCCCCGGCATCACGGATGGCTCGCGACGCGTTTCGAGATCGCGCATGCGCGCTTCGAGCTCGCGGATCTTCTTGTCCTCGAACCTCACGTCGCGGCTTTCGGGCCCACGCTCGAAAAGCAGCAACTCGCGCTGGATTTCAGACATGAGCTTCTGCTTCTGAAGTTCGGCATAGGTTCCCACCGACGCCACGATCTGCTGGCTGATTTGCGGCGAGTAAATGCGATTGGCCGTCTGGAATTCCGCGAGCGCCGCCATCGCCTCGAGTTTCTGCGCCGAGATGGAATCGAGCCTCCCCGTCACGAACTCGAGCGTATAGGCGCTCTGGCTTTTCGTCAGCTCGTCCATGGCCCTGTCGAGTTCCTCGAGCATGAAATTGGCCATGTCCGCGGCGCGCACGCTGTCCCGGTCGATCACCGAAAACGCATAGTGCACGATCGCGCTTTGCGTGAGGCCCGTCTGGGTGACGGGACGAATGGTGGTTCGACCCCGAAGCGTCTTCATGGCCTGCTCGGTCGGGTTGGGCTCGCGGTGCTTCTTGTAAACCCGAATGAGGTCGAACTCCCTGATCACGGCCTCCTGCACGCGGCGCGAGCGCAGGATGGAGTGCACCTGCTGGGGGGTGAAGGCGGACGTGCGCCCCATGTTCAGCATGGCGCCCAACGAAATGCCGCCCGCGATGGTTTCGTCGTGCGGGGGCAGGAAAAGGGCCTCGGCCTTGTACTTCTTCGGGATAAGATAACTGACGGCGACCGCGAGGGCGGCCACGACGACAAAATGAATGAGGATGCGCTTTTTCTGGCGCAGGAAAAGCGTAAACAGGTCGAGTAGGCTGAAGCGTTTGTCCATGAGAAGGATTCCTGCCGCTAGTTGCTCGTCAGGACGACGAAGGTCGCGATGGCGACAGCGAGGCTCGAAATGGCGGAGATGATGGCGATGTGATCGCGGAAGGTGGCCTCGTACGATCGGGGGACCAGAATGTGGTCGCCCGGGCGGAGGGGGTCTCCGGTGGTGTTCACGCTGCGGCGGCGGCCTTGATCGTCGACCACGGTGATGCGGCGCGCGCTGGCGGAATGCACCGTCATGCCGGAGAGGGCGAGGTAATCCATCGCGCTCAGGGTGGGGTTGTACTCGAAGTACCCGGGACGCATCACCATGCCGCCCACGAAGACGAGCGGCTTGGGCGCGTGGAGTTCGACCGTGGTGCCGGCCCGCATGCCGTGCGACTCGGAATCGGTGCGCTGCACGGTCTGCGCGTAGCGCCCGGACTCGTCGTAGATGCGCGCGTAACGCCATTCCCGGACATCACGATAGCCGTCGTAGCGCAGCACGAACTCTTCGAGGGTCTCGCCGTCGCGGTGGCGCATCGAGAGCAGGTTGTTCTGTTCGCGGACATACACGATCGGATCGCTCCCCTCCAGCGAACCGACGAGGAGTCTGTCCCCCTGGCGCACCACGGGATTGGATTCCATGTCGCCCTCGAGATAGAAGCCGCGCAGATCGATGTGCTCGACCTCGCCGGTGGCGCGGTGCAAGGCGATTTCACGCGAGGAGCGCACGGAGAACCCCCCCGCGATCTCGAGAAGATTGGAGACGCGGATCCCGGGATCGACGCCATAGATCCCGGGCCGGTTCACCGCACCGGCGATCGTCGTCTGAAAACGCTTCGCCTGCGCCAGGCGCACATGGACGCGGTCGCCCTGGAAATGGCCCGATGCCGCCTCCACCACCAGCGTGCGCGCCTCGAGCAGGGTCTTGCCGTTGACGTTGACCGGGGGGACGCTTTCGAGAAGCAGGTATCCCTCGGGACTCACCACGAGGTTGAACACCTGCGCCCCGATCCCGATGTGGAAATAATCGCCCGGCCCCACGACATACGTGGTTTCGTCGATGGCTTCGAAAACAGGCTTTTGGTCCGGGAGCAGCGGCGAGTTCCACATTCCCGGCGGGGGGAGTGTAGGGAGGTTCCCGAGATTGGGAGAGTATGCCGGCGCACCGCCGCCCTGATTTGCGACCGACGTGAGATCCATGCCCCCGCCGATGCCGGGAATCTGGGCGTGTGGGAGGGAGGCGAAAACCGTTCCCGCGAGAATGAGCCCCGCGCAAAGGTTGTGGAAATGGTGGCGGGGGGTGGTGTGTTCCGTCATGGGCCCGTGGAATCTGTGGTCGAAAATGGCGGCGGAACGGCCCCGCCTGTTATAGTGGCCGGTAAAGCTACCAAGTTTTGCGGGCAAAACCATTTGATCCACGGCCTGCGAACTCCCGGGCCTCCCCTGAATGGCCGATCCCGTGGCATTTTCCACGTGTTTTATAGATTCCCCGACCCATGCACGACCCGGCCATCCCGCCCGACGTTTCCGTCATCTTGGTCAACTGGAACACGCGGGATTTCGCGGACGCCGCCATTTCCTCCCTGAAGCGCTTCGAAACCACGGTTTCCCTGGAAATCCTCGTGGTGGACAACGCATCGACCGATGCAAGCGCCGAGTTTCTCGAGGCGCGCCACCCCGACGTCCGGGTGGTGCGCAACGACGTGAACGCCGGATTCGCGCGCGCGAACAACCTCGGCGCCAGGCACGCGCGCGGACGCTACCTGCTCCTCCTCAACACCGACACCGTGTTCACCGGGGAAGTGCTCCCCGCCTGCCTCGACCTCGCCGACACCAAGGCGCCCTGCATCGTCGGCTGCCGCCTGCGTTACCCCGACGACTCCCCCCAACTCTGCGCGGACACGTTCCCGAGCCTGCGCGGCTACCTTGCGGAAATCTTCTCGAATGCCGACTCCGTTGCGCAACGCAAGCTGCAACGCTGGCAAAGCGCGCCCGCCGAGGGAGCCCGCGCGGACTGGGTGACCGGAGCCTTTCTGCTTGTGGAGAGGCGGCAGTACCTGGATTTGGGGGGGCTCGCCGAAGACATTTTCATGTACGGGGAAGACACCGAGTTCTGCTGGCGCGCCGCGCGCGCCGGGATCGCGACCTGGTATCTCCCGGGCGTTTCCATTGTGCACCATGGAGGGGGAGGTGTCGACCACGCATCCGTCCGCTCGCTGCTTCTCACCGACGCGGGCCGCCTCCGCGCCTTCGCGAAGATGCGGGGACGCGGCGCGGCGCTGCTGTTGCGGGGCATTTTCCTCCTGCGCTCCCTCGCGCGCGTCGTCGTCTGGAGCGTGCCGGCGATCGCGCTGAAGAACACGGACAAGCGCCGCAGGCTCGAGGTCCACCTCGCGGGCATCCGCGCGCTGCTGAGTCCCGGCAAGGCCGAGCCATGAGCGGCATCCTCTTCGACGCGCGCTGGATCCGCCCCGGCATGACGGGCGTGGGCCAGGTCGCGTTGAACATGCTCCGGGCGATCCCGGCGGATGCCGGGAACATCGGTGTGATCCTTCCCGAGGGAAGTCCGTTCACGGGAGAGTTCCGCCGCTTCAGGGTGCACCCCTCCGGCGTGAAACTCACGGCGCACCCCCTGACGGAAGCGTTCGAACAGGTCGGAATCCCCCTGCTCTGCCGAAAATTCGGGTACACGGCGTTCGTGTCGTTCGAGGGGCGCATCCCGGTGTTCCATCCCGGTTTTCGCACGTACTCCTATGTTTACGATCTGTCTTTTCTGAACATCAAGGGTGCACACAACCGCAAGTATTCGTTTTTTCTCCGCGCGTCGCTCTGGATGAACCGGATCTTCGCGAACAGGATCATGACGATCTCCGAGGCGATGCGAAACGAGCTCGTGCGGAAGCAAGGCGTATCGCCGGCGCGCGTAAGCGTCGTTCCCTGCGGCGACAGTCGACTGGATCTTGTCTCCGCCCGGACTTTCAAGGGCGCGGGCGAATCGTTCCTGCTGACCGTGGGGGCCACAAACCCCCGAAAGAATCTCGACCGCCTTCTGTCTGCATTCCGAATTTTCAGGACACGACACCCCGCCTTCAAGCTGGTTATCACCGGCGACCGAAAGCGTATCGCGGAAGCACAAGCCCGTTTGAGTGTCGAAGGCGTCGAGAACGTCGGATATGTAAGTGAGGGTGAGCTACGCGATCTATACGAACGTGCGACCGCGCTGGTTTTCCCGTCCCTCGACGAAGGCTTCGGGATCCCGCTGCTCGACGCCTGTGCCTTCAACCTTCCCGTGGCATGCTCCGACATTCCGGTGTTCCGCGAGGTGATGCACGAGTCCGCGATCTACTTCGACCCCCTCTCGCCCGAGGCGATGGCGGCCGCGATGGAACACGCGGTCGCCGCGCAACCCTTCGACGGATCCCCCGTGCGCGCGCGTTATTCCTGGCATCTCTCCGCACGAAAACTGCTGGAAATCATCCGGGAAGATGCCGCGACCGCGGACGGGACATCCGCTCCGTTGCGCCCGCCTTCGTCCATCACCCTCAATGCCTCCATGCTCCCGGGCGACCCCGGCGGCATCGCCAACTACGCGTTTCACATCGCCCGCGCGCTCAAGGCGGTGGGCCCCGCGCTCGACGTCACCTTGATCCACCCCGCGCACCTCGCGGGTTACTTCGGGGAGCTTCGCGGTGTCCGTCGCGTTTCCCTGCCGGGCTCGCAGGAAGCGCGCTTCGTCCTGAACCAGTTGCTCGTGCCATGGCTCGCGCGAAGATCGGACCTGCTGCACTCCGTCGGCAACTACGGCGTCTTCCTGCGCTTCGCCCCGCAGTCGGTCTTCATCCACGACACCTACGAGAAGGAGTCGAAGGACCGCTTCGGAACGGCGAAGCGCTGGCTGCTGTCCTTCCTGGTTTCCATGACGGGACGCAAGGCGCGCGTGATCCTGACGAACTCGGAGAACACCCGGAACGACATCGCCCGCCATTACCCCCACCTCGCGGGGAAGGCGAAGGTCACCCCACTGGGAACAAAGTTCCCCATCGTTCCCGATTCCGCGGAACGCGTGCGCGGCGGATTTCTCTTCGTGGGAACGCTCGAACCGGGCAAGCGACTCTCCGACATTCTCGAAGCCTACGCCCACCTCGACGGCAGGATGCGCGCCGCGCACCCGCTCCGCATCGTCGGGCAGAAGGGTTGGGGCGAGAGCGGGCTCGCGGCCAAGGTTGCGGACCTGAAAATCGGCGACGCCGTGGAGTTCACGGGCTACGTCACCGATGCCCGCCTGCGGGAACTGTATCTCGAATCCCTGGCGTTGATCCAGGCCTCGTCCTACGAAGGCTTCGGCCTGCCCGTCGTCGAGGCCATGGCCTGCGGCTGCCCGGTCATCGCCGCGCGCAACTCGGCGCTGGCCGAGGTGGGCGAAGGCGCCGCGGCATTCTTTCCCACCGGCGATGTGCGGGCGCTGGTGGAACTGATGGAGCGCATGATCCGTGACACGGACTTCGCGCGCGAATGCTCGCGAAAAAGCCTGGACCGCGCCGCGTACTACACCTGGGAACGAACCGCCGACGCCACCCTCGCGGCCCTGCGCAGCCTTCTGGGCGGGGCTCCGCGCGCTTGAGTGAAGCGCACGGCTGAGGAATCGCCGGTCAGTCGATCAGTCGATCAGGCGGCGCAACTCCGCGAGAACCTCCTCCGCCTCGCTGCGCCTTCCCGCGTTGTGCAGCGCAGCCGCGACGTTCTCGACGCCGATGCGCCCTTGCGAGCTTCCCAACTCCAGCGCGCGGCGATACTCGCGCAACGCGGGTTCGTAGCGCTGCTGCCTGAAGTACAGGTTGCCCCGGCGCAGGTGAAAGTCGGGGCGCTCGATGCCGGCGTTGATCCCCTGCTCGAGGATCAGGAGCGCCAGAAAATCGTCTCCGGCGTTCTCATGGATGCTCGCGATGCGCTGGTAGTATTGCGGGCGGTTCGGCTGCAGAAGCAATCCCTCTTCGTAGGCGCGCACGGCACGCAGGGGGTTTCCCCCGAGCTCGTACAAGTGGCCGAGGTAGAAATAGCCCTCCGCCACGGGCCGGGGCGCGCGCAGCAAGGCCTCCTCGAGCAGCTTCTGCGCCGCCTCGTAGTCGCGGATGCGCGCGTAGGCCTCCGCCATGGCCAGGTAGACGTCGGGCATGTCGGGGTCGAGCTTGAGCGCCGCGTCGAAATGGCGCAGGGCCGTCGTCACATCCCCGCCGCGCAGGGCAGATTCGCCGAGCATCTGGTGCGCGCGCACCGACGTGTTGTCGATCTCGAGCAGGCGCCGGTACGAAGCCACCGCCTCGCCCGTCGCGCCGATGGTGAAGTACACGTCACCGAGCAGCTGGTAGCCGCGGGCGAAGTTGGGCGCCTGCTCGACGGAGCGGCGATACGCCACGATGGCGCGATGGTAGGCACCCGTCTGCACGTGCGTGTTGCCCAGGTTGAACCATGCGAAGGCCCGCTGCAGGGCCGAGGTCGTGTCGCGAGTGGCGATCCGGTACTGCTCCGCGGCGCGCGACCAGTCGCCCTTCTCGTAATAATGGTTCCCGAGCAACAGGGGATCGGTCGGCAAGGTCGTGTCGGCCACCGCGGTGTCGGCGCGCTGCGCGAAGGCCCCCGTTGCCAAGGCGAGGGCGAGCAGCAAGGTGCGGAAGGCGGCGGACATGGGAGGAGTCACAGCTCGAAGTTGATGCGGCGGCGCACGCGCTGCTTGACGGGAGTGCGCTCGAGCATGGCGGGCTGGAAGCGCAGCCGGCGCACCGACTCGATGGCTGCCTGCGCGAATCCGTAGCCTTGGGGCTGCTCGCGCAGCACGGTGATTTGTTCGGCCATGCCGGCTTCGTTGACGACGAAGAGCAGGTCCACGAAGCCCGTGACGCCCTCGCGTTCGGCGCGCGGGGGATAGCGCGGCGTCTGGTCGGGCCCTGAAATGCGCGCGTCGGAATCGGTCTGCCCCGGCTCGTAGATCATGGCGCCGAGGCCCGCGCCCTGTCCGCCTCCGGTTCCGGAGCCGAGCGGCCCGGTGCGGTCCCCCCCCGAGACGAGGGACATGGATCCCGCGCCCCCGACGGGGCTGAGGTCGATGGCGAGCCCCCCACCCGGAAACACGGGGCGCGTCTCCGCCACCTGGGGCTCGGACACGGGGTCGACGACGACTTCGCGGATTTCACGGATGTCCGGGTCGGGCGGCGTGAAGTCGGGGAGAACGAGGTCGCGGCGCACTTCGGGATCGCGTTCTTCCTTCTCGAGCTGCGGCGTGTTGAAGGCTGCCTGCAGGAAGGGCACGAAGAAGAACAGCGCCCCGTTGAACAGAAGCGCGGCGAGGAACACGAAGGGAATCGCCAGCTTTTTTTTCATTCCCGCACGGTGGAGATGGAGACGTTGCGCACGTTGGCGCGGTTGCATTCGTCGAGCACGTCGACCGCATGCGAGATCATGGCCTCACGGTCGGCGACGATGACCACGGAGCGGTCGGGATCGAGCGCGATGTAGTGGCGCAGGATGCCGCCCAACGCCTGGGGGCTGACCGGGCTCTCGTTGACGTGGATGTTTCCCTCGCGCGTGATGGCGATGAGAACGGGTTGCTGCGGCAGCGTCTCGGAGCTTTGCGCCTGCGGCTTCTCGATGTCGAGGCCCGTCTCGGTGGTGAAGCTGCTGGTGATCACGAAGAACACGATGAGAAAGAACAACATGTCGATCATGTTGATCAGGTTGATCTCCGCCGCGCGGCGAGGACGGCGCTTGAGCCCGAATTCGTCTTCGGCGTTCATGTCACGCTCCTCTCCCCCACCGACGGGGGGGACAACGGGGGAGCCTCGGCGCTCGGCGCGTACACCCGGATCAAGCGGGTGGCTCCCAGCACGCAGTCGTTCTCGATGGCCTCGGCGCGGTTGTGGAGCCGGTCGTGCAGGATGAGCAGGGGAAGCGCGACGACGAGGGCCGCCTCGGTGATCATCAGGGCCCGCGCGATGCCGCCGGCCATCATGGCGGGGTTCCCCGAGCCGTACAGGCTGATGATCCCGAAGGTGATCATGATGCCGCTGATGGTGCCGGCCAGGCCCAGCAAGGGCGCGGCAGCGGCCACGACCGCGATGGTATTGAGGCGACGACGCAGGTTGTGGCTGATTTCACCGATCACCTCGCGCGCCTTGGCGACCATGGCGCGCTCCCCGTGGGGACGCGAAGCCGCGAGGCCGCGCACGACCTCGGCGAAGTCGCCGCGCAGGCGCGGGTCGGAAAGCAGGCGGCGCTCCAGGGCCTCGGGATCGGTCCCGACGTCGCCGAGGAGGTCCTTGACCGGCGCCGTGCGCATGCGATAGTGCCACCAGCGCTCCATGACGAAGTACCACCCGATCTGGCCCAGCACGAAGACGGCGAACATGATCCAGCCGCCCTGCTTGACAAGGCGCCAGGTCGCGTCGAACAGGATCGGAAGGTCCTGCATGTCAGCCTCCGGGCCACACGTTGTTGAGCGTGCGGGCGGCGTGGTATTCCGCCTCGGCGACCATGTCGTCGACGCGGTTCGCGAGGAAGTTGTGCGCCAGCAGCACGGGGATGGCGATGAGCAGGCCGGCCTCCGTGGTGACGAGGGCCTCGCCGATGCCGCCCGCCAACAGCTTGGGATCGTTCACGCCGAGGTCGGTGATGACCTGGAACATGGCGATGAGACCGGAGATGGTACCCAGCAGGCCGAGCATCGGCGCGGCGGCCGCGAGCACAGCGAGGGTGGTCAAGCCACGCTCGAGGCGGGGCACTTCGAGCATCATGATTTCGCGGACGGCCTTCTCGGAATGGACGCGCCCCGCCTCGCGCCGCGCGCCGATGGCGTCGAGCACGCGGAGCACGAGGTTGTGCGGGTGCTGCGTGTGCAGCGCGCGCAGGCCCGCGGCATCGCCGCGCTCGGCCTTGGCGGTGGCCGCCTCGTAGTGCTCCATGCCCTTGCGAACCCGGCGGATCTGGATGAACTTGCGGATGAACAGGGCGATCGCAAGGAAGAAGACGATGATCAGCGGCACCATGAACACGCCGCCGGTTTTGACGAGGTCGACGACGGTCTCCCAAAATCCTTTGTCCGAAGCCTGGGTGTAAACCTTCGACAGGTTTTGCGTCAGCAGCACGTCCACCGGGAGGAGCACCGCCTCCCCCGATTCCTTTTCGAGCGTCGTCATGGCACGCGCCAGCGCGGACGAAACGTCGCCGGGAAGTTCCTCTCTCCAGCCGAAGGGCGTCAGGAACTGCCCGGCCGGGTTCTTCAGCAGCAAGCCGTTGCGCCCCGAGAGGTCGTCCTTGTAGGCTGCCGTGATCATGCCCACGCGCAGGAACCACCCTTCGCCCGGTTCGCTGTTGGATCGGATGAAGCCGCGACGCTCCAGGGAAATCTCGCGGCCCAGCGCCAGTTCGGCGCGCAGGAATCCCATCAGCCCTGACAGGATCTCGCCCGGCGCGTCGCGGCGGGTGTCCGCATTCTGCAGCACGCGGTTCAGGGCCTGCACGCGCTCGGGCACGCGCGCCGGGAAGCCGCGCTCGATCGGGTCGGAGAGGCTGCGCGCCTTGTCGCGCAGGATGGTCGAGAGGTTGAGGAAGCGGACGCGCTCGCTCTCGGCGCGCGCCTGCGCCTCCTCGGCATCGCGCAGGTGCTGCTGGATCTCTGCGTGCAGGCGCTCCGCCTCCTGGATGCGCAGCTCGAGCGCGCTCTTCAGCTCGTCGTACTCGCGGTTGAAGCGCTCGCGCGCCTCGGTGTCGCGCTGCTTGTCGTCCCAGCGGCGGGCCAGCACGAGGTCGCGCAGCTGGCGCGCCTGCTCCAGCTCGATCTGCAGGCCGGCGATCTGGTCGCGCTGGTCGTCGACGCGGACCTGGGCGGAGGTTTCGACTGCGAAGGCCATGAACGCCGCCATCACGGCGATCGGGACGATGTGTGGGGGCAAATAATGATTTGCCCCCACACACATCCGGTTCATCAAACGGATTGCGGCGTTCACTGCGCGCCCCCCTTCGCGGCCACTTCGACCGGCAAGGGCACCAGCCTCGGCGCCTCGCGACCCTGGGCCACGCTCACCGCCGTGCGGATGGAGCCGCGGACATCGGAGGAAAGGCCGTCCTCGCGCCAGACGTAGGCTCCGTTCTCGCGCGCGAGGTAGGCTTGCACCTGGCCGTCGTTGGAGGAGAACACCATCAGCACCGCACCCGCGCGCACGTAGAATCCTTCGTGGCGCGCGCCCGACGCGGTGGTGTAGGTGCCCGGGTAGGCTTCGGTGTTGCGCGAGAAGTCGATGGAGGTTTCGACCAAGCCGAACAGGCGCATCAACACTTCTTCGACCGGAATCGTGGACTCGCGGTTGCCCTCCGCGAGATCGCGCCATTCCGACACGCGGCGCTCGCGCTGGTAGGGGAAGTCTCCGTTGACCCATGCGAGCATGGTGTCGATCTCGCGCCCCAGGTCGCGGCGAAACGCCTGCTGCCGCTGCTGGAACTGCGCCGCGACGTTGCGCTGCGCGGTGCGGCGGCGCTGCTCGGTTTCCATGCGACCGCGCAGGCTGTCGATGCGGGCATCGGTCAGCGCCATCTGGTCGCGGAGGGCCTGGAGCCGCACGTCCTTCTGGCGGTCGAACTCCTCGGCGCGGGCGCGCTCTTGGCGGTGCAGCTCGCGTTCGCGCTCGATCTCGCGCTCGACGCGGTCGAGTTCGCGCTGCACCGAGCTCAGGGTTTCTTGCGCGAAGGCGGGGGACGAGAGACCGGACAAGCCGAAAAGCGCCAGCGCGCACAAGGTCGCCGCCGCGAAGCCGCCACCGGAATGGCGGAGAGTCGGACGCATGAATCCGTCGGGGAAAAGGGGCATAATCACCTCAAAATGCGGGCAAATTCTGAAAACCGAGGGGACAAGGTACAAAGTCGGTTGGGCAACCGAAACGTCCGGGTCCGCCCGCATGGAACACCGGACAGGGGGATTGCCGTCACCGGGTGCCCCCCTCTTCCGGGAATCCACGAAAAAACCCCGCTCAGCAAGGAACGGGGTTCGATCGAAGCCGGATCGAGACCGGATCGTGATCCGGACGCAATCAGACGTACTGGTTCAGCAGGACCTCGTACTTCTCCTGCTGGCCGGAGATCTGCTTGGGCTCGCCCGCGTTCATGACCCACTTTTCGAGGGCCTTGAAGTCCGCCTTGCCGGCCTCGAAGTCCTTGCCGATGCCGGAGTCGAAGCTGGAGTAGCGGTTCTTCACCCATGAGGCGAGCGTGCCGTCGTCGAGGATCTTCGAGGCATTGATCAGGCCGCGCGCGAAGGAGTCCATGCCGCCGATGTGGGCGATGAACAGGTCTTCGAGGTCGGTGGACTCGCGGCGCACCTTGGCGTCGAAGTTGATGCCGACCGGCAGGCCGCCCTGGTTCATGACCACGAGCATCGCGAGCGTGGTGCTCTTGATGTCCATGTTGAATTGGTCGGTGTCCCAGCCGAGCTGCGCGTCGCCGGTGTTGGCGTCGATGGAGCCGAGCTGGCCGTAGCGCGAGGAGATCTCGAGATCATGCTCGAAGGTGTGGCCCGCGAGGGTCGCGTGGTTGGCCTCGACGTTGATCTGGTATTCCTTCTCGAGCCCGTAGGTGCGGAGGAAGCCCATCACCGTGGCGGCGTCGAAGTCGTACTGGTGCTTGGTAGGTTCCTTGGGCTTGGGCTCGATGAGGAGCGTGCCCTTGAAGCCGATTTCCTTCTTGTAGTCGGCGGCCAGCTGCAGGAAGCGCGCGAAGTGGTCGAGCTCGCGCTTCATGTCGGTGTTGAGCAGGCTCTGGTAGCCTTCGCGGCCGCCCCAGAACACGTAGCCTTCGCCGCCCAGCTCGAGGGTGACTTCCATCGCCTTCTTGACCTGGGCCGCGGCGTAGGCCACGACGTGCGCATCGGGGTTGGTGCCGCCGCCGTTCATGTAGCGGGGGTTCGAGAACAGGTTGGCCGTACCCCAGAGGAGCTTGACGCCGGTCTGCTGTTGCCACTGCTTGGCGTGGGCCACGATGGCGTCGAGGTTCTTGTGGCTCTCTGCAAGCGTGGCGCCTTCGGGGGCGATGTCGCGGTCATGGAAACACCAGTAGGGGTTGCCGAGCTTCTGGAAGAACTCGAAGGCGGCGTCCATGCGGCGCTTGGCGTTGTCGACGGAGTTGGTGCCGTCTTCCCAGTGGCGCTTGATGGTGCCGGGGCCGAACGGGTCGGCGCCCGTGCCGCGGAAGCTGTGCCAGTACGCGACGGAGAACTTGAGCCAGTCGCGCATGGTCTTGCCCCCGACCTTCTTGTCGGCGTCGTAATACTTGAATGCGAGGAAATTCTTGGAATCCGGACCCTCGTACTTGATCTTGTCGATGCCGGGGAAAAAGTCAGCCATGGAAAAACTCCTTGTGGATTTGCGGATAAAGCCGGTCGTCCAATTTAGCTTTGTTCGGGCAAAACGGAAACTTGCTGTGAAGGGCTTGGGGGGCACCCCTGAAATCGTTCCTTCGGGCGGGGTTTCTGCGTGATAACGGGGGTTTTGGGCGAGGCAGCGCCTCGCCCTTACAGGTCCCTTGGTGTCACAGCGGTTGCGGACGAGGCAGCGCCTCGCCCTTACAGGTCCCCCGGCATCACAACGGGGGCGGGCGAGGCGGCTCCGTGCCTTTGGTCACGGACGCCTTCTTGCGGCCCGGCTATTCTTGTGTCGTCACAAGGAAAGGTCTCCCGCATGAAAACCCTGCTGATCTTCAACCGGCAACCCTACGACGGCACCGACGTAGCCTGGAACGGCTTGCGTCTGGCGGGCAAGCTCGCCGAAAACAGCCACGAAGTCCGCATCTTCCTCATGAACGACGCAGTCGACCTCGCGCGCGAATCCTGCAAGCCTCCCGCGGCCTACGATCAGGATCTGGTACAGATGCTAAAGGATCTCATCGCGCGCGGAGTTCAGGTCCAGGTGTGCGGCACCTGCATGGCACGCTGCGGCCTGCACAGGAATGAACCCTATTACCCCGGTGCGGAGAAGTCCACCATGCAGGCGCTGGCGGAATGGGTGGCGGACAGCGATCGCGTGCTGACGTTCTGAATGCTTCGCCGGGCCCGGGAATGCCCCGGTCCGGCCCCGGTCAGGGCTTCGCCGGAACGCCGGGCCCCCGGTCCTTCCTGAAGATCGTCTTCTTCGTGTGCCCGAAGTTCTTCGCGGCCAGCAGGCCGAGGCGCGAGAAGCCCACGATTTTCGACGGGGTCGAAAGCTTGCCGTCGACCATGCCCTTGAAGATGCGGTAGAACCACTCCTGGTCGCGCGGGCCGAGGCCGAGCACGAAGTCGCGAATGCGCGCCTCTTTCGCGTGGTTCTTCCCGAAGCGGGCCCAACATTCCTGCTCGTACCCTTTGAGAAACGCGACGGACAGATCGCCCGCCTTGAAGCCCTTGTCGATCCACTTCGCCGCCGTCTCGCCGCCCACTAGGCCGGCCATGATGCCGCCGCCGGTGAGGGGATTGGTGTGATGCGCCGCATCGCCCGTGAGCAGAAACCTGTCGGCGGAATACTCCTCGAGATTGCCGCTCACCGGCACGCAGCCGCCGTGCACTTCCTCGATCTCCGCGCCGGGGTAGAGCTTGTCGGCGTATTCCTTCGAAAGGTCATACATGTTGCGCGACCCGAGCTTGGGGATCAGTTCGCCCGAGCCCAGGTTGACCACGCCCGACTTCACCTTGGGGAACACCCAGATGTAGCCCTTGTTGATGGAGTCGTGTCCCTGCCAGAAGGTGAGGCAGTCGGGGTTCTCGTCGCGGGTGCGCACCCGCAATTCGATGGCGGTGCAGGTCAAGGGCGGGAGTTGGCGGGTCTTGAGGCCGGCCATTCTGCCGCTGAGGGACTCCGCGCCGTCGGCTCCCACCACCATCGCGGCTTCGATGTCGAAGGTCTGCCCGTTCTGCTCGATGCGCACCTTGCGTGAGCCGTTGGACGCAGCGGAGATTTCGAACACGCGCGCATTCAGTTGCAGCTCCGCGCCCTCGCGCACGGCCTGGTTGGCGATGTCCTGGTCGAAGATGCGGCGGTCGAGCATCACGCCCAGTTCGCGCCCCGCGTCGTAGCGGATGCGGACGCCGCCCGGGCCGTTGAGGATCACGCCGCTGAAGCGGGTTTCGATGTAATCCTCGTTCACGGTCATGAAGTCCGACAGCCGCTTCACCGGCCCGGTGGCCTCGCCGCAGCGCACGGGGATTCCCACAACCGGGCGCTTTTCGCACAGCAGCACGGAGTAGCCCGCGCGCGCCAGATCACGGGCGCACAGGCTTCCCGTCGGCCCGGCGCCTACGACGACGACGTCGTACCGGGACGCCGTCACGGCGTCCCGTCCCCCGACAATCTTGGGCGCCATGAAAAAACAGACCTTGTCCACTATATCAGCCTCGAACGCCGACGCCAGCGTGGAGCCGCCGCCTTCCAGCAGCAGCGATG
>JBJHDK010000005.1:0-20942 GCA_050486505.1 Fibrobacteria bacterium | reverse complement strand
CGGGACGCCTTCACGGCGTCCCGTCCTGTAGGGGCAAATGATTATTTGCCCCTACATTGCCCGGCGCCGGCCAGTGGAAGTCTGCGGGAGTCTTGGGTGCCTGCATCGCATTATCCTCGGGCTGCGGCGCGCGCTTTTCGATCGACAGCGCCCCGACGGGGCAGAACCGTACGCAGATGGTGCAATAGGTGCATTTGTCCTGGAACACCTGCAGGTCGAGGCCGAACATGTCGAGCGCCTCGTCGGGGCAGGTACCCACGCACCCGGCGCACGAGATGCACGTGGCCCGGTCGAGCATAAGCGTTTTGGCGGGACGCTTGTAGGATTTCACGTGCGAGGTCGCTGTGGACATGGAGGAGGGAATTTAACACCTGCGGGGAGGTTAGCGGTTTCGGAGTATGTCCCAGAATTGCAGGGGCGAGGGGATGCGGCGTGCCTCACCGGTCGTGTCAAATGACAGCGGGCAGGAGCGCCCTAATTTTTCAACTCGATGCGATCCCCCTGGGGCGTGATGAGCTGAACCGATAGGGCCGCCCTGATTTCATCCGGGACCCTGATTCCTCCCTTCATGCCGACTTCGGCCTGGCACGTGATCACGCGCTCTTCCAGGTGGAGCCAGATGTCGTAAGACGAGGGGCCGGTGCGGGAAGACTTGAGGGAAACGGTCTCGCCGCCGCAACCGGTATAGGTGATCCAGACATGGAGGAAGTCGCCTTGCAGGTAGGGATAACCGTCGCGTTGATGGAGCGTGTAGGGGTCTCCGAACCCGATGATGCTGTCGACTCCGCCCATGGGCGGCGGAATCAACACAATCCGTTTATCGATGGGCTTGATGATCCGAACCGATTGGGCGTGCCTGACCTCATCCGGAACCTTGAACGCGCGCTCTTCGATCCATGCGGCCGCGCAGTCGGTTTCCTCCTCTTTGAACAACCAGACCTCGTAAAAGGACGGACCTGTCCGGGCGTGCTCGAGCGAAAAGTCGACATCGGGATCGCAGCCGCTGTAGCCGACCCAAACATGGAGCGAGTCGCCTTGCAGGTAGGGATAGCCGTCCTTTTCGGCAAGGTTGTAGCTGTATCCGAAACGGTTGAGCTGCGCGGTGCGGATGATTTCTTCTTTGTCCAGAAGTGCGACCCAATGCGTCTCCCGGCCTTCGGGGACGACAACGCGGTGGATTGCGGAAGAGAAGCCTCCGCCGCGCCCGGGTTCGAGATCCGCCAGCAGGGAGTCCAGGTCATTGGAGGTGTAGCCGTGGTTCATTTCGACGAGAAGCTCGCCGGGTACGAAGCGAATGTTTTGGGAATCAGGGGTTTCACCGTTAAACACGATGTTGCAGCTGATCACGGCCAAGGCGAGGATGCTTGCGCCCGCAAGGGAGTAAAGGTGTTTCATTGTACGTCCCTCCTCGTCACAGGAAGAATACAATACGAATTTGCGGGGGCGTTTCTGCGCGGTCGGTGCGATGGTGGGGGATTACCCGAACAGCGCCCCCGGCGCAGTCTCGCCGTGGGAGGGTGGAGTCGCCGGGTTGAACGTATGACGATGAGCTCACCGGCCTCGAAGCACGCCCCAAAACTCCCGTGGCGAAAGAATGCGCATGGGGCCGAGGTTTTCGAGGGCGAGCACTTCCTTGTCGCCGGTGACGAAGAAGTCGGCCTTTCCGTGAAACGCGGACGATAGAATCCGGATATCGTCCCGATCCTTGATCCGGATCTCGAGAGTGGAAGCGGTCGGCGCTTTCACGGCATCTTCTTCAATGATGGCGATCGCTTCGTCGACGTACTCCCGCGGGGCCTTGAATTTTTCCAGGAGAATGCGGCGTGCTTCCCCCAGCAGAGGGTCGGAGACGACGAGCGTACACGAGACGGTGGCCCCTTTGAACAGCTCGTTGCACAGCCCGCGGGCGGTGAACGCGCTGACGAGCACGTTCGTGTCGAAGAAGACTCTCACGGCGCGCCTCAGGAAACGATGGCGAATACGTCTTCGTCGGTGAGGATTCCCCGGGCTTCGGCATAAGGCATCAGGCGCTTGCGGATCGCCTCGAACCGGGCCAGCCGCAGTTGCCGACGGAGCGCGTCGCGCGCGATCTCGCTGCGCGACTTGTTCGTCTCCTGACCGAGCTCATCCAACAAGCGGGCCATTTGCGGGTCAAGCCGGATCGTCAGGGATGCGGATTTGCCGGCGCTCCTGTCGGGAGACTTCACGGGCCCCTTCACGGAACTCTTCGCTGAACTCTTCTTGACGGTCTTTTTGATTGTTTTCTTGGGAGGGCTCATGTAAGACAATGTAGTGCCTTGCGCTCCCCGCCGCAAATCCGTCAACCTGCCGGGGACATTCTGCTGTAGTGTTTTCATGGTACCGGTTCTTGGCAAAGAACGTGCCGCCGGATTTTCCGTGATTTCAGCGGAAATGCGGGGCGGGGCAGGCAAGAATGGGAATGTTGGTGAAGGCGAAGTTGCAGGAAGCCCCTCTGAGGGGGGTTATCGGCTCATGTCAAATGACATCGCGGGGCGCGTCTTCGCGGTCGCTGCGGTGGTGGGGGGCTCTGTGGAAACGCCGCGCGCCTTGAGGGCACCAGGGCACTTTGAGGACGCCTCTAGTTCTTCAACTCAATCCGTTCGTTTGTGGGGGCAATGAGCTCAACGGACTGGGCATCCCTGACTTCATCCGGAACCTTGAACGCGCGCTAATGCCAAACCGAAACCATCGAGGCTCAGGGTTTCGTTGATCATGGCTTTTGCGAGCTCCAGCCTTGCGGGATCCCCATCATACAGGTCCTTGGTGATCTTGAGGTCGTACTCCATGTGGATGTATTCGGCTTGAGGATCGGGGGACATCGGGCCGAATCTGGTGAAACCGTTGCTTTCGTAGAACTTGGTCCGATGCGGATAGGCGTCCACAGTCAAGTAGCGACACCCGGTTTTGTTGTTCAGGAGAAAGTAGGCCTTCAGGAACTCAATGATCCAGGATCCGATCATTTTTCCCTGATGTGTTTTGGCGACCCCTAATCTTGCGAGCTTGGCAGATTATTGCGTGTCTGTGCGGCGAGGGAGCTGGGAGGGACGGTAGGATGCGAAGACGCGATCGAAGAGATCGGCAGCAGCCTTGCGCTCGGCATCCGTGATTTCACCACGCGCAATACGATCCGCCTTTGCGTTGAAGGCGATGGCGGCTTTTCCGGTGATCGGAGGCGTGGGTGCAATCGGTTTGGCCATGATCAAGTTCCTTGAAATACAACCTTCAAGGTCTGCTGTTTCGGGGCTGAAAATACTTGACCGTTTCCGATTCATCAATGGATGTCCCTGTCGGCCCACGGATTCTTTTCACGAATCATTTAATCGGAAATAAATGAAATAGTGTAAAAAAGGCGCAAAACCTTGACGGGGCGTTTCTGTGCGGTCGGTGCGTTGGTGGGGGGCTCGGTGAAATCGCCGCCCCCCTAAGGGTACCTCTAGTTCTTCAACTCAATCCGTTCATCGAGGGGCTTGATGAGTTGAACCGATTGGGCGTCCCTGACTTCATCCGGAACCTCGAACGCGCGCACTTCGACAAAGGCGGCACGACAAAACTCTTCATACTCCTTGAACAGCCAGACTTTAAAAGAAGACGCGCCGGTTTGGGAATGCTCGAGCGTAAAGTCATGGCCGGGTGAACAGCCGCTGTAGCCGACCTGGACGTAGAGCGAGTCGCCTTGCAAACGTGGCAGGCTGTCGCTTGCAATAAAGTTGTAGCTGTATCCGAAACGGTTGATCCGCGCGGCGCGGATGATTTCTTCGTTGTCCAGAAGCGCGGCCCAATGTGTCTCCCGGCCTTCGGGGACGACAACGCGGATGACCCCCGGAATGAAGCCTCCACTGCGCTCGGGTTCGAGACCCGCCAACAGGGAGTCCAGGTCATTGGAGGTGTATCCCTGGTTCATTTCGACGAGAAGCTCACCGGGCACGAAGCGAATGTTTTGGGAATCAGGGTTTTCGCCGGAAGGCAGGATGTCGCAGCTGATCGCAACCAAGGCGAGGGTGATTGCGGCCGCAAGGGAGTAGAGGTGTTTCATTGTATTTCCCTCCTCGTCACAGGAAGAATACAATACGAATTTGCGGTGGCGTTTCTGCGCGGTCGGTGCGGTGGTTGGGGTGGTTTTGACGGCTGCGACCGAATGTCTCTTAGAATTCGTCGAAAGGATTCACGAGTTCAAGGTTCGGAATGTGTCTAAAATCTTTGGTGTTTCGCGTCACAAGTGGAATGGCATTCTCTAAAAGCGGTCACGACGCTCTTCCCGCTGCCAGGCGACGGGGTCCTTAATGCCAACCCCGCCTTTGCGGGCGATTTTACGAAGAGCATCAACGGGGTTGGAGCGTTTGGCGTTCGCCTTCTTTGACGGCACTGCCGAGACCTTCGCCGACACTTTTGCTCTTGCGCTGGGTGCCGAATCATCAACTACGAGCACGACATGGCGGCGGCCCGGCTTGAGCCAAGCCGGCAGGGGCACGAGCAGCTTCAGGCTGCCGTCGGCTCCGACTTTCACATCCGCTTCGAGGGTTTTCATACCGGGATAAGCTAATAATCCGGTTGGTGCCGATGCCGGGGGGGTAAGTCTGACTGAGTTGAGGTGTTTTTGTGCCATGGTGCGATTCCTTTTTCGGATACCGCGGCAATTCGTGTGCCAGCAGTTGACGTGGGGGAATTTTGGCTTTGGGGGGAAAGTGGCTGGCTGGGATCCGAAAGAGTGAGATGGATGTGACAGCGAAAGCTGCGCGGAGTTGCACACGACGCGTGCGGCAATTGTGCAACAAGCTGTTGCATAAATTCGGATCCGGCCAAGGGAGTACGTGACGGGGGCGTTTCTGTGCGGTCGGTGCCGTGATGGGGGGCTCGGTGGAATCGCCGCGCGCCTTGAGGGCATCAGGGCACTTTGAGGGCACCTCTAGTTCTTCAACTCGATCCGTTCGTTTGTGGGGGCAATGAGCTCAACGGACTGGGCGTCCCTGACCTCATCGGGAACCTTGAACGCCCTCGCGCTGTCGATCACCGGAACCGCGCAAGCCAACATCGTCCCGGCGTTATGCAACCAGATCTCATAGGACGAATCACCGGTTTCCATATGCCGAAGCGTGAACGACGCAGCGCAGGTATAGCCCAACGTGACATAAAGGGAATCACCTTGCAGGCGCGGCAAGCCGTCTCCTTCGATAAGGGTATAACTGTATCCGAAACGGTTGGTATCGCCGTCCTCTGTGGGCTCCGGAATCAACTCGATCCGCTCGTTGGTGGGGGTAACGAGCTCAACTGATTGGGCGTCCCTGACCTCATCCGGAACCTTGAACGCGCGCGTTTCGCCTAATGCGGCGAGACAATCCTCTGCATTCTCTTTGAATAACCAGATTTCATATGAAGACGGGCCGGCTTGGGAAGACTCGAGCGTGAACGCGTGGCCGGGCCCGCAGCCGCTGTAGCTGACCTGGACGTAGAGGGAGTCGCCTTGCAAGCGTGGCAGGCTGTCACTTACAATAAGGTTGTAGCTGTATCCGAAACGGAAATCTTCGGAATTCGGGTCGTCAGAAGTCAGGATGTCGCAGCCCATCGCGCCCAGGGTGAGGATGCTTGCGGTTGCGAAGGTGTAGATGGATTTCATTTTGTTTCCCTCCTCGTCACGGGAAGGATACGAAGTTGTCCAGCGTGGCGTCCGTGAACACCGTAATGCGTAGGTGGATAACGATATCCGGTAGAGCGCACTGTTGGGCATAAACGAATCATTTTCGTTGCTTCCCTGTCACCTTGGAAATCACGTCTGATAGTTCGCCTCTGGTTACGGATTCCGGATATCGAATGCCCAGATCATCGGCAAAGCGCTTTTGCCGTTCAGTAGCGGGATTGTTTCTCCACGCACCCTTCGCGCTTTTGTCTTGTGATTGCGTTTCATCTGCCTTCTTTCGACGCGATCCACCGAAATGCCAGCTGAACGGACCGAAGCCGATCTTGCCGAAAGTGCGGCCTTTCTTCTTGAAAAAAGGGATAGAGATGGCCGACCCGCGGGACCACAGACTCAAACGCGTGCCTGTGCGGCCGAACGTGAACGGACCTATGCGGAATCGGAGTCCCATCTCATATCTCCAAGCGACTACCTAACGTCGAGATATGGCACCGGCCTAGCCGGTCGCCAGTAATGACTTGCTACCCGTCAACCTCTTCAGCGGAGATGCGGGCACGACTCATTTCATTCGACTTCGGGCACCTCATCGTTCTTAAGCTCAGCAAACTTTGCGGCCATTGTGGGGTTACCCTTAGTCAGTTTCTTGACGGTCAAATCATCAGCTTTGTTATTGGCAAGGCGGAGATTATTTTCAGAACCGAGTAGCGCATCTTTGGTCTTTTGAAGATGGTCGATGGTTTTGTCGATCTCCTCAATAGCCGTCTTAAACTTTTTGGACGCCAGTTCGTAATTCCGAGCGAAGCCTGTCTTAAACGCCTCGAGATCGTTCTCGAAGGTCGTGATATCAATGTTTTGCGATTTCACTAACGCGAGCTCAGTTTTATACTTGAGTGAGTTCTGAGCGGCGTTTCGCAGCACCGAAATAATCGGGATGAAGAATTGCGGCCGGACGACATACATCTTCTGATGACGGTGCGACACATCAACTATGCCGGAATTGTAAAGCTCGCTATCAGGCTCAAGAAGTGAAACCAGGACGGCGTATTCACAACCCTTCTCGGTACGGTCTTTGTCGAGCTCTTTGAGAAAGTCTTCGTTTTTCTTCTTGGTAGCTGTTTCGTCACTCTCGTTTTTCATCTCGAACATGATTGATAGGACTTCGGTGCCGTCCTCAACCGAGTCACGAAAGATGTAATCCCCCTTACTCCCTGTCCGCGCATCGTTGTCTTTCTCGAAAAAGGCTCTCGGAAACGCGGTCGCACGAATACGATTGAACTCGATCTCGCAGTGCTGCTCAAGGGTTTCTCCAACCATCTTGGTCGATAGGCGTGCCTTCATGTCTCGGTAACGCTCTATCTCTTTTTCTTTATCCTTTATCTGCGTCTCGTACTTGTCTTTGAGCGCCGTCTCGGCGAGCTGTTTTTCAAGCTTTTCACGCTCAAGGTCGTTCTTCAACTCCTGAATTTCTGATTCTTTGGTTGCAGCTGCTTTCTGCAATTCATTTGCAAGCTTCGCCTCGAAAAGTTGAGAAGCGGCCTGATTGTCACGCTCTACTTGCTTGAGTTCGTTCGCGAGTCTATCTCGCTCTTTTTCCACGTCACTTAGCGCTTGAGCTACGGCGAGTTCTTTTGCGATCTCACCAGCATCGAGCCTGGCGTTCAGTTTCTCAATCTCAGAATCCTTGGCTGCGGCTGCCTTCTCTAATTCGCTGGTGACCTTGGTTGTCGCGAGCTCAACGGCATTCAGCTTGTCCTGTTCGGCCAACTCGAGTCGTTCGTGCAACTGCTGCTCAAACTCGTGATCACGAACCTGCTTGAGTATGTCGGCATATCCAGCTTCATCGATTTTGAATGCTTTGTTGCAATGCGGACAGATGATTTCATGCATGGCTAGTTATCCTTCAATTTTGTCCTTCGTCTGAGCGAAGGCCAGCATTCTTTCCTGTCGTTGCGCGTAGAACCGCCCTCTACATGATATTGTTAGGTGTCGGCAACTACGCGTCTTCAACTATTTCCATTGAATATCCGACTGAAGATGAGATCAAACTCTTTAACACGCGTGACGCCGTCCCCTACTGGCTGATCACCACAACAGGCAAGAATATCTTCTCGTGTCGCGACCTTGGTACAGAAGTCCTGCGCAAGGGATGGCTTATCCGCCCCCGTGATGGTGTCCGGGTAGTACTGCTCGATCGCGCCGCGTTCAAGAACATAGACGTCGAACCCCCGCAGAATCTCTAGCAACTCGTACTTCAATCGAAGCATCGCCTCATCGGTGTTAGACTGGAGGACGGTGAGCCGATCCGCCTTGCGCTGCCATGCGAAGAATGACTCCACAGCTTCATCATGCTCCGCTTGCGTACAGGTACCGGCCTGAAAAGCGGCCTGGGAATCTCTGACCTTTCGCCAGAGGCCCCGCAATTCGCCAGATTCGTGAGCAGCTCTGGCTTCTCGCGCAGATGGGCCGTTGGTATCTGGCACGATCAGCGCATCGACCGTTGCGAGAAGATTGGCCCTCGCGGTTTTCGCCGATTCGGTGGGAGCGATATGGTCGAAACCATTTACCAACAAGTCGAGGTCGGCAATGACCGGCACCCTAACACCAAAGCGCGTGAAAAACTCACGGTATCGCCGAATGTTTCCTTTGCCTGTGATGCGAGCGAACAGCAACGGTACCTGCGCAACATCCCACGAGGAATTAAGGGTTCTGGCGATGTGCGGCATGAGGAGGTAGTCACTATCACCTTCGACAAGCACTACTGTGTCCGCGAAGAAGGCTGCATTGTTATTCTCGAAGCAGATGATCTGGAACTGATCCTTGGCGGTCATGTCAGACAGATCAACGGGCTGAACCTGGGTGTATGGCCTAGATGCTATCGCAGCATTCGACTCCTTCCGCAGCTTGACGAACGTCTCGGTTGCACTGGGATCAAAAAACATCGGGGAGTGCGTGGTAACGAGAACGTGGTGTTCCTTGGCGAACACACGGAGAGCATCGAAAAGGGTGTGCTGTGCCTTGGGGTGAAGGAACAACTCGGGTTCTTCGAACAACAGTAGATAAGATGCGGGAGCGGGTTCCACCTGGGGCTGCGTCGGTTCGGCAGCTTGGGCAGGTGCTTCGTCTGACGCCGCGATTGGTGCAAGCCTTGTTTTGAGTTCTACGTAGGATCGCAGAATGGAGAAAATGATTGCGCGACGCAGACCATCACCCTTGGAGTCGATCAGGCCGTCTACGCCATCATTAGCATAAATGCGCGCTGACGAGAATACGGTCTTCAACTCCGGAGGCGGTATGGCGATGCGAAGTGCCACATCAGAAAAACTCTCGCGAACATACTTTTCGACGGTGGACTCGATCAACTTCACTTCGTCGAGCCGTCCATCCACGACCGTCCCGTCAGGCTGCTGGACAAGATTGAGCTTGGTGTTGAGTTCCTCGAAGAGCTTCTTGGCATCCGGCAATTTCGGCTCAACCGCCTGAAGCAAGATGGCTAAAATTTTTCCAAATGGGGTACTCTCGGTTGTCTTGATGTCATCGGCGAGGTCCTTAACCGCCGGGATGTAGATCGGGTCAGGCAGCATCGGTTGGATACTTTTATCAATGCCGGTGGGCAGCGCCTGATCGGCAGGAGCCTTCTGATCATCTGGTAATGAGTCTGCAAGTTCCTGAATCTTTTGCTTGACGACTTCCTGACTCATGGTCGCATCAACGATGCCGGTCAGTTCCGGGAATTCGTTCACCACTTTGGTGACAAAGGCTTGCCCTGGACGACCGCCCTTCACAAGGTTGGCAATATTCTCCGCAGAAAAACGAGCGTCGTTAGGTGTCAGCGTGTTATAGAGCAGTGAGCTCTTCCCAGTGGTGTCGTAGGTACGGACGAGAACAATGCGGCCATTTTTAACGATCCCAGCAAGCCTTGTACGGTGCTCATCTGCCAGTCGGGCCAAGTTTGCCTCACCGATATCATCGAAAGTTACTGCGATGCGGATAGGTTCGGCCTCGTCGAAGAAATGGGAAGGCCCCAACTTGTTGCCAGAGAAAAACAAAGCCAACGCCTGCAAGAAGGTGGACTTACCCGAATTGTTCTCACCGATTAGACAACCAAAACGGGAAAGAGGAATCGTCACATCCCGAAGCGCCCGGTAATTCGTAATCGATAGTTCAGTTAACCTCATCGGATGAATCCTCGTATGGCATTTGACGCCCATCTGAAAGCTCAAGCACTAGCACACAGGCTGAGCCTGCCCCCTAATGCCCGGCTATTGTGAGTCTTGCACAGCAATAGATCGTTCGCCGGTTCCTGCTTTCAGCCCTTGCTGCACTAGGCGAGACGTGAAACTCGCAGTTTATCGATTGCCTTTGGATCGATTGTGGGTAACACAGAGCATTTGGCAGTTTTCGGCTGAGCTTTCACCACCTTTACTCCATGCGGAAACGTGGTCAGCGTCCATTTCGGAGGACTTCCATATCTTGCTCTTGTTGGCAGAATGGCCAACTGCACAAAGCGGACAATTTGATATTCCGCTGGCTTCGGCAGCTTTAGTCTGCTTGGCGTAGACAGATTTCTTTGTTGCATCATCGAACACGCGTACGCCCAAAAGATTCGAATCTTTAAGGCCACCAAGAATGTATTCGAAGATACCACGGCGATTCTTGACGTACGGATCACCATAAAGCCGCCTCACTTCTGCAGACACTTTAGTCGGATCATATGATTTTGAATGGTATTCCTCGTAAAGCCGGCCCCACTCAAGCCCCCGCATTTCACTCTCGACATCATTAAAGACGCCCGAAATCCAGTCGATCACACTATTGAAGTAGGTCTTGAGCTCGTTGATATTGTTGTCATTGCGATGGGCACTCATGTAGCCGCCGATTTCCCCTTTACTCACCCAACTCAATGCCCGCTCCAAGAACTCCTGACGGTTGACGTCGCCTTTGATATAAGCGCTCCACTTCTGGATGTTGGCGTTCTTGCTATTGCTGAACTCGGCTTTCGCAAGCGTCACGAACGGGCCTGAGTAGATCGCATTTAAAAGCTCCTGGGAGTTGAGGGGCGAACCAGCAATGTTGATTGTCTCAAACCATTGCTTAATTTCGCTCTCCGTGCCTTCGCACTCATAGATCAGAAGCTTCGAGTCTCGAATCTTGGCTTGCAGATCGGCGGGTAGGCTGTCGTAGTTCTTGGGATTTCCTGCGTCAATGATCGCGAACTTATTCGTAACGAACCGACCGATGCTGGTAATTCGCTGCTGGCCATCCAGCACCTCGAACGCTTTCTCGCCGACTTTATTGAAGTAAATCAGGCCGAGCGGATACCCCTTAAGCAGCGAGTGAATGACCGCTTGCTCCCTCTTTCCATCACCATCCTTGTAGATGTAATTTCGCTGGTATTCGGGCTGAATTGTGAGCATTCCGCTTAGCCCGAACAGCCCCTTACCTTCCAGTTCGTTGTACACGAAGCCCTCGCAGATGTCGGCGACAGTGATGTCGGTTCGCAGAGTGGTTTTCACTTTTTCGTCCCCTTTGTGGGCCGGGCGCGACGGCGGTGGCGGATGAGGAGGCGGCAATAGGATTTTGTGAAGAAGTCGCCGCCGACGATGTAGTAAGTCTGGTCGTCTGGAGGGGTGTCAACCTTGGTTGCCGCTCCATCATTCAGTTTTGTCACTTCCGACTTTTTACCGTTTTTGTCGACTTGGATTTGCCTGGGATAGATTTTTGAAGCGCTCCCGTCCCAAGACTGCGTGATCCCCAGAATCACGAATTGGTCGGGGTTGTACTTGTCGAGGAAGGTGATGGGGACTCCCATCATTTCGTTGTAATCGCCGGGGATTGCGTCGGTGAAGGGAACTTCAATCGCGTCGTAGTTGTCGTACCGGCCGTATGCCGCTTTTCCCTTGATCTCCTTGTGCTTGCTGAATCTCAAGTTGTCCGCCATGGTCATCAGGGGCAATAATTCGTGGCGTCGGCCATGATCCAAGTTCGTCCACCAGCGAACACCTTTGACGCGGATGTACTTGACGCCATTTTCGTCGATGCGCGAGCCAGCAGCGTTCAATGGATAGTGGTCTGGTACTCGAAATTCACGGTCGCCACTGTGAATGGTGACGCCCATCCAAAGCTTGTTTGCCTTGATGAGTGGAAAGATCTCTTTGTAGGTGATCGCCTGGACATTGCCGATAACCAGGAACTTCTTACTGTACTCCACAAGCTGGGCAACATACTCGCGAAAAAGCGAGAAGGGCGGGTTGGTGACCACAATATCGGCTTCTTTTAGTAGTGCTACGCACTCCGGGCTCCGGAAATCGCCACCGGGGTATGTGTCGGTGCCCCGCAATGCTGTTCTGGCGGCCTTGTTCCGTTTGAGAAAAAGTTCGACGTCGGTTATGTTCGCGGCACCATCACCGTCTTCATCTTTCACATGATCGAGGATGACAGCGAGCGCCTTGGGCTTTTGGCGTTTACCATTCCCCTCGTCGTATTCCGGGAACAACGTTGTTTGGCCTGCGATGGGAGATCCGTCATAGCTAGTGGAGACAAGCCTTTTAAGGCCAAGCTTGTTAAAGTTCGCGGCGAAATACTTGAAGAAATTGCTTTCGAAGGGGTCGTCGCAGTTGCAGTAGACAACCTTACCACGGAACGTGCTGGGGTCGAACTCAAGGTACGCCTCGACCTCTTTCTGGATATCGATATACTGGGTGTAGAACTCATCCTGCTTGGCCACCTTAGCGGCACCCAGACCTTGGTTCAGCGACTTGCTTGCCATGACGCGGTTGGCTTCCTTGGGTTTTCTTGACGTCATTTCGGGCTAACAATCTTCCCGATCAGAACCGAATAACACAGAGCCCTATGGTATAACGCGGCAAGCCCCGCGAATCCCAACAGAATGTGAGAAGTTTCCCATGATATAGCCCTCCATTATAACTCATCCCCACCGTCCCCCCAACCAAATTTCCGGCGGATCCACTCGAGTTGTCATATGACTCTTCCCAACACAACCCCCTCCACCGCATCGCCCCCATCCGGCCCCCCATAAAAGCCGTTTTCGCCCCACCCCGACCCCCACCCCCGGCCTTCGCCGGGGCAGGCTCGAAAACCGGAGTGAGGGCTAAATGATTCAGTCGCCTCCGGCGACTTCATGGCTCTTACCTCATTCTCCCTCCGTTTCCTACCTTTGCAAATCCCCTTCCGGCGGGCCTTAACCCCGTCCAGAATCAAGAAATACGCATGAATCCAGCCGAAATCCGCACCGCGCTCCCGCGCATCCTCCCCAAGGTCAAAAACCCCGGACGCTACCTCGGCGGCGAGGCGAACCAGGTCGTCAAAGATCCCGGGTCGCTGCTCGCCTCCATCGCCCTCGTCTTCCCCGACGCCTACGAGCTCGGCATGTCGCACAACGGCACCAAGGTGCTCTACCACCTCTTCAACCGCGAAGACGACCTCGCCGCCGAGCGGGCGTTCGCACCCATGCCCGACATGGGCGACGCCATGCGCGCTGCGGGGATTCCGTTGTACACGCTCGAATCGTACCGCTCCATCTCCGAATTCACCGCCGTCGGCATCTCGCTGCAAACCGAGCTCAACTTCACCAACGTCCCCTACGTCCTCGAACTCGGCGGCGTCACCGCCTTCGCGCGCGATCGCGGCGAGCTGGAGCCCTTCGTCATCGGTGGCGGGCCGTGCATGGCCAATCCCGAGCCGGTGGCCGACTTCTTCGATCTCTTCGTCATCGGCGACGGCGAGGGCCTCGCGCCCAAGCTGCTGCGCCTCTTCGGCGAAGGGCGCCGCGCCGGCAAGGCGCGCATCGACATCCTGCGCGAAGCGGCCGAGCTGCGCGGCGTGTATGTGCCCGCCCTGCTCGACGTCACCACCAACGCCCGCGGAGAAACCGTCCCGCAGGTCGAGGCCTCGCAGGGTCCCTACCTCCGGGCGAAGAGCGTGAAGCGACACTGGGTCGAAAAACTCGACCCCGCCGATTATCCGGTGAAAAACCTCGTCCCCCACATGAAACTCGTGCACGACCGCTTTTCGGTCGAAGTCATGCGCGGCTGCACGCAAGGCTGCCGCTTCTGCCAGGCCGGTTACTGGTACCGCCCCAACCGCGAGCTCAGCGCCGACGACACCATCGACCTCGCCAAGCGCGGCATGGAGGCCACCGGCGAGCGCGAACTCGGACTGCTGTCGCTCTCGACCGCCGACTACAAGCCCGTTGAAAAAGTGCTCGACTACATGGTCGAAGACGAAAGCTTCGACGGCATGGACCTGTCGCTGCCCTCGTTGCGCGCCAACAGCTTCGGGCAGAACATCGCCCGCAAGGCGGCAGCGCTCACCGGCGGCAAGAGCACGACCTTCGCGCCCGAGACCGGATCCGAACGCATCCGCAAGATGATCAACAAGACCATCAGCGACAAAGACATGTACGAAGCCGCCGAAGGCGTCTTTCAAAGCGGCTTCCACAACATCAAGCTCTACACCATGATCGGGTTCCCCACCGAGAACCTCGAAGACATGGAAGCCTTCTGCGGACTCATCCGCAACCTGCACGCGATTGCCAGGAAACACAATCCGAGGAATACCGTGCACGCCAACATCGGCATCCTCATCCCCAAGCCGTTCACCCCCATGCAGTGGGTGGCCTTCATGGACGAGCCCACGGTGAAGCGCCACATCGACTACGTGCGCGAGGCCTTCCGCTACACCAAGGGCGTGCGCATCACCTGGGCCGACTACGGTCTGGCCTGGGTCGAAAGCTTCTACTCGCGCGGCGACCGTTCGTTGTCGTCGATGATCTACGAGGCCTACAAGCGCGGCATGGTCTTCGAATCCTTCGGCGAACATTTCTCCTTCGAGGGATGGAAGAAGATCTGGGACGAGAACAACTACGACATGTCGCGCATCTACGACACGCGCGAGATGGACGAAGTGTTCCCCTGGGACTTCATCCACGCCGGCGCGAACAAAGGGTATTTGAAGAACGAATACAAGAAGATGTTCAAGGAAGACGCCGCGCCCGTGCCCGACTGCAAATGGGGCGACTGCCAAAAGTGCGGCATCCCCGGCAACGGAGAGGACACGCAGCTGGGCCTCGATCCCGTGCGCCATGTCGCCAAAAGCAGGACGCCGCAAGAGATCGCCGCCATGGCCGCCGAGCGCCGCACGCGCAACTCCGACGGATCGTTCCCCCACCGCCTCATCTACCGCAAGACCGGGCTCTCCCGCTTCATCGCGCACCAGAACACGCTCGACCTTTTCGAAAAGGCCTTCCGCCGCCTGCGCCTCCCCGTGCGCATGTCGTCGGGATACAACCCGCGCCCGCAGATCAAGAACACCGGCGCCCTCCCGCTCGGTCTCGAATCGCGCCGTGAAATGCTCATCGTCGAGTTCTCGCGGAAACTGGATGATGCGGACACCACATGCGCCCGTCTCTCCGAATGCCTTCCCGAAGGCATGGACGTCATCGCGCTCGAACCGACTGCGCTCCCGAAAGTCCCGCGCACCGAAAGCGTATTGTACCGTCTCGACAAGAGTTATTCGGGGGGCCTCTCCGCGCTCGAGCAAGGTTTGGGGCGTCTGCGGAATGGACTCGTTCCCGCGGGCATGCACCGCGACAAAACCATTCAGGCCCAGGATGAGGTCATCGAATCCTGGATCGAAGACGGCCATCTGAACCTCCGCCTCCGCGCCGCCGAGAACGGATCGACCATGAGCCCCTACGCCATCTTCGCCCTCGTCCTCGGCGTCGACCCCGAAGACCTGCGCGGCGAGGCGCTGGCCAAGGTTGATTTCACCCTGGGGGGCCCGATCGACCCGGCACACATGTACGGGCGACCCGCCGGGTCGCCCTCACAGGGGGCCCACCCGTGACGGATCAACAACGCATGGCCCACCTCGACGCCGCGCACCTGGACGAAACCTTGAAGCGGCTCGACGACCTGATCGGCCGCACCGAGAACATCGAGCGACTGCGCAGCGGCCTCGGCATGCGCCTCGCGCTGACCATGGCCGCGGAACTGCGCGACGGCAAGCCTTTGGGAACGGACACGTCCGCGCTCGTCGCCGGCTGGGTCGAACGCCACGGGCAAGACTCGGTGGATGTCGCCGTTGGCATCGCGCGTGAATTCCTCACCCAGCCCGACCGGTTGATGAAGGAGTTCGCCTCGAGACTTCCGGATGTGACCGCCGGTACTTCCGAAGCCGACGCGCCCGCGCCTCCCGCCGATCCGCAATCTCCGGAAAAGCCGTAGCATTTCGCCCCGCTGTTGCGCCCGGATCCGGACGTGCATCTTCCCGGCTTCATTTCCCCGTTTTTCACCCTTGCCCGCGTTTTTCCGGAAATTTCCCCGCTTTTAACGTGGCACGACGTTTGATCTCCCTGCACCGACAGCGGAAAGGCCCTCTCCAAGTTGGCCATGTTTTTTGACTAACTTGGCCAACTATGAAGGTCAAAACCGCCGAACTCAAAAACCGCCTCAGCCACTACCTGCGGCTCGTCGAACAGGGAGAAACCATCACCGTGATGCTGCGCAACAAACCCGTCGCCACCCTCGCGCCCGTGACGAAGAAATCCAAAATCCCTTCGTGGAAAATCGAACGGGAACGCCTGCTTGAGGAAGCGGCGAAAAAGAACGTTAAGCTGTATCTGCGCGAAACAGAACCCAAGCCGTTCCGCTCGGCAAAGGTTTCTCCCAGAGTCGCTCCCGATGGCAGAACGGATATTTCCACCATGGAAATGATTCGGAACGAGCGGGATTATTGAGACTCCGATCATGTCCAAACCTTCGCACAATTCAGTCCAGTATTGGGATGCAAGCGCCATCCTGGCGCTGATCTTTCAGGAGCCGCATACATCCGCAGCCCGCAAGGCTCACATCGCGACGGACAAGAACTACTCATGGAACTGGATGGAAATGGAGGCTCATGGAGCCGTGATGCGCAGAACTGCGGCACCGGAAGATTTGAAGCTGCTCAATCACTACCTCTCATTCTTCGACTTTCTCGGCATTGAACCTCAGGCAGGTCATCATGCGATGGTCCGAAAGCTGCTGGACAAGCATCGTCTGCGGGCCGCGGATGCCGGGCACCTGTTCTGCCTGCTCCAGCTCAGAAAGGTTCAACCCGACGTCACCTTCGTGTGCTTCGACAAGGAGCTGGTGCGGGCCGCGAAGAAGGAAGGGATCCGCGTCTTCGGGGAGAACTGAAAGCCGATTAACTCAAATCCACAGAACTCAAGAATTTCTTCCGTGCCAAAAAACAATGACTGTGCGATGATGAGGCTACGCGGCAAGAGAATCGGATCAAAACACTTGCCACTGCGGGAAGGCGGGGCATTCAGATATTAGAGACTGTTTCGACACTACGAATATCCTAGATACTCTTAATCTTAGTACACAATGTTATTTTTGTAACTTTTTGCTTTATTTCATCCACCGCATATTCTATATTTTCTCAGTGAGACCCAAAATCGCATTTCCCGATTTTGGTTAAATCGGCCATCACAGAGAACGGTGGTTACTGGTTCAATTCCAGTTGTGACGGGTCTTGCTCAAAATTTTGGGGGTGTAGCTCTTAATGGCAGAGCAGTCGCCTTCCTATGCTCTTCTCGGGAATAGTTTAGGAAGCGATGGTTGTGGGTTCGAGTCCCACCATCTCCACCTTATCTACTCGCGCCATATTAAGTTTTACCGTTCTAGTTAATATGAGACTCAACCGTTACCTCGCACTCTGCGGCCTCGGCAGCCGCCGCTCGGTCGAAGACCTCATCCGCTTCGGCCGCATCACCGTCAACGGCGAACCCGCCGAACTCGGCACCGCCGTGGGCGATGACGACGTCGTCGCGATGGACGGCAAGCCCGTCAAACCCGCGGACGAACACGCCTACATCCTCTTCAACAAACCCGCCGGCTACGTCTGCTCGCGCGGCGACACCCACGGCCGCCCCACCGTGTACGACCTCCTCCCGCCCGAATACCAGAACCTGCACTACGTGGGCCGTTTGGACATGGACAGCCGAGGCCTCCTGTTCTTCACCAGCGACGGCGACTTCACCCTGCACCTGACCCACCCCCGCAACGCGATCCCGCGCATCTACGCCGTGCGCACGCGCTACCCCCTCACCGACGAAGACATCCAGGATTTGCTCGGTGGCGTCGAAGTCGAACCCGACGTGGTCTTCCGCTGCAAGGAAGTCGAAACCACCAAGACCGGCTACCGGCTGACCCTCACCGAAGGCAAAAAGCGCGAGATCCGCCGCCTCCTGCAGGCGCTGGGCCACCACGTCACCGACCTCAAGCGCGTCGCCTTCGGCGGCATTGCGCTCGGGGATGTGCCTGAGGGGAAGTGGAGAAAGCTGACGGGGGAGGAGATCGCGGAACTCCGGTCATGAAGGGCGAGGCAACGCCTCGCCCTTACACGCCTGCGTTATCACAGAACCATTGACGTCGCAGGCGTGTAAGGGCGACCCGCCGGGTCGCCCGGATGCACGACAACGTCGCGGGGATCCTATCCCCTCTCCAGTTCCAACGTCCTCGTAATCGCATCGCAAACCTCCGCGGGACCGAAGTACTGGATCGGGCCGGGGAACAAATACGCGTCCTCGACTTCCCACTCCGCGCGATGCGCGACCAGCTCCTTGAACGCCGGGCTTTCGAGCTCGACCAAGGCTTTCTGGATCACCGGCTTGAGTCGACCGTGGCGCGACTCCATGTTGAAGAGCATGGTGATGGGAATGCCGCCCGCGATCCAGTTCGCCGGGCCCTTCGACAGGTTGCGGATGGAAGCCATGTAACCCGTCTTCCCGTTGCGCACCAGCACCGCCGCGACGGAGCCGAGCCCGTAGCAATAGTCGGCATCGAAGTTGGACGGCGCCGCCGCGCGACCCTCGTACCCGAAGAAGTGATGCTGCGCGGTGAACTTGCCGCCCGCCGCCTTGTACTCCGCATCGTCCTTCAGCTTGCCCGCCACGATCTCCGACAGCAGCTTCTCGGTCTCGATCAGCGACACCTGCACGTTGCCGTGCGGATCGCGGTCGAGCAGCAGCTGCGCCTGAATCGAAGCCGGCAGCGACTTGAAGGTCGCGGCGTTCTGCGGCTTCAACCAACCCGCCAGCGTGGCGATCTTGTCGGCGGTGGTCTCGAGTTTCGAGAACTCCGTCTCCTTCTCCGCCAGCAGGTGGTTCACTTCGGCCACCAGCGCCTTGAGTGCGGGCACGAACTCCACGAGTCCCTCGGGCACCAACACCACCCCGTAGTTCTTCCCCTGCGCCGCGCGCGCCTTGATGGGACGCACAATCTGCTCCACCACCTGGTCGAGCGTCATCTTCTTCGCTTCGATCTCCTCGGAGATCAAGGTCACGTTGGCGCGCGTCTGCAGGCCCGCCTCCAGCGTGATGTGGCTGGCCGAGCGGCCCATGAGCTTGATGAAGTGCCAGTACTTGCGGGCTGAGCGCGCGTCGCGCGCGATATTGCCGATCAGCTCGGAGTAGGTCTTCACCGCCGTGTCAAACCCGAACGAGGTGGGGATCTGCGCGTTCTTCAAATCGCCGTCGATGGTCTTGGGCACGCCGACCACGCAGGTCTTCAAACCCTTCGCGAGGAAATACTCCGCCAGCACGGCGGCATTCGTGTTCGAATCATCGCCGCCGATGATCACCACCGCGTCGAGCGACAGCTTCTTGATCACCTCGATGCAGCGGTCGAACTGCTCCGTCGTCTCGAGCTTGGTGCGGCCCGAGCCGATGATGTCGAACCCGCCCGTGTTGCGATACGCATCCATGAGCTCGGGAGTAATGACTTCGTACTTGCCGTGCTCCAATCCGCCGGGACCGCCGGTGAATCCGATCACCTGGCTGTCCTTGTGGATCGCGCGCACCGCGTCGAAGATTCCGGCGATCACATTGTGCCCGCCCGGAGCCTGGCCGCCGGAGAGAACCACCCCCACCTTCAGGGCCTTCGCCTCGCCCCCCGATGCTTCGCCCGCGGCAAAGTCGAGCAAGGGCATGCCGTAGGTGTTCGGAAACGCCAGCTTGATCGCTTCCTTGTCCTTCACCGGCTCGGTGGCCGCGCCCGCCTTCACGGAGACGTGGTCGGCGCCCTGCGCCAGGGCGGGGGGGAGCTTGGGTTGGTAGGCCTTGCGTTGACGATCGAGCGCGGACAGGTCTTTCACAGTGTCTCCGTGTGATTTCGGGTTTTCGTATGGATATGCGAGGCGGCAAATTTAACTCCGGGCCGCCCGGGACGAAACCCGTGGGGATCCTGGATGCCGTGTCGATTCGGCCGCAGGATTTAACTCCGCAGGCGACCTCTCGAAACCGGTCGATCTCACGGTTGGAACCAACGGTTTCGAGCACAGGAGCCGGAGGAGTCAAATCCTGCGGCCTCTTTCAACGGAGCCTCCCCAAGGGACGCGTGACCACACGGCACACCCCCACATTAAAAGGATGGGGGGCCCCGATTCCGGTTTTTTCCCCTGTTTGGGGCCGCTTCGCGGACAATTGCATTGACGTTCGGCAGGCACGCATCTACATTGACCCGCCTGTTCGGGACGTGGCTCAGTCTGGTAGAGTACTTGAATGGGGTTCAAGGGGTCGTGGGTTCGAATCCCGCCGTCCCGACCATCCTTCCCCCCTCTCTCTTTGTTTCCTTTGCGTTCTCTCGTGGCATTTAATCGCCGCAAAGGAGGGGCAAAGAGGCGCATCGCGTTTTGTCGTCGTCCGCACTGCCGTGACCGGCGTCACATGCTCCGTTTGTGGGGGAATTCCCCGTTCCGCGCCCTGAGTATATTTCGCTCATGGCCCCTCTCTCCGAATTAAAGGCACTCCCGTTGTCCGAACGGCTTCAGCTGGTCGAAGACCTGTGGGATTCCATTGCGGAGGATCAGCACGCGCTCCCCGATCACCCTTCCGTTGCGAACACGCTTCGTGAGCGCAAGGCGGAATACCTGGCCAATCCGGGCGTTGGAATTCCTTGGGAACAGGCGAAGCAAAACATCCGGTCGGGTCGTGCCTAGGGAAATCATCGTCCTCCCCAAGGCGCAGAGTGACATTAACACCGCGTACTGGTGGTATGAGGAACAAGCTCGCGGTTTAGGTGAAGAGTTTCTCCGGTGTGCTGATGCGGCATTATCACGTATCAGCAACGATCCCGGGATTTACCCCGTACGTTTCGATGACTTTCGAAGAATCCTGATCCGTCGCTTCCCTTATGCGATCTATTTCGAGCACAATGATGCGTCTGTCATCGTTTACGGAGTTTTCCACGGTGCACAGGATCCTGAGAAAGTCGGTTCTCGGTTAGGT